>JBMSQF010000018.1:0-37669 GCA_049423145.1 Burkholderiaceae bacterium
TGTGATCTGCGGCAACATCGCCACCGGTTCGGCCGCCCTGGCTCTGGGGGAAGCCGGGGCGGATGCGGTGAAGGTCGGCATCGGCCCGGGATCGATCTGCACCACCCGGATCGTGGCCGGGGTCGGTGTTCCGCAGATCACCGCCATTGACAATGTGGCCTCCGCCCTGAAAGGCAGCGGTGTGCCGCTTATCGCCGACGGCGGAATCCGGTTCTCGGGCGACATCGCCAAGGCCGTGGCCGCCGGAGCCAGCACCGTGATGATGGGCGGCATGTTCGCCGGTACCGAGGAAGCGCCCGGCGAGGTCATCCTCTACCAGGGTCGCAGCTACAAGAGCTACCGCGGCATGGGCTCGATCGGTGCCATGAAGGCCGGATCGGCTGACCGCTACTTTCAGGAGAACGACGAGACCACCAACCCCAATGCCGACAAGCTCGTACCCGAGGGCATTGAGGGTCGCGTGCCATACAAGGGATCGATGGTCAGCATCGTGTTTCAGATGGCCGGAGGCCTGCGCGCAGCCATGGGGTATTGCGGCTGCTCGAGTGTTGCGCAAATGCACGAGCGTGCCGAGTTCGTTCAAATCACGGCTGCCGGCATCCGCGAAAGCCACGTGCACGATGTGCAGATCACCAAGGAAGCGCCCAACTACCGCATGGAGTAGGCGCGCCAACGCTCGTTTGCAACGGCGTTTTGGCACGCGGTTTTGGGGCCATTGCCGTCACAGTCCATGTTGAATCCCCGAGCCGGCCGTGCGCCGGCCATGCCTTTCATCCTGATCACGGTACTCATCGACATGGTGTCGGTGGGGCTGATCATCCCCGTGCTCCCGCCGCTGGTGGGGCAATTCACCTCGGACGCCGTGGACCATGCCTTTTGGTATGGGGTCGTGGCCTTCGCCTTCGGCATTGCCAATTTTTTTGGAGCCCCCATCCTGGGGCGTCTGTCGGACCGCTATGGGCGCCGGCCGGTACTGCTCATCGGTTTCCTGGGCCTGGCCCTCAACTTCTTCGCCACAGCCATGGCGCAGGCGCTGTGGGTCTTGGTGGCGGTACGGGCGGTGGGTGGCGCCATGCAGGCCAATGCCGCGGTGGCTCACGCCTATGTGGCCGACATCAGTGCGCCGGAGGACCGGGCGCGGCGCTTTGGTTTGGTGGGTGCCATGTTTGGGGTGGGCTATGTGCTCGGTCCGGTGATGGGGGGCGTGTTGGGCGACATCGACCTTCACCTGCCGTTCTATGTCGCGGGAACGCTGGCGGTGCTCAATACCTTTTACGGCTGGCTGATACTGCCCGAGTCGCTGCCACCGGCGAAGCGGGTGCCCTTTGACTGGCGCAAGGCCAATCCCATCAGTTCCCTGGCCGGACTGGCGGCGCTGTCCGGCGTGAAGCCCCTGCTGTGGGTGGTTGCCCTGTCGAACTTGGCGCAGTTCATCCTGCACATGACCTGGGTGCTGTACTGCAGCTTCAAGTTCAATTGGGGACCCAAGGAAAACGGCTGGTCCCTGTTCGTGGTGGGCGTGACCGCGGCCGTGGTGCAGGGCGGGCTGCTGCGTTGGCTGCTCAAGCGGCTGAGCCCCCAACAACTGGTGCAGATGGGCCTGGTGTCCTCGGCGTTGGGCTACCTGGCTTGGGGGCTGGCGACGGAGGGCTGGATGATGATGGCCATCGTGGTGTTCAACCTCCTGGGCTTCACCATCGGATCGTCGGTCCAAAGCCTGATCTCCAATGCGGCATCCGACCGGGAGCAGGGCACGGCCATGGGGTCCGTGGCATCGCTGACCAGCGCCATGGCCGTGGCCGCGCCGGTCATCGGCGCGGGCCTATTGGGTGCCGTTTCTCACCTCGATCCTTCGCATCCGATGGTCGGCCTTCCCTTCTTTGCCTGTTCGGCACTTCAGGTCGCCGGCGCCGTCATTGCCATTCGCCACTTCAGCCGCGCACCGAAGCCGACCTCAACGCCCTCAACGGCCTGAATGACCATGTCACACCAGAAGATCCTCATCCTCGATTTCGGTTCTCAGGTCACGCAACTGATCGCGCGGCGCGTGCGGGAGGCCCAGGTGTACTGTGAGATTCACCCCAATGATGTCAGCGAGGACTTCATCCGATCCTTTGCACCCGCGGGCATCATCCTGTCGGGTTCGCACGCGAGTACCTACGAGGATCATCAACTTCGCGCCCCCCAGGTGGTCTTTGAACTGGGCGTTCCGGTACTGGGTATTTGCTACGGCATGCAGACCATGGCGGTTCAACTCGGCGGTACCGTAGAGTGGAGCGATACCCGTGAATTTGGCTATGCGGAAGTGCGCGCGCGCGGACACACCCGGCTGTTCGATGCGATCGAGGACTTCCGCACGGAAGAGGGACACGGCATGCTCAAGGTGTGGATGAGCCATGGAGACAAGGTCACCACGCTGCCGCCGGGCTTCAAGCTGATGGCCAGTACCCCCAGTTGCCCCATTGCCGGCATGGCCGACGAAGGCCGCCGCCTGTATGCGGTCCAGTTCCATCCCGAGGTGACCCACACGCTGCAGGGCGTGGCCATCTTCCATCGTTTCGTCCGCGAGATCTGCGGCTGCCGCGGCGACTGGGTCATGGGCGACTACATCGCTGAAGCCGTGGCCCGCATTCGGGAACAGGTGGGCGATGAGGAGGTGATCCTGGGGCTCTCCGGTGGGGTGGATTCGAGCGTGGCGGCTGCATTGATCCATCGCGCCATTGGTGATCAGCTGAC
The DNA here is from genome assembly GCA_049423145.1 of Burkholderiaceae bacterium. Lineage (GTDB taxonomy): Bacteria > Pseudomonadota > Gammaproteobacteria > Burkholderiales > Burkholderiaceae_C > RFTU01. The sequence goes on from JBMSQF010000018.1 coordinate 2,737, forward strand.
CTGCGTCTTTGTGGACCACGGCCTGCTGCGCTTGAACGAGGGCGAACTGGTGATGGATATGTTCGCCGGCCGGCTGCATGCAAAGGTGGTGCGGGTGGACGCGCAAGCCTTGTTCATGAAAGAGCTGGCCGGCGTGCAAGACCCGGAGGCCAAGCGCAAGATCATCGGCCGTCTCTTTGTGGAGGTGTTCAAGACCGAGGCTGCCCGTCTGAAATCGGCAGGCGGTCCATCTGGCGGCAAGGGCGCGGCGGTGAAGGGGGCCACCTTTCTGGCCCAAGGCACGATCTACCCGGATGTGGTGGAAAGCGGGGGAACCCAAACCAAGAAGGCCACCACCATCAAGAGCCACCACAATGTGGGCGGCTTGCCGGAGCAGCTGGGTTTGAAGCTGCTCGAGCCCCTGCGCGAGTTGTTCAAGGATGAGGTGCGTGCGCTGGGCGTCGCCCTGGGTCTGCCGCATGACATGGTCTACCGGCATCCCTTCCCCGGCCCGGGCCTGGGCGTGCGCATCCTGGGTGAGGTCAGGGCCGAGTATGCAGACCTGCTGCGCCGTGCCGACCACATCTTCATCGAGGAACTGCGAGCCACCCGGGTGGCTGAGCAAGATGTGGCTGCGGGACGCTGCGCAGCAGCCGACGTCGGCAAAACCTGGTACGAGATGACCAGCCAAGCCTTTGCCGTTTTTCTGCCGGTCAAGAGTGTCGGCGTCATGGGGGATGGCAGAACCTATGACCATGTCGTGGCGCTTCGAGCCGTGCAGACCAGTGACTTCATGACCGCCGACTGGGCGGAACTGCCCTACAGCCTGCTCAAGCGCGTCAGTGGCCGCATCATCAACGAGGTTCGGGGCATCAACCGCGTGACCTACGATGTTTCGAGCAAGCCGCCGGCGACGATCGAATGGGAGTGAGGCGGCTCGAAATGTCGTGAATATGCAACAAGATAACGTCACATTTTCATGTCAATGTGCCATCAAGAATTTTGAAAATATATAGATATATCAACAATCTAAATCATTCATCTAAGGTGTTGGACCAATTTCCGGCGGTATTGAGATTCACACGACTGTCTTTCTAGGGGTTTAGCAGGCTCCCTCTCGTTTGCCTCCAGCCACCAAAATCAACGCACCCGTGGCGGCCCGGTTGGGCCGTCGGTATTCCCTTTACTGGAGAGGTTATGTTCAAAAAGACCCAAGTGGCGGTCGGCGTCCTGGTGGCCCTGAGTGGCGCCATGGCCGTGACTACCGCCAGCGCTCAATCCGACTCGCGCGTGGAAGTGACTGGTTCCAAGATCAAGCGCTTGGATGCCGAGACTTCGCAGCCGATCTTCACGCTCGATCGCGCCGACATTCAGGCGCAGGGCCTGACCTCCATCGGCGATGTGATTCAGAACCTGACGGCCAACGGCTCCACCCTGAACTCCACCTTCAACAACGGCGGCAACGGCGAAACCCGCGTCAGCCTGCGCAACCTGGGTTCGGAGCGCACCCTGGTGCTGATCAACGGACGTCGTTGGGTTGGCGGCACCGGTCTCGGCGGAGCGGTGGACTTGAACACCATTCCCGCTGCTGCCGTGGAGCGCATCGAAGTGCTGAAAGACGGCGCATCGGTGACCTACGGTTCAGACGCCATCGCCGGCGTGGTGAACATCATCCTGCGCAAGGACTTCACCGGCGCAGAGGCCAATGCCTACATGGGCCGCTTCTCGCAGGGCGATGGCAAGCGCCAGGCCTATGACATCACCATCGGTGCGTCGGCGGATCGTTTCCGCAGCCTGGTGAGCGTTTCCTATGTGAAGGAAGACCCGGTCATGGCCGGTGAGCGCGAGATCTCGGCGGTGCCTGTCTTTGGCACGGGGACCCTCTTCGGCAGCTCGACCACGCCTTTTGGCCGCTTCACCGTGTGTAACGGGACTTTCAGCACGGTCACCGGTACCTGCTCGGGAACCCAGACACAACCCAATGGTGCCGCGGGTCAGTTCACCTACAGCCCGGGTCAGTCGGGCAACAACTACCGCACCTTCCTCACCAGCGGGGCCACGAACGACTTCTACAACTTTGCGCCGGAGAACTACCTCCTGACGCCGCAGGAACGCAAGGCCGTCTTCGCCCGCGCGAACTACGACATCAGCAACAACGTCCAGGCCGAACTCCAGGCCACCTTCAACAACCGCCGCTCCGAGCAACTGCTGGCCTCGATGCCCATCGTGTTGGGAACCGGTCCTGGCGCAGGTTCCATCGCCCGCACCATCGCCATCAGCCAGTACAACATCTACAACCCATTCGGCAAGGATGTGTCCCGGATTCAGCGCCGTGCCTCGGAAACAGGCGGCCGCTCCTTCAACCAGGATGTGACCACCCAGGCCTTCGGCGTGGGCCTCAAGGGCACCTTCGACATGGGCGGTCGGCAGTACAGCTGGGATGCAGGCATGATGAACGCCCGCAACTACCAGAGCGATGTCACCTTTGGTCTGTTCAACCTGATCGCCCTGCGCAACGCCCTGGGCCCCTCCATGCGTGACGCCACCGGCAAGCCGGTTTGCGTGAGCACCCCGGGCAATTTGGGAACGCTGATTGCGGGCTGCGTGCCGATCAACCTGCTGGGTGCCAAGGGCACCATCACGCAGGACATGATCAACTACACCAGCTTCGAGGCGCATGACGTACTGGGCTATTCGATGCGCAGTACCTATGCCAACCTTTCGGGCGACCTCTTCAAGCTGCCTGGCGGCATGGCCTCGTTTGCGGCTGGCTTCGAGAGCCGCAACGAGTCTGGATTTGACCGCCCTGACGCGCTGATCGCCACCGGCAACACCACGGGCAATGCCCGCACCCCGACCAGTGGCGGCTACGGCGTGAAGGAAATGTACGGCGAGGTCCAGCTGCCCCTGCTGTCCAAGCTGCCCATGGTGCGCAGCCTTGACCTGTCGTTGGCCACCCGCCGTTCGGACTACACCAACTTCGGTGTGACGACGAACAGCAAGGCCGGTGTGCTGTGGAAGCTGAACACGCAGGCCGCCATCCGGGCCAACGTGTCGCAAGGCTTCCGCGCACCGTCCATCGGTGAACTGTACGAAGGCGTGGCCGACAGCTTCCCCCAGATCGCCGATCCCTGTTCCAACACCTTCGGTGGTGGCTACAACGGCCTGACGGCCGAGCAGAAGGCTCGATGCTCGGCGCAAGGCGTGCCGGCCGGCGGCTATGACCAGGGCAACAGCCAGATCCGCATCAGCGTGGGTGGCAACCCCAACCTGAAGCCGGAGAAGTCGCGCACCACCACCTTCGGTGTGCTGATGAACCCCGAGGCCATCCCCGGCTTCGACATCTCGGTGGACTACTGGAAGATCGCCCTGAAGGACACGATTTCCAGCCTGGGTGGCGGCACCATTCTGAGCCGCTGCATCCGCGACGGCGATCAAGGCGCTTGCGCCCTGTTCACCCGGGCGCCGGGCGGTCAGATCACCAACCTGCTGTCCGCCGGCCTGAACTTCGGCTCGACCGACGTGGAGGGTATCGACGTCACGATGAACTACGTGATGCCCAAGACCCCGATCGGCCGCGTGCGCTTCAACTGGGACACCACCTACATGAAGCGTTACGAGATTGACAAGGATGGCGAGAACCTGGTCGGTAACTATTACGATCGCAGCAACTTCTGGAAGATCCGCAGCAACCTGCTCACGCGTGTGGAGAACGGCAACTGGACGGCAACGCTGGTGACCCGTTATCTGTCGCGTCAGGTGGAGGCAGCGCCTTGCGAACTGGCGCTGTATGGCTACCCCGGCTTGTGCTCGGATGACGCCAACAGCACCAACGTGATCCCCGCGACGTTCTACAACGATGCGGCGATCAGCTGGCGCACCCCGATGAAGAGCACGATCACCTTCGGCATCAACAACCTGCTCAACAAGCAGCCGCCCAAGGCGTTCTCGACCTTCGCCAACAGTTTCGACCCTCAGTACGAAATCCCGGGTCGTTTCATGTACGTGCGTTACAGCCAGCGCTTCTGATCCCAGAAGTCTGTGCACCAAAGGGGCCCCTCGGGGCCCCTTTTTTTGTATTCCACGGCGCAGTTAGGATGCAGACCTTATGAATCCCGCGCCATCAAAGGGCCCTCAACCCCAGGACGAACATTTCATGGCCTTGGCACTTCAGCAGGCCGAGCGCGCTTGGCAGTCGGGTGAGGTGCCCGTGGGCGCCGTATTGGTCATGGACGAGCGGGTGATCGCGCTGGCCCACAACCAGCCGATTGCCCTTCGTGATCCCAGTGCCCATGCGGAGATGCTGGCCTTGCGGGCGGCGGGCGAGGTCTTGAACAACTACCGCATGCCCGGCGCAACCCTCTACGTGACCCTGGAGCCCTGCGCGATGTGCGCGGCCGCCATGCTGCACGCACGCCTCAAGCGTGTGGTGTTTGCCGCGGCCGACCCCAAGACCGGCGCAGCGGGCTCGGTCGTCAATCTCTTCGCCATCCCGGCACTCAACCACCAGACGGTGGTTGACGGTGGTGTCTTGGCCGATGCCGCTGCGGTTCAGTTGCGCACTTTCTTTCGCGAGCGTCGTGGACGCCGCCCCACCGAGGACGAGCCGTCATGAGTGCTCAACTGATCATCCACGCCCCGGCGGGCGCCTTGACATCCAGCGCGCCTGCGAAGCGAGCCGCACGGCGCCTCCGTGATCTCGGGTATGCCGTCTCACTGGACCCGAGTGTGGGACGGCGTCAACAACGATTTGCCGGGACGGATGAGGAGCGCCTGGCCACCCTGCACCGTGTGGCCCAGGCAGCGCCATCGGTGGCCATGGCAGCGCGTGGTGGCTACGGCATGACACGGCTTTTGGACCGTCTGGACTGGGCCCTGCTCGCCCGCAGTGTGGAGCAGGGCACCCGCTGGGTGGGCTACAGCGATCTCACCGCGCTTCAGTGCGGTTTGCTGGCCCATCAGGGGTGCCCATCCTGGCATGGCCCTATGGCGGCCGAAGACTTCGGTCGCAGCACTTACGATGACGATGACCACCGGGAGCAGAACGAGACCACGGTGGCCTGCTTTCAAGAGGCGATGGATGGATCGTTGGAAGCGGTGGGCTTCAGAACGGAATCGGGGTTTGACGGCTTGGGTTGTCGGGGAACATTGTGGGGGGGCAACCTGACCATGGTTTGCTCGCTGTTGGGCACACCGCACTGGCCCCAGGTTCGCAAGGGCATCTTGTTTCTGGAGGATGTTGGCGAACATCCCTACCGCGTGGAGCGCATGCTGCTGCAATTGCTGCAGGCCGGTGTCTTGGGGCGGCAGAAGGCGGTCTTGTTGGGGAAATTTTCCGATTGGAAGCCGTCACCGCTGGACAGGGGGTATACGCTTTCAAGTGCCGTTGGTCATCTCCGCCAGCATCTGGACATCCCCGTGCTGACCGGATTTCCATTCGGCCACACGCCCTTGAAGGTCACGGTACCGGTGGGCGTTCGTGTGGACCTGACGGTGCAGGGACGCGATGCGCTCGTGGCCTGGGATCATGGCCATTCCTGAGCCTGTCCCGCAAGGGCTCGGCGGCGTTGCGGACTCGCCACGAATCCGCCCTTGAGGGCTGGTGACTTTCCTTTCCCTGACAAATAGGCTCACAATCGATAAGGTTAAGGGGCGTCACGGTTGCGCCTCTGCATTTTGAGGAGATCCCCCGCCATGTTCCACCGCCACCCCATCGCCCGGGCCATCGCCGGTCTTGTGGCCGCCTCAGGCTTCATGCTGACCCATTCGGTGGCGCAAGCCCAGACCGATCAGCGCGTAGAAGTCACGGGTTCCTCCATCAAGCGGATTGCTGCAGAAGGTGCGCTGCCGGTCATCACCATCAGCCGCACCGACATTGACCGCTCAGGTGCGACCAGTACCCAAGAATTGATCCAGGCCTTGCCTTCCATGCAGGGGTTCACCACGAGCGCGCAGTCCGTCAACGGCGGTGGTGGCGGGGTAACGACAGCCAGCCTGCGCAACCTCGGGTCCAAGTACACCCTGGTGCTGCTCAACGGCCGGCGCTTGGCTCCCTACAACACCGGGTCAAGCGTGAACCTGGAACAACTGCCTTTGTCGGCGATCGATCGCATCGAGGTGCTGGCCGACGGCGCATCGGCGATCTACGGTTCCGACGCAATTGCGGGCGTGGTGAATTTCATCACCAAGACCAACTCCCAAGACGGCGGCATCGACCTGAAAGTGTCGCGTCCGCAGGCCGGCGGCGGTCAACAGCGCAGTGCCAGCCTCAGCAAGGGCATCGGTGATTACGACCGCGATGGATTCAATGTGCTGTTGGGCGCTTCCTTCCAGAAGGACGAGGCCATCAAGGCATCGCAACGCGACTTCTCCCGGTCGGGTGTATTTCCGTTCACCTACAAGGGCACGAACTATTTCTTCTATGAGACATCAGGCAATTCGGTTCCGCCCAATATCCAACTCTACGATCGCAACGACGACCTGCTGAAGAATTACAGCCCGGGTGCCCTCAACGGCAGCAACTGCGGCCCCAACCCGGCCTCCTTCAGGCTGGGCAACACCTGCCGTTTCGATTACGCCTCAACCGTCGAGGCGCAACCCGAAGCCGAGCGGCGCAACGCCTATGGCAGCGCATCCCTGCGCTTGGGCAAGGAGACGAGGGCCTTTGTCGAAGGCATGTTCTCCGATGTGGCGATGTATGGGCGTTTTGCCCCGCCCGCTCAGCCCTTGAGCATGCCCATCGGCGGCACGCTGTACAACAAGTACGTCAAGCCTTATCTGCCGGAGTTCGGGATTTCGGAGTCGGAGGTGGCCGATGTCGTCTATGGCATGCGTTTGGCCGATTCAGGCCTGCGCTCCAACGACTACCTCACGCGCGGGCACCATCTGGTGGCCGGCCTGGAGAGCAATCTGGCGGGCTTCGATGTATCGGCGTCCCTCATCCGGTCTGGCAATACCCTGGACAGCCAGTATGGCGGTGGCTATGTCAGCCGATTGAAGATGAACGACCTCATCAATACGGGCAAGTTCGATCCGTTCGCACAGGGCACGGATGCATCGCGTGCCGCGATTGCTCCGGCCATACTTCGCGACATTGACCGGTCCACGTCATCCCTGGATCTGGCCTCTATACGTGCATCAGGGCCCGCTTTCAAGGCTCCGGGTGGACAGGCCTACATCGGCCTTGGCGCCGACATCAGTCGCCAGCGTTACGTGTCCGATCCGGCACCGATCACCCAAGGGCCCAACGCATTCCAGCCGAATTTCGCCGACTTCCCGGTGGGTTCGGGCAACGGTTCCTTGCCCTTCGATTCATCCCGCCGTGCCCGCGGCGCCTTTGTCGAGTTACAGATCCCTCTGGCCAAGATCCTGGAGGTCACCGGTGCCGTGCGTCATGACAGCTACACGGCGATCCGCAACAGTCGCAATTTCGATGCCGACCTGAATCCTGTGGCCTCGGCAACCCAAGGTGAGCCTGCGTCCAAAGCCACCTACAAGCTTGCTTTCCGACTCCAACCCACCCAGCAAGTGCTGATGCGCGGATCGGTGGGTACCGGTTTCCGGGCACCGGCGATGGATGACATCACCTTGCCGCTGATCGACGCCGGCGTGGTGGGCAATCAGTATGGATGCCCCGTATCGGCTCCCGACCCGCTGGCGGTGGGATGTCGCAGCATCCCCACGCAGTACAAGCAACAGAGTGGGGGCAACCCCTTCAGCGGCAGTGCCGGCTTGAAGCCCGAGTTGTCCAAGCAATGGACGGTTGGTTTCCGCCTGGAGCCCAGCAACACCTTGAGTGTGGGCGCCGATTGGTGGTCGGTGCAAATCCGGGATGGCATCACCTCCGTACCGGAGTCGACCGCCTTCTCCAAGTTTTCGACCTATCGCTCGCTATTCAACATCACCACCGAGTCGGCCACGGGTCGTCCCATCCTCACGTTCAACAGCGTTCCCTTCAATGCAGCGCTGATCAAGTCCTCCGGCCTGGATCTGGATGTGACCCTCAACCAGAAATTGCCCATGGGCAGCCTATCGACCACGGCCGTGGTGACTTACCTCTTCGACTCCTACTACGACCTGGGTTTCGGCGATGGGAAGGAGACCAGTCTGGGCAAGTACGGCAGCGATGGCGCCGTGGCCTTTCGGACCTTGGCTCGGGTGAGCACCACGCTCCAAACAGGCCCGATGTCCAATACCTTCATCGTGAAGTACCGCCCTGGGTACAAGGACGTGTCGTACTCCGAGGATGACTCCCCGGTGCGGTTGGCCACCTCAACCGGCGGATTCGGGTCCTTCGTGGAATTCGAGGGTCTGGATGTGCCGGCCTACATGACCCTGGACTGGCAGGGCCGCTATGCAGTGAACAAGACGATGACGCTGACGGCAGGTCTGCTCAATGCCTTCAACCGGCGGCCCCCGCTGACCCTCAAACTCGATGGGGGCAATATGGTGGGCTTCGACCCGCGTTACCACGACGGGCGTGGCCGGACCTTCTACCTTCAGGCGTCCTACAAGTTCTGAGCAACCCATCGGTATGAGACCTGCGCGGCTCAAGGCTGCGCGGGTCGCTCGGTCTGGCCGCTCAATCCGGAGAGGCCGAACAGGAAGTCCACCGCCTGCGCGGGAGCCGCCTCACCGCGTCCCGGTCCGTGTTCATCCGGCCGAGGCAGGAAACCGGTTCGAAGGCCGCATTTGGCTGCAGCGGCCAAGTCATCGGAGTGGGCCGCCACCATCATGACCTCCTGTGGCTGCAGGTCCAGCAGTTCACAGGCGCGCCGGTAGACGATGGGCTTGGGCTTGTAGTCACCCGCCACTTCCGCGCCCAGAATCGCATCCCAGTGCCAGCGGTTGTGTCGGGCCAGGTCCACCATCAGACCGATGTGTCCGTTGGAACAGGGTGCGAGGCGGTAAGCGTTTCGCAACTCCGTCAAGCCTGGCCCCACATCGGACCATGCATCAAGCCGGTGCCACGCGTTGTTGAGTTGGCGCCTTGTCTGTTCGGGCACCTGTTTCAGCGTGAACCCCAGACGCTGCAAGGTGAGGTCCAGGTTTCGACGGTGCAGGACATCAAGCTTGCAAAAGGGCATTCGTCCGCTGCGCACTTCCTGCATCGCACCTTGGTACTCGCCGCGCCAAGCATCGGCAAACGCCAGCCAGTCCGCCTGGATGCCCAAGGGCTGCAAGTGCTGTTGGGACTCGCGGGCAATCGAACCCCGCCAGTCCACCAATGTCCCAAAGACATCGAAGATGAGCGCCTTCACACCTGAAATCAACTTCGGCTCCTGATGGGTTGGGAATGGGAGGCCACGCCTGTTGTGACCCTTGTGACCGCAGAATCGTGCGCAGCGTGCACATTGTGACCCGCACGCGCCCGCCTGGCTGGGGTGAGAACAGAGACAATTGGCGTCATGGGAACCCTCTACCTGGTGCGCCACGGACAAGCGTCTTTCGGCGCGGACGATTACGATCGGCTCAGCGAATTGGGCCATCGACAATGCTCCGCCTTGGGAGAAGCGCTGGCGCAACGAGGGGTGCGCCCTGCGGCCGTGCTGCGCGGAAGCCTGCAGCGGCACCGGCAGTCCTGGGATGCCCTGGTTGAAGGCTGGACCCAGGCCGGAGGGGCCCGGCAAGCCCGTGATGCGGCGGTCGAGCCCCAGGAGTGGCCGGGTTTGAACGAGTACGACAGCCTGGCCCTGCTGAACGCCCTCGGCGGCGAGCCACTGCCGTCGCCGGATTCAGCGGAGGGCTTCAAGGCGCACTTCCGCCGCCTGCGGCAGGCCTTGTTGGCCTGGATGGAGGGTCGTATCGCCCCGCTGGGGATGCCGTCCTATGGTGAATTCCAACGCGGCGTGGTGGAAGTCTTGTCACACGTTCAGGCTGCTCATGCAGGACAGCCGGTGCTGGTGGTCAGCAGTGGAGGGCCGATCTCCACCGCTGTGGCACATGTGCTGGGTGCACCGGCAGCCACGGCCATCGACCTCAACATGCGCCTGCGCAACAGTGCGCTGACCGAAATGGTGTTCTCCGCCAAGCGGCTTGAGTTACTGGCCTTCAACACGCTGCCGCACCTGGAGCATCCGGTGCGACGCGAGTGGATCACCTACGCCTGAGCAAGGCCGGTAGCACGACCCATGCAGCGGACCGCGCCGATTGTCTGGATCGAGGCGGATCAGCCTTTCCCACCAGTGGCGCAGGCCCTCGGGCCGGACAGCGGATTGTCGGGGCTGCTGGCCATCGGCGCGGACCTGTCGATTGCTCGCTTGGAGAGGGCCTATCAGAACGGCATCTTCCCTTGGTTCAGCGAGGGTCAGCCCATCCTGTGGTGGGCGCCGGACCCGCGCATGGTGCTCAAGACAGCCGACTTCGCCCTCTCGCGCTCCCTGTCCAAGACGCTCCGCCGCTTCCTGGCCTCTCCAGCTTGCGAGATTCGCGTCGATCATGACTGTGAGGCGGTCATCCGCGCCTGCGCACAGATGGTTCGAGACGGGCGGGTGGGCACATGGATCACCGCGGCGATGGAGGCGGCTTATGGGGCCTGGCATCAAGCGGGCCGGGTGCATTCCTTCGAGATCTGGATGAATGGGGAACTGATGGGTGGGCTTTACGGGGTGAATATCGGCCGCATGTTCTTTGGCGAGTCCATGTTCAGCCGGTGCACAGACGCCTCGAAATGGGCGCTGGCCGCGCTGGTGGTGGCCTGTCGGCGCCGCGGCATCGAATGGATCGACTGCCAGCAGAACACCCGACACCTGGCCTCAATGGGTGCTGCGGAGGTCTCCCGCACCGCATTTCTGGCCCATCTCGAGACGGTCGTTGCCCTACCGCAGCCGGAGGAATGGTTCTATGATCCGAATGATTGGAAATTGTTGGACGGGGCCACTTCAGCCCTGACCTGAGCCTTCCGGACCCTGTGTTGACCCATCTGGCTTTGAACCTCCTGGCGTGACCGCACCCAAAGAGCTTCCGCTGGCGTCCTTGCAGTTCTATGCAACCGCGCCATACCCCTGCAGCTACCTGCCGGGGCGGCAGGCACGATCGCAGGTGGCCACGCCCAGCCACCTCATCCACAACGACGTCTACTCCGGGCTGGTCACCAACGGATTTCGCCGCAGTGGCCTGTTCACCTACCGCCCCTATTGCGACGGCTGCAGCGCCTGTGTTCCCCTTCGGGTCGTGGTGGGCGATTTCTCACCGACACGCAGCCAGCGACGGGCCTGGAAGCGCCACCAGAGCCTGCATGTTCGGGTGTTGCGGCTGTGCTTCCTGCCGGAGCACTACCAGCTCTACTTGAAGTACCAAACCCACCGGCACAGCGGTGGGGGCATGGACCACGACAACGTCGAGCAGTACACGCAGTTCCTCCTGCAGACCCGGGTGAACTCTCGCCTTGTGGAATTCCGCGACCCGACGAGCGATGGGTCACTGGGCGCATTGAAGATGGTGTCCATTCTGGACGTGCTCAATGACGGCATCTCGGCGGTCTACACCTTCTACGAGCCCGATGACGCGGCGAGCTACGGCACCTACAACGTGGTCTGGCAGATCGAGCAGACCCGAAAACTCGGCCTGCCGCACCTGTATTTGGGCTACTGGATTGCCGAGAGCCCCAAGATGGCCTACAAGGCGGACTACCGTCCGTGTGAGGTGCTTCGGGACGGACAGTGGGTCGAGTGGCCTGCCCGGAGGGAATCGAACCCCCGACCTGCTGCTTAGAAGGCAGCTGCTCTATCCAGCTGAGCTACGGGCAGATCTCGCCATTATCGAGCCGGCTTGTCATTTGGCGCGTACTTGCCCAACTCCAGCTTCGCGATCGCGTTGCGGTGCACTTCATCCGGACCGTCAGCCAGACGCAGCGTGCGGGCATTGGCATAGAAGTGCGCCAAAGGCGTGTCCTGGCTGACGCCTGCACCGCCATAGGCCTGCATGGCCCAATCGATGACCCGCAGGGCCATGTTGGGCGCGACCACCTTGATCATGGCGATCTCGGCCTTGGCCGTCTTGTTCCCGGCAACGTCCATCATCCAGGCGGCCTTGAGCGTCAACAGGCGGGCCTGCTCGATCTGGCAACGGGCCTCGGCGATTCGTTCCTGGGTCACGGTCTGGGCTGCCACGGGCTTGCCAAAGGCCACGCGTGCGCTGGCGCGCCGGCACATCAGTTCGAGTGATCGCTCGGCCAATCCGATCAAGCGCATGCAATGGTGAATGCGGCCAGGTCCGAGTCGCCCCTGCGCGATCTCAAACCCACGGCCTTCACCCAGGAGTATGTTGGAGGCCGGCACGTGCACATCGGTGAAATCGACTTCCATATGGCCATGCGGTGCGTCATCGAATCCGAAAACGTTCAAGGGGCGCAAAACCTTGACGCCGGGCGTGTCCATGGGGACCAGGACCATGCTTTGCTGAGAATGGCGGGGAGCCTCGGGGTCGGTCTTGCCCATAAAGATGAGGATCCGGCACCGCGGGTCTCCGGCACCACTGGTCCACCATTTCCGCGCATTGATCACATACCCATCGCCGCGCCGCTCGATGCGGGCTTCGATGTTGGTCGCGTCGGATGAGGCCACTGCCGGTTCGGTCATGGCAAAGGCGCTGCGGATCTCGCCAGCCAGGAGCGGCCTGAGCCACTGCTCCTGCTGTGCGGGTGTGCCGTAGCGTACCAACACCTCCATGTTGCCGGTATCCGGAGCCGAGCAATTGAACACTTCGCTGCTCCAGGGTACACGCCCCATGATTTCCGCCAGCGGGGCGTATTCCTGGTTGCTCAGTCCGGCGCCGAGAGGGCTATCGGGGAGAAACAGGTTCCACAATCCCTGAGAACGGGCCACGGGTTTGAGTCGCTCGATGGTCTGCAGCGGTGTCCACCGCTTTCCAGCCGCCGTGTTGGCTTCCAATTCGTCGTGCACGGCCTGCTCGGCCGGATAGACGTGCTGATCCATGAAGGCCTGGAGCTTTTCTCGCAGGGCCTGGGTCTTGGGTGAGTAGCTGAAGTCCATGTGTTCCTTTCAAGCGCGTTGAGCGAATTCCCAGCCCAGTTCGGCCAGGGGGCGAGCCCCTGAGCCCGCTTGGCGGGCTTGCTCGCTCGCAGCCGTGCCGCTGTCCACACGCTTGGCAATCCCCTGCAGGATGGCGGCCATGCGAAAGAGGTTGTAGGCCAAATAGAAATTCCAGTCTTGCGCCAGCACGGCACGCGCCGCGGCGGAATCCCGACCGGTGCGTCGGCAGTAGGCATCGATGTAGGCGGCCTCTCCGGGAATGCCCAAGTCATGCAGATTCAGGCCGCCGATTCCTCGGAAGGCACCGGGCTGTATGTGCCAAGCCATGCAGTGGTAGCTGAAGTCCGCCAGCGGGTGACCCAGTGTGGACAGCTCCCAGTCGAGAACCGCCAGGACCCGGGGCTCGGTGGGGTGGAACATGAGGTTGTCGAGTCGGAAGTCGCCGTGCACGATCGAGACCTGTGATTCATCGCGTGCGCTGGCCGGCATGTGGGCTGGCAGCCACTCGATCAGGCGGTCCATGGCGTCGATCGGCTGCGTGACCGAGGCCGCGTATTGTTTGCTCCAGCGGCCGATCTGGCGCTCGAAATAGCTTCCCGGTTTGCCGTAGTCGGATAGGCCCAGGGCCTGCACGTCGGCCGTGTGCAGCGCGGCCAGCACCCGGTTCATCTCGTCGTAGATGGCGGCGCGGCTGGCCTGATCCAGGCCGGGCAGTGACTGGTCCCACAGCACACGGCCGTCGACGTGCTCCATGATGTAGAAGGCACGTCCGATGACGGACTCGTCCTCGCACAACAGGTGCATACGGGCCACGGGCACCGCGCTGCTGGCCAGGGCTTTCATCACCCGGAATTCGCGCTCGATGGCATGGGCCGAGGGCAGCAGCTTGGCCACGGGGCCGGGCTTGCTGCGCATGACATAGCGTCCCGCGGGCGTGCTCAGCCGGTAGGTGGGATTGCTTTGCCCACCCTTGAACTGCTCGATCAACAGAGGCCCCTGGAAACCGGGTAGCTGCATCCGCAGGTGGGCTTCCAGGGCATCAGGGGAAAAGGGGAGTTCGCGGGGCGTTCGGGTGCCGGTGTAGGCGTCCATGGTGGTGTCTACTCGAAGCGGGGGTGGCGCTTTTCCAGGAAGGCTGTTGGGCCCTCTGCGCCATTGGGATGAAACAGGTTGGCCACGAAGTGCTCGCGCTCGGCCACGAGTTGAGCCGAAAGCTCATGCTGGAGCGCTTGTTGGGACAGACGCTTGACGCTGGCGACCGCATTGGGGGCCATGCGGGCCAACTGTGCGGCCAGTGAAAGCGCGGTGGAATGTGTTTGACCCGGTTCGCACAGATCTGTGACCAGGCCGTGCTGATGCAAGCGTTCAGCGTCCAAGGGCGTGCCCAGCCAAAGCGCTTTGAGGGCCCATGCGCGAGGCAGAAAGCGGGCGAGCTGCCAACTGCCGCCGCCGTCGGGGCTGAAGCCAACTCGTGCATAGCTCATCACGAATTTGGCCTCCCGGCTGGCCACCACCAAATCGCAGGCCAGCGCCAGCGATGCACCGGCGCCGGCCGCATAACCTTCGACCGCGGCGATCACGGGTTTGGGGCACTCGGCCATGGCCATCACCCATGCCGCGAGCAGATCCACCGATTCGCGCTGGAACCGAGCCCCTTCTTCCGGACCCATGCCGCGCACACCGAGGATGCGCTGCAGGTTGCCCCCAGCGCAGAAGGTGTCCCCATCGCCGCGCAGGACCAGCGCCCGGATGGAGGGGTCTGCCGCGGCTGACTTGATGAGCTCCACACCGCGCGCATACACCTCCCGCGAGAGGGCATTGCGCGTGTCCGGGTCTCGCAAGGTGAGCACCAGGGCCGCGTCTTGCTGTTGTGCGATCAGTTCGGTGGGCATGAGGGGAAAGCGGCTGTCAGGGCGGCGGAGCGGGATTCAATGGGATACGCGGGCGATTCAGAGCCGGGCCAGTCGCCGGAGCGCCTCGTCCAGCGTGGCCTCCTGCTTGGCAAAGCAAAAGCGCACGATACCCTGGTCGAAGCCTTCGGCATAGAACGCCGACAGCGGGATGGCCGCCACGCCGATTTCCTGGGTCAGCCAGCGGCAGAAGGCATCCTCTGCGAGGCTGGAGACGGCCGAATAGTCGACACACTGGAAATAGGTCCCTGGGCAGGGCAGGAGGCGGAAGCGGGTGGCCGCCAAACCCTCACGGAATCGGTCGCGCTTGGCCTGGTAGAAGGCCGGCAGCGTCCTGTAGGGTTCCGGGTTGCGCAGGTAGCCCGCCAGGGCATGCTGCATGGGCGTGTTCACCGTGAATACATTGAATTGATGGACCTTCCGAAACTCAGCGGTGAGCGCAGCCGGTGCGGCCACGGTGCCCACCTTCCAACCCGTGACGTGAAAGGTCTTGCCAAAGCTGGACACCACGAAGGCGCGTGCGGCCAAGCCGGGATATCGGCTGGCACTCTGGTGGGCTTGGCCATCAAAGACCATGTGCTCATAGACCTCATCACTGATGAGCAGCACATCGGTTGGCGCCAGGAGAGCCTCCAGGCGGCTCATTTGGGCCGCACTCCAGGTGGCGCCACTGGGATTGTGCGGACTGTTGATGATGAGCGCACGGGTGCGCGGGCTCAAGGCTGCCGCCAGCCGATCAAAATCGGGTTGAAAGCTCCCCGGGGTGAGCGGCACGCGAACGACCCGACCGCCGGCGAGCTCGATGTTCGGGATGTAGCTGTCGTAGCAGGGCTCCAGCACCATCACCTCATCGCCCGGCTGCACGATGGCCATCACCGCCGTGAGGATGGCCTGGGTGGCGCCGGCCGTGACCGTGATCTCGCTGGTCGGGTCATAGCGCTGGCCATAGAGCGCTTCGATCTTCTCCGCCACGACCTCTCGCAAGCTGGGTATGCCGGCCATCGGTGGGTATTGATTCAAGCCCGCGTGCATGGCGTGGGTAACACCGTCCAGCAACTGGCGGTCGCTGCCGAAATCCGGGAAGCCCTGGCCGAGGTTGACCGCACCATGTTCCTGTGCGAGCGCCGACATCACGGTGAAGATGGTGGTCCCCACGGCCGGTAGTCGGCTGGGTGGGACGGGGGTGCGTACGGGTGCGGGTGCGTTCATGGGGTGGGCCGTGGTGGCATGTGTACGGCAGTCATCGGTATCGAACCAGCCAGGCGAAGGCGCCCAGCGAAAGCATGAGGTAGAACAGTCCCGGCGCCGCCGCGGCCACCCAGGGTGACCATCCTTGGAGCAGGCCGAGATGGTTGGAGAGGTTGTTGAACACCATGAAGCTGATACCGATCATGATGCCGCCAAACACCCTCCAACTGATGCCTCCACCCCGCGCGTGCAGATAGGCGAAGGGAAGGGCCAAGCCCAGCATGACGAAGCAGGCCATGGGGTAGAGGGCTTTCTTCCAAAAAGCAATTGCGTGTTGCGCGAAGGCCTGATCCTGTTGCGAGAGGTGGCGGCTGTACCGCCAAAGTTCCCAGGTGGTCATGGTGCCGACCGGCAACACAGCGGCCGAGACGACACTGGCCTTGAGGTTGCCCGCCCACTCCAGACGTTCGGCTTGTTGTTGTCGCGACCATCCGTCCGTGCGGTCCCAATGGTCGACGCGCACGCCCTGAAGTTGCCAGCGGCCATCCTCATCCGCCCTGGCGTGTTGGGCTTCGATACGCCGCTGCAGTCGGCCAGCCGTATCGAATTCATAGATGCGAACGCCTTCCAATTCCCCGGCTGCACCCAAGCGGGCGACATGGACGGAGACGGTCACCGGGCCTTGTCCGTCTGCCTCGATCCGGTCGCGCAGCCAAGCCCCTGCGCGGCCAACGGTCAATCCCCCGGAAGCGGCTGCTCGCACGGCCACACCCTTCTGTGCCGCGGCGGGCGCCAGCCAGTCGCCCACCACAAACGTGAGTACTGCAAACACCACGCCCACGACCGACAGCATGCCCAGTGCGCGCCATGGCCCGAGGCCTGCTGTGCGCAAAATGGTGAACTCACTCGATTGCGCGAGGCGCGACAGGGCATAGATACTGCCGATCAGGACGGTGATGGGAAACAGTTCGTAAAAGCGGCCCGGCAGTTCCAGTGTGGTTGACAGCAGGGCTGCAGTCAGTGTGAAGCCCGTTCTGCCGATGCGACCGAGTTGATCGACGAAGTCAAAAAAGAACATCAGGGCCAGGAAGGCCAATGTCGTGAAGGCGACTGCTGCGAGCACCTCGCGGTAAATCAAGCGCTGGACCGTTCTCAAAGCGCGCCCTCGACTGATCTTGGCGTGGGCCTTGTGCTCGAGCGCAGCAGGTGCCCCTGAAGTCGCCAGCCCAAGCTTTGCGCCCGCCAAATCAGCATGGACCAGGCGAGCAAGGCCGTGCCACCGTGCAGGAGCGCCAGACTTTCCCACAAACCCAGGCGTTGGGTTTGAACCCAGGATTGGGTGAGATTGATCAAGTTGAAGTACAGGACGAAAGCCAACAACGCGAACAACACGCCCCACTGGCTGGGCTTGCGTGGGTTGCTGACGGAAAGCACGACGCCCAACACCAGCAGATTCAAGGCGGCCAGCGCAAGGCCGAATCGCCACGCCAGTTCACCATCGGCCTCGGGTGAGTGCAACTGCATCAGCGGCCAAGTGCCCATTGTCTTGGGCGTGAGGGCGGTGCGGGTCGTCTGCGGTGCGTCGCCGATGCGCACATAAGCCGAGGCGAACGTCGCCTGCGTGCTTTCGGTGGTCGAGGCGTCTCGATCCAGGCGATGGCCTTGGCTCAGAGCCAGGTAACGCCCGTCAGGACGGGACTCGAGTCGCCCACTGTTGGCCGTGGTCAGCGTCTCCCGGTCGCCTGTTTGCGTGTGGATGAAGACGCTTCTTGCGCTGGTTGGGATCTCCTGACTCTCGGTGCGATCCCGCTCGATGAAGAAGACACTGCGGCCGTCTCGGGACACTTGGAAGGCGCCCGGCGTGACGCGCGAGAGGTCTGATCGTTCGGTGTAGCGCTGAACCAACTCGGCAGCCTGTTGGTTCATCCACGGTGTCACAAAGAACACCAAGGCGGCCACGGCCACGCAAACGAGCCATGCCATGCGCCAGACGGGACGCATGAAACGCTGCAGGCTGATCCCCGCGCTGTTCCAGATCACCATCTCGCTGTCCCGCCAGATGCGCCCCATCGTATGGACCACGGCGATGAACATGGACAGGGCCAAGAGCGGCGCCAACTGACTGATGCCCGAAAGCCCCAGCAACAGCAAGACATCCTGCGCAGACACCTTTCCCTGCGCGGCGGCGCCGACGGTGCGGACCAAACCGAGCGTAAACACGATGGTCATCAGCACGACCAAGGTCGCCCCGAAGGACCGTGCCAACTCCCGGCGGACGGAGGTATCGAATAACATGGAGGACTGTTCAGGAGCACTCGAATTATGGACTTCAAATCTGTTGCGCTTGGCACCGCTGGACTGGCCGGTCTGGGGGCGGATGCGCTCATGGTGGTCGTGGCGGGAACAACCATGCCCGGCGACGTGGAAGCGTCGGTGGCCACCGTGCTCCGCGATGCGGTCAAGAGTGGTGACCTCGAACTCAAGGCGGGGCGGTGCCTGTATGTTCACCGGCCGACTGGACTCAAGGCCCAGCGACTGATCTTTGCGGTGGCGGCCGACGACGCCGCCAAGTCCTTCAAGGCTGCCGTCTCCGCCGGTTTGGCGGCTGTCAAGGGCTTGGGCGTGACCCATTTGGCCGTCGCGCAGGTCGGCTCTTCCCGGCTCACGGAATCACACGCGGAGGCGCTGGCCATGGCCGTCAGCGATTCGGTCTACCTGTACCGCCACACCAAGCCCACTGCGCAGGCCGCCGGGCGCCTGTTGAAGGTGACGCTGGCCTGCGGCAAGGCCGATGCGACTGCAGTCACTGTTGGATTGCGGCGCGGGGCGGCCTTGGCCAGCGGCGTGGAAGTGGCACGCGAATGTGCCAATCGTCCTGCCAACCATGCCACGCCGAGCTTCCTGGCCGAGCAAGCCCGTCAGCTGGCCAAGATGCACGGCTTCAAGGTCCAGGTGCTCGATCACGCGGCTGTCAAGAAGCTGGGCATGGGCGCGTTCATGGCGGTGTCGCAAGGATCCGACGAACCCCTGAAGTTCATTGTTATGCAGTACCAGGGGGCGGCACGCAGTGAATCGCCGGTGGTGCTGGTGGGCAAGGGCATTACCTTCGATACGGGTGGCATCTCCATCAAGCCGGCACCCGAGATGGACGAGATGAAGTTCGACATGTCGGGCGCAGCCAGCGTCCTCGGGACCTTCAAGGCCCTGGGCGAACTCAAGCCCCGCGTGAATGTCGTAGGCCTGATTCCCGCCTGCGAGAACATGCCCAGTGGCCGTGCCGTAAAGCCGGGTGATGTGGTGCGTTCGATGTCGGGACAAACCATTGAGATCCTGAATACCGACGCCGAAGGCCGGCTCATCCTGTGTGACGCCCTGACCTATGCCGAGCGTTTCAAACCGGCGGCTGTGATCGACATCGCCACGCTCACAGGCGCTTGCGTCATTGCGCTGGGCCACCATCACAGCGGTCTTTTCTCGTCGGACGATGAACTGGCCGAGGATCTGCTGCAAGCGGCCAAGCGTGGACTGGATCCGGCCTGGCGCATGCCGCTGGACGAGGAATATGCAGATGCCCTCAAGAGCAACTTCGCCGATATGGGCAATGTGGGCGGGCGGGCGGGCGGCTCGATCACGGCAGCCATGTTTCTCAAGAAGTTCACGGCTCGCTACCGGTGGGCGCATCTGGACATCGCCGGTACCGCCTGGAAGAGTGGAGCGGGCAAAGGCGCCACGGGCCGCCCGGTCCCCCTGCTCACGCATTACCTCCTGTCCCAAGCCCGATGACTGAGCCCGTTTCGCCGGTGGCCTTCCACACCGGGGTGCCCGATCCGGCGGAGCACGCTCTTCGCTTGACGCGCAAGGCCCTGGCCTTGGGGTCGCGGGTTCTGGTGGCGGGACGGGGCCATGAGATGGCGCGATTGGACGAGCAACTCTGGGTGGCCGAACCCGGCAGCTTCATGCCGCATGTCCGCTGGACCGCCCAAGATGCTTCCACGCGGGTTCTCAGAGCGCCCGTATGGCTGTGGGCTCCCGATGACGAAGAACTGAAGTCCGCGGCGAATTGGCCCCAGGACCGCGACGTTCTGATCAACCTGGGCCTGTCCTTGCCGATTCACGCCGCTCAGTTCCCCAAGGTGATTGAGGTCGTCGCCGATCAGCCCGAAGCCAAAGCGGCCGGCCAGGCCCGTTGGCGATCGTGGCGCGCGCAGGGGATCCAACCGGCTCACCATGCTTTCTCATGATGTCCATGTCCGCACCACCCATTCAATTGCCGACATTGACCGAGGTGTTGATTCCAGGGCAGACGCCGCCGGCAAACACCGCGGTGCCGGTACAGGCATCCACCGCCCTGGACCTCCAGACGCTGGAGGCCCAACTGCTGGCCCAACTGGTCGTGCGCATACAGGCCACGCTGGAGCAGCGGGTGCACGCAAGCGTCGCACCCGCGGTTTCCTTGCTGGCCGACCGCATCGCTTCGAAGGCTGCACAGGAGGTGGCGGCGAGCCTGGCGGAGCGCATGCGTGAGGACCTTCAGGTCGCGGTTGCGCAGGCTGTGCAGGAGGCCCTGAAGGGCAAGCCGCTATAATTTTCGGTTACCCGGAAGGATGGATGAGTGGTTTAAGTCGCACGCCTGGAAAGCGTGTGTGGGTTAACAGCCCACCGCGGGTTCGAATCCCGCTCCTTCCGCCAAATCGCGATGCCGCAAGACGCGCCCGGTAGCCCCGCGGCGCGTTTTTCTTGGTGGCCTAACATCGGCCCCAGACATTTGATCCATGCGCGCCAGCCTCGATAAAGCCCATCCGACCGGTGTGTCCGCGACCACCGTGCCGCCCAGGGTGCTGCCCGTGCTCTTGGCCGCCCAGTTCTGTGGCACCTCCTTGTGGTTCGCGGCCAACGCGGTCATGCCCGATCTGCAG
Source organism: Burkholderiaceae bacterium (assembly GCA_049423145.1). Lineage (GTDB taxonomy): Bacteria > Pseudomonadota > Gammaproteobacteria > Burkholderiales > Burkholderiaceae_C > RFTU01. Next base: position 23,722 of record JBMSQF010000018.1, read on the forward strand.
GCGGTGCACGGTTGGCCGGTCCACACGGCTGCCAGTCTGGTCTCCTGGCTCCAAGCGGGTTTCATCGCGGGTACCTTGTTCTTTGCGCTATTGGCGATCGCCGATCGCTTTCCACCCCGGCGGGTCTTTCTGGTTTGTAGTTTGCTGGGCGCCTTGTGCACACTGGCCAGTGGATGGTCGGCACACGACCTTCTGGAACTCAAGGCCTGGCGAGCGGCTGCAGGGTTCTGTTTGGCAGGTATCTACCCTGTGGGAATGAAGATTGCATCGCAGTGGTACCGGCAGGGCCTGGGGCATGCCTTGGGCTGGCTGCTGGCGGCATTGATACTGGGGTCTGCAGCACCTCACGCGCTGCGCGGATGGGCAGCCATGGGTGTCGTGGTGGACTGGCAATGGGTCTTCCCAGTTGTCGCCGTGCTGGTGGTCGTCGGTGGGCTGGTGCAGTTCCTGTTGCTGCCTGATGCCCCAGCGCCATCAGTCCACGTCCAACAGGCTCAGCGCTTCGATTGGCGGGCACTGGGAACCCTGTGGACCGATCGCAAGGTTCGGGCCTCGGTGTTCGGATATTTCGGGCACATGTGGGAGCTCTATGCCATGTGGGTGGCGGTACCCTTGCTCTTGTCGATGCGGCTGGATGGTGCTGCCGTTTCCTTTGCGGCCTTCGCCGTGCTCGGTGCGGGTGCGATCTCCTGTGCCTGGGGCGGCCACCTCTCTCAGCGCTGGGGCAGTGCCCGGGTGGCTGCCGCACTCTTGGCCACCAGTGGTCTGTGTGGCCTGCTCACGCCTGCGATGGTGGGTGCTTCCGATCTGGTGTTTTACGGCTGGTTGGCAGTGTGGGGCTTGAGCGTGTCCTCAGACTCGCCGCAGTTCTCTGCGCTCACGGCGCGCAATGCGCCGCCCCATGCGGTGGGCAGCGTGCTCACGCTGACCAACAGCATCGGATTCACGATCTCCATCGTGAGCATCGAGTGGATGGCCGCGCTGCTGCCGGTCACTGGCCTCGCCTGGTCCCTGCCACTGCTGGCCGTCGGACCGCTGATCGGCCTTTGGATGCTCCGACCTTTGCTGCAGGCACACTCGCAGCAGGCCACCGCGTGACAGCGGATTCGGTGGTGGAGACGAGGAGGATCGAACTCCCGACCTTCGCATTGCGAACGCGACGCTCTCCCAGCTGAGCTACGTCCCCACGGCAGCAAAAGTGTAGCGCAGCGGTGCTCAGCGCAGGTCCTGCTCCCGCAGGGCCTGGCTCCAGAGTTCCTTGCCCTTCGCGTCCCAGGACTTGAGGGTGATGACGCGCTGTCCGCGCCCACCGCTGACATCCAGCGTGCAGAAGTTGCGCTGGTTGACAAAGGTGCCGGCCACATGCAGCGCGGGGTGTTCCGGTTGCGCGTTTCGGCCGGCACCGGATGTCGTGGGCGAACAAGTGAGTTCGTGCAGCGGGTAGGTACCCGCACGCGGCAAGCGCAGCAGTTCCGTGTGGTGGCGATCGCCCGAGAGCAGCAGAACCCCCCGAACCTGGTGATCCTGCAGCCACTTGAGAAAGCCGTCGCGTTCGCTTCGGAAGTTGTGCCAGCCCTCAAAGCGCTGGGGATCGTTGAGCACCTGGCTGCCACTGACGATGACCTTGAAGGTGGCGGTGGATGCCAACAATCCGTTCTTCAGCCAGCGAAGCTGTTCCGCACCCAGCATGGTCTTGGCGGGATTGTCTTTGTCGCGGTCGCTGTCGCGGTGGTACCGACCGTCCAAAAGGAAGAACTCGACATCGGACTCCATGAAGGACCCGAACACACCGGGAACACCGGGCAGACCCCAACTCCGGTTGGCCCATTGGCGCTTGAAGATTTCCAGTGCCGCGCCCTTGAGGCCGAAACTGCCGTTGGCGTCATTGGGGCCGTAATCGTGGTCATCCCAAGTCGCCACGTGCCGCCCCGTGCGCAGCAATGGCTGCATCTCCGGCAGGGCCCGGTCGTGGCGCCACCGGTGAGCCATGCCTTCGGCACTGGTGTAGTCGTTCTCGCGGTAGTAGACGTTGTCGCCCAACCAGACGGTGAGATCCGGTTTGGCCTGGGCCATGGCACTGAAAATGTCATAGTCGCCGCCATAGGGCCGACCGTCGCGGTCTCGGGCTGGCTCGTTCACATAGGTGCAGGAGGTGAGCGCGACCCGCAGGTCCGGAGCCGAGATGCCCTGTCGGTACTGCCAACGCCCATGGGTGCGCAGACTCAGAGCGGGTTCCTGCACACGACCGTCCACCCACACCCGGTAGCCGTAGGCCTGTCCGGCCTCCAGGTTTGTCAGGCGGGCAATCGCTGTACCGGGCGCCCATTGCGTGTCCGTTTGAACACGCACCCGACGGGATGCGCCTGGTGCCGGACCTTGAGCGGCCAAGGTACCCGCAGCGATGGGCCAAAACTCGACTTCCACCGTGCCAGCCTGTTCCGTTTGGAGCCATACCGATGCGTTGTGCATGTCGACATCGCCCACCATGGGACCTGCGCGCAGGGCGTTGACCGCTACCCGAGGGGCCAAGGACTGCGCCTGTAAAGGGCCTGGCACCGAACACAGGAGGGTGACGAAGAGGGTGGTGGCCGTTACGATGGTCTTCATGAGCAAATCGACTCCCGAGGCGATCAGCCGCGCCTACAACAACCGGCTGCTGGTGCCCCATTTCTTGGACATCCTTCGATTATGGGATGAGGAATCGGCACAGGCGCGTGAACAGATCGATGGAGCGCGCCGGGGCCACTGGAGCGTGCCCTATGGGCCGAGACCGTTGAACACGCTGGACATCATTGAAGCCGATCCGGCAGCGGTGGCGCCAGGGCAGGCTGCACCCATCCTCTTTTTCATCCATGGCGGCTATTGGCGCATGTTGGACAAGTCCGCACAGACCTTTGTTGCCCCGGCTTGGAGCGCACGCGGTGCCATGGTGGTGATTCCGAACTACTCGCTGGCTCCCGCTGTGTCGCTGGAAGCGATCAGCCTGGAAGTGGCCCAGGCCTTGGCCTGGGTGTGGCTGAATGCGCGTGCCTATGGAGGGGATCCCGATCGGATCGTGGTTTCGGGCCACTCCGCCGGAGGCCACCTGACCGGGATGGCCCTGTCCTGTGACGGCCGGCGGCTGGGTCGTGCCCTGGGCACCCGACTGCCGAGGCACCTGTCGCGCCGCGGCCTGTCCATCTCGGGGCTATTTGATCTTTCTCCCTTGGTGCATTGCGAATGGTTGATGCCGGATATTCGCCTGAACCCCGTCTCGATTGCTCGGCTGAGCCCGGCGGGATGGGCGGCCCCGCAGGACTGCCGGTTGGTGGCCGTGGCGGGCGGCGATGAGAGCAGTGAATTCCATCGCCAGAACCGCCTGATCCACGAGCGTTGGGGATCCGATGTCGTGCCGGTGGTAGAGGAGATTCCAAACCGGAACCACTTCGACATCCTGCTGGATCTGATGGAGCCCCATTCCCGTTTGAGTCGACTCATGGCAGGACAACTGGGGCTATCTCCTTTAATTTCTCGATAGCCTTCCCCTAACGTCAGGATTGAGGGATTCCATTGGAAGGGGCATTCAACTCCGGGTATGGTCTCGGTGTTGTCTAGGACGAAATGTCCGGGACACCAAGTATCAACCCCAATCATTGGAGATGGACTCGATGGGACTCAAAGGAACCAAGACCGAGCAGAACCTGAAGGATGCCTTCGCGGGCGAATCCCAGGCCAACCGCCGCTATCTGTACTTCGCAAACAAGGCCGACGTGGAAGGCCAGAACGACGTGGCCGCGCTGTTCCGCTCGACCGCTGAAGGCGAGACAGGCCACGCCCATGGTCACCTGGAATTCCTCGAGCAGGGCTCGGGCGATCCGGCCACCGGCCTGCCCATCGGCAGCAGCCGCCAGAACCTGATGGCCGCTGTGGCTGGCGAGACGCACGAGTACACCGACATGTACCCCGGCATGGCCAAAACCGCTCGCGACGAAGGCTTCGACGAGATCGCCGACTGGTTCGAGACGCTGGCCAAGGCAGAGCGTTCGCACGCCAACCGCTACCAGAAGGCCCTGGACGCTCTGGTCGACTGACCCTTGCGGCCCATGCCAGCGAAGAGGGGGCCGCGTGCCCCTTCTTCGTTTGGCCCCTGAATGACGAAGACGCGCCGCATGCGGTTTGGGCGGCGCCTCACCTGTGAACGAATTCCTTACGGACCCGCAAGCACCATGAGCAGAGAAGGCAGCCTAGAAGCGCCCACCCGGCACCCGATCGACTGGAAGAACCCGGAGTTCTACAACGAAGAGAAGTGCTTCCACGAGATGGAGCGCATCTTCGACATTTGTCACGGGTGTCGCCGGTGTGTGAGCCTCTGCCAGAGCTTTCCCACGCTCTTCGACTTGGTCGACGACGGCCCTACCGGGGAAGTGGATGGAGTGAAGAAGGCCGACTACTGGAAGGTGGTCGACCAGTGCTACCTCTGCGATCTGTGCTACCTCACCAAGTGCCCCTATGTGCCGCCGCACGAGTGGAACCTGGATTTCCCGCACACCATGCTGCGCGCCAAAGCGATCAAGTTCCAGAAGGGCGAATTGAAGCGCGGCGAAAAATTCCTGGCGTCCACCGATGTGCATGGCCAGTTTGCGGGGATTCCCATCGTGGTGCAGGCCGTCAACGCGGTCAACAAGACGAAATTCGCACGCCAGATGATGGACTCGCAACTGGGCGTGCACCCCGATGCGTGGATGCCGGAGTTGGCTTCCGAGCGTTTCCGCTGGAGCGCGCCCAAGGCGCGCTACAAGACGGTGACCAACGGCGACAAGACCTTGGGCAAGGTGGCGATCTTCTCGACCTGCTACGTGAACTACAACGAGCCGGGGATCGGTCACGATTTGTTGAAGATCCTCGACCACAACGAGATTCCGTACGTCATCGTCGACAAGGAACAGTGCTGCGGCATGCCCAAGTTGGAACTGGGCGATTTGCAGTCGGTGGCCCAGAGCAAGGAAGCCAATATTCCGGTGCTGGCCCGCTACGCGCGGGAGGGCTACCAGATTCTGTCGGCCGTACCTTCTTGCACGCTCATGTTCAAACAGGAGATTCCGCTGATGTTCCCGGAATGCGCCGACACGCAACTGGTGAAGAAGGCCATGATGGACCCCTTCGAGTACCTGATGGCGCGCAACCGCGACGGGCTGCTCAAGACGGACTTCAAGACGGCCCTGGGCAAGGTGTCTTATCACATCCCCTGCCACGGCAGGGTTCAAAACATCGGCAAGAAGACCGAGGAGATGTTCAAGCTGATCGGCACCAAGGTCGAGCTTGCGCTCAACACGGTCGAGCGCTGCTCGGGTCATGCGGGCACCTATGGCGTGAAGAAGGATTACCACAAGGTGGCGATGAAGATCGGCAAGCCGGTGTTCAAGGCCATGGCCAAGGACCACCCGGACTACATCTCCAGCGATTGCGCCTTGGCCGGCCACCACATCGCACAAGGCATGAAGGAAGCGGGAACACCGGCTCAGGCGCTGCAGCACCCACTGAGCTTGGTGCGCCGCGCCTACGGCATGGCTTGATCTGCTTCTGACGTTTTCACATCAACCCCAGGTCCTGAACAGAGGAGTTCACCACCATGGCCATCATCGAACGCGACAGTCTGATGACGCTTGAGGCTTATTCCAAGATCCGCAAGTCCAGCCGTGCCGAGGCGATTGCACACCGCAAGCTGCGCAGTGTGCAACTGGGTGATCACATCACCCTGCAGTTTGAAGACGAGCTGACCATCCGTCGCCAGATCCAGGAGATGCTGCACATCGAAAAGATCTTCGATGAAGACGGCATCAACAGCGAGATTGAGGCCTATGCGCCATTGATCCCCGATGGCTCTAACTGGAAGGCCACGATGCTGCTGGAGTATCCCGACATCCACGAGCGTCGGCGGGAGCTTGCGCGTCTGATCGGCGTGGAAGACCGCATGTTCATCGAGGTAGAGGGTCATGGCCGCGTGTACGCCATCGCCGACGAGGACCTCGACCGCGAAAACGATGAGAAGACCTCATCGGTGCACTTTGTGCGTTTCGAGTTCAACAAGGACATGCGTGACGCCATCCGGGCCGGTGCCTGGGTCAAGCTCGGCTGTGACCACACCAACTACCCGGCGCATGTGGTGATTGCAGCCGATACCCTGGCCAGCCTGGCCGGCGATCTGCGCTGAGCAGAGAACGGAGCGCAGCGCCGATGAGCCTCTTTGAACTGATTGCCACGGCCTGGCTGGCGCTGGCGCTGGTATTCACCGGCGTTTGGTGGGTGCAACTGCGCACCGGCAATGCGGGCGTGGTGGACGCCGTCTGGGCCTGGACCTTGGGACTGCTGGGCCCCTGGTTGGCATGGCATTCCACGGCCGAGCCGCTGGTGCGGGTGATGATCGCCGTCATGCCCCTGGTATGGGGCTTGCGACTTGGGTGCTTCTTGTGGGCCAGGAACCACGGCAAGCCTGAAGACGGCCGATACGCCCAATTGCGCGCGGAGTGGGGTGAGCAGGCGGATTACAGGATGTGGCGCTTCTTCCAGATCCAGGTCGTGTTCTCCATGGTCATCGCCCTGGGCCTTCTGGTGGCCAGCCGCCGCGAGGCACCGCTTCCTGCAGCGCTCATCCTGTTGTCCGCGCTGATCTGGGTCGTCTCCATCCTGGGCGAAGCCTTGGCTGATGCACAACTGACGGCCTTCAAGCAAAACCCGGCCCACAAGGGTCGGGTTTGCCGGCAGGGTTTATGGGGCTGGTCGCGCCACCCCAACTACTTCTTTGAGTGCCTGCACTGGGCTGCCTATGTGCCCCTGGCCTGGGGCACCCCAGGGTTCTGGCTGGCGCTGCTGCCACCCGCGGTGATGGCTTTTCTGTTGCTCAAGCTGTCGGGTATTCCGGCCACCGAGGCACAGGCGGCGCGCACGCGACCCGAGTACGCCGAATACATCCGGACCACCAGCGCACTCATCCCCTGGCCCCCGAAACGGCAGGCTTGAACGCCCGCTCGCCAAGGCTACCTTGAGGCCTTGTCCCCCGCGGGCGCTCGGTTACGTACTTCCGACGCACAATCCAGGGGAAATCCGCAGGGTTGTCGGCTGCGGCACAAGATTCGTCCTCAACCCGTGCCCCACACGGAGGCGCTGCCCATGAACACGACTGTGGCCTCTGCCGAATCGGCTCCTGAATCCGCGACGCCTGCCGCCCGTCTGAGCACGGCACTGATCGATATCTGTGAACGCGGACTGTTGCCGGACGCGCTGGTGCGCGCGGGCATGCGAAGTCTGATGCGGCAGCGTCTGATTGATGAAGGGGCGGACGATGCACCGTTGGCCGTTGAGCGCCTGGCCGCACTGGTGGCTGAACTCCGCGAGAGCCCCATTGCCAAGGAAACGGATGCCGCCAACGAACAGCACTACGAGGTGCCGGCCGAGTTCTTTCACCTGCACCTGGGCCCGCGACTGAAGTACTCCTGTGCCTGGTACGAGACCGGTCAAGAGACGCTGGCGCAGGCCGAGGAAGCCATGTTTCGGCTGTATGCGGAGCGTGCAGGTTTGGCCAATGGTCAGCGGATTCTGGATCTGGGTTGCGGCTGGGGCTCAATGTCGCTGTGGATGGCCGAGCGCTTTCCCGGCGCGCAGATCATCGGTCTTTCCAATTCGAACGGCCAACGTGAATTCATCGAGGAAAGAGCACGTCAGCGAGGCTTGCGCAATGTCACGATCCTTACCGCCAATGTGGTGGAAGCCGATTTTCCGCTTCGTGGGGTGGAAGCGGGCTTTGACCGCGTGGTCTCGATCGAGATGTTCGAGCACATGAAGAACTACCAAAGCCTGTTTGCGAAGGTGGCTTCCTGGATGAAGCCTGGCGCGCAGGCCCTGGTGCATGTCTTCGCGCACCGGACCTTGGCTTATCACTTCGAGGTCAAGGACAAGAGCGATTGGATGACACGATACTTCTTCACGGGCGGAATCATGCCCAGCGCAGATCTGTTCCTGCACTTTCAGGATCACCTGAAGGTGCAGCGCCGTTGGTGGGTGGACGGTCGGCACTACGAGAAGACCTCGAACCATTGGTTGAGCGGAATGGATGCGTCCCGCGACCGCATCATGCCGGTCTTCGAGCGCGCCTATGGACGCGCCGATGCGGCACGCTGGTTCCAGCGCTGGCGCATGTTCTACATGGCGGTGGCGGAATTGTTCGGGTACGACCAAGGACGTGAGTGGGGCGTGGTGCATTACCTTTTCGAGAAGCGTTGAATATGGACATTCATCGTCTTCAATCTCCGTCGGATTCGCCGGTCAATGCCGGGAGACGATCGGCGGTGCTGGGTGGTGCGAGCGCTCTCTTGTGCATTCGGGCGCCGGCGCATGCGCAGGTCGAGCAGAGTCGAACTTTCCTGGGACGCGCCACGCACGGCGAAACAGGACGCTGGCTCTACAACGAAGAGCACCGTCAGGTCCTGCGCGATGGCCGTTGGTGGGCCGGCAGCATTCGATACGTCTCGCCGACCGGGGATCTGCTGGCGGAAAAGACCTTGGACTTCTCGCAGGATCGTTTCATTCCGCTGGCGCGTACAGTGATCAGAACGACTGGCGTGGAGGAACGGATCACCCGTATCGATGCGCAATCCGTGACGATGGAGACGCTGCGCGATGGTCGAATCAAGACGCGACAGGTCGAGCGCGCACCAGTGATGGCAGCCGACTCAGGCTTTCACGCCTTCATCCAATCCCGCCTGGATGAACTGATTGCCGGCAAGTCGCTGCAGTTGGCGTTTGGGGTGATCAGCCAACATGCCACGTTCAAGTTCCGCATCAGGCGCACCGCCTTGCGCCAGGTCGGTGGGCAACAGCAGGCGGTGATCGTGGCCGAACCCGATTCACTGCTGCGCTTGCTCGTGGATCCGCTGGATCTGGTCTATGACGCGAGGACCCGAGACCTTTTGGAATACAACGGTCTTTCCAATCTTGACGATCCCCAGACAGGCAAACCGCCGAAGGTGAAGATCGTCTACGAGTTCCCCGCGGCGTAAGCCCAGGGGAGCGCATGGCGCGGCTTCCCCGGCACGAGATGCGATCAACGGTGCTCGAACTTGTCGAGCACCGCACCTGAACTGGCGCTGGAAGCGTTCATGGCGAACTTGGCCATGACCCCGCGGGTGTAGCGCGGTGACGGTTTCTTCCAAGCAGAGCGGCGGCGGGCCAATTCCTCGTCACCCACATGCAGTTGCAGCAGCAGCTTGTGCGCATCGATGGTGATGCTGTCGCCTTCATGAACCAAGGCGATGGTGCCGCCCTCGTAGGCTTCTGGGGCCACGTGGCCCACCACCATGCCCCAGGTGCCACCAGAGAAACGCCCGTCGGTGATCAGGCCCACGCTTTCACCCAAACCCTGGCCGATCAGTGCGCCGGTGGGGGCCAGCATTTCGGGCATGCCTGGGCCGCCCTTGGGGCCCAAGTAGCGCAGCACCATCACGTCTCCGGCCTTGATCTGCCCTCCCATGATGGCAGCCAGAGCGGACTGCTCGTCGTCAAACACGCGGGCAGGCCCGGTGATGACCGGATTCTTGAGCCCGGTGATTTTGGCCACGCAGCCTTCAGGGCTCAGGTTGCCCTTCAGGATGGCCAGGTGGCCCTGTGCATACAGGGGCTTGGAAACAGGCAGGATCACATCTTGGTCCGCGCGCAGGTCCGGGACATCGGCCAGCGTCTCGGCCACGGTCTTGCCGGTGATGGTCATGCAGTCCCCGTGCAGCAGACCGTGCTTGAGCAGCTCCTTCATCACTGCGGGGATGCCCCCGGCACGATGCAGGTCGATGGCCAAGTACTTGCCGCTGGGCTTCAAGTTGCAGATCACGGGGATCTTCTTGCGCAGACGCTCATAGTCGTCGATAGACCAGTCCACGCCCGCGCAATGGGCGATCGCAAGGTAGTGAAGGATGGCATTGGTGGAGCCGCCCGTGGCCATGATCACCGCCACCGCGTTTTCAATCGACTTCTTGGTGACGATGTCCTTGGGCTTGAGATTCTTCTTGACCGCCTCCACCAATACCGCTGCAGCCTTCTTGACGTTGTCCACCACTTCGTCTTCCACATTGGCCATGGTGGAGGAGTAGGGCAGGGACATCCCCAGCGCCTCGAATGAGGAGGACATGGTGTTGGCGGTGTACATGCCCCCGCAGGAACCACTGCCCGGAATGGCCCGCCGCTCGATTTCGCAAAAGTCTTCCTCGCTCATCTTGCCGGCACTGAATTGGCCCACGGCCTCGAAGACGCTCACGATGTTGAGGTCTTGACCCTTGTACTTGCCCGGCAGGATGGTGCCGCCGTAGATGTAGAGCGAGGGGACGTTGGCGCGCAGCATGCCCATCATGCCGCCGGGCATGTTCTTGTCACAGCCGCCAATGACGATGACGCCGTCCATCCACTGACCACCGACACAGGTCTCCACGCAATCAGCGATCACTTCGCGGCTGACCAGGGAGTACTTCATGCCCTCGGTACCCATGGCCATGCCATCGGAGATCGTCGGGGTGCCGAACACCTGCGCGTTCGCACCGGCTGCCTTCAAGCCTTCCACCGCGGCATCGGCCAGGCGCTGAAGCCCAGAATTGCAGGGGGTGATGGTGGAGTGGCCGTTGGCCACACCGATCATCGGCTTGCCGAAGTCGGACGGCTGGTAGCCCATGCCGTAGTACATCGAACGGTTGGGAGCCCGGGCTACGCCCTCGGTGATGTTCTTGGAGCGTCGGTCGAAGCGTTCGGTCATGGTCGTGGCGGCAGGTGGACGGATTGCAAAGCCCGCATTCTAGAAGTGGCTGATAGCATGTGACCCATGCTGACGCATCCCCAGTTTGATCCTGTGGCCTTGGCGCTCGGCCCCGTCCAGGTGCACTGGTATGGGCTGACCTATCTGGCGGCCTTTGGCCTGTTCCTCTACACGGCACGTCGGCGGCTTCGTCACAGCGGGGTTGCCACGCAAGGCTGGTCTCCCCGAGATGTGGAAGATCTCTTGTTTTTCGGCATCCTGGGCGTGATCCTGGGGGGGCGAATCGGCTATGCGGTCTTTTACAAGCCCGATGTTTATCTGGCGCAGCCGCTGGAGATCCTGAAAGTGTGGCAGGGCGGCATGTCGTTCCACGGCGGGCTGCTGGGCGTGATTGCAGCGATGGTCCTGTTCGCGTGGCGGCGTGGGCGTCCTTGGCTCCAGGTCACCGATCTGATTGCGCCGTGTGTGCCCCTGGGCCTGGCCAGCGGGCGCATCGGCAACTTCATCAACGGCGAGTTGTGGGGGCGCCAAGCCGATCCCTCCTTGCCCTGGGCCATGGTGTTTCCTCAAAGCGGCATTTTGGTGCCGCGCCACCCCTCGCAGCTTTACCAGTTCCTTCTAGAAGGGCTGCTCCTGTTTGTACTGCTGTGGGGTTATGCCAAAAGGCCCCGCGGGCTGGGTCAGGTGTCGGGTGTGTTTCTCATGGGCTATGGTGCCTTGCGCTTCGTGGCGGAGTTCTTCCGTGAGCCTGATGCGTTCCTGGGGCTTCTGGCCCTCAACATGACCATGGGGCAGTGGTTGTGCCTGCCCATGGTGGTGGTAGGCGCCGTGTTATGGATCAGGGGGGCAGGGCGATGAGGCAGATCTTTTTGGACACGGAAACCACCGGATTGAGCCCGGAAACCGGTGACCGCGTCATCGAAATCGGCTGCATCGAGATGGTCAACCGGCGGCTCACCGGGGATCACCGTCATTTCTACTTGAACCCCGAGCGGCCCAGCAGTGAAGAGGCGCTCAAGGTGCATGGATTGACCGAAGCCTTCCTGGCGGACAAGCCGAGATTCGCGGAAGTGGCTGATGAGCTCCTGCTTTGGCTGGCCGGCGCGGAAATCGTCATACACAATGCCTTATTCGACACGAACTTTCTCGATCACGAACTCAAGCGGATGGGCCGGAAGCCGTTTGCTGCCCATGTCGGTGGCATCCGCGACAGCCTGCTGATGGCTCGAGACTTGTTCCCTGGGAAGCGCAACTCGCTTGATGCGCTGTGCCAGCGACTGGAGGTGGACAACAGCAACCGGACGCTGCACGGTGCGCTGCTGGATGCCGGTCTATTGGCCGAGGTCTACATACGCATGACCCGGGGGCAGGACAGCCTGGTGATGGAAGCAGGTGCCGGGATCGTCGCGGGTGCTGCGCCGGAAATTGGGATGTCCGTCGGCAATCATGTGGACCTTTCCAGTTTGCGTCTCTTGGTCATAGAGCCCGACGAGCAGGAGTTGGCCGATCACCACCGGGTCCTGAGCGAGCTCGACAAGACCAGCGGCGGCAAGGCCATCTGGCGGGAACTTGTGCCATAATCAAAGGCTTGCCGGAGTTCAGGTACCCCGAATTCCGGGCGGTTAGCTCAGCGGTAGAGCACTGCCTTCACACGGCAGGGGTCGCAGGTTCGAACCCTGCACCGCCCACCAACAATACTCAATCGAAACAAGCATCTAGAGGCGACTTTAGATGCTTTTTTGATTATCTCGGCTTCCACTCACCGAGAAAACTTCTCACGAGAACTTCAACGGAATGTAGGGACGGGGTTTCGGATCTGGGTACCTGCTTTTCTAAGTCGATCGCTGCCAGGGTGTCTCGCTGCCGCGGCGTCAGTGAAGAGAGAGCGCTGCCGATCAGTGCATCTGTAAACACGGTGGTTTCGTCCGCGCCATATTCGTGATGGCCTTCAGACGTCAGCGCCACGATCAGCATGTTCAACTCGTCACGCGCGCCCTCCAAGTCCGCTTCAAAGCTATCGTATCGGCCTTCGGTGATCGTCACCAAAAGATCTTGAAACTGCATCCGTGCCGACTCATACCTGGCTGCAAGCTGGGTCGCGACCTCCTGTGATTTCAGTGCTCGAAGTGCGCCCAAAGCGTAGGTCGCAAAGGTTTGAAGTTCCTCTGGCGAGAGGGCTTTGCTCTGCCCCCGGGAGTGCACCTCGGTCATGCCCTGGAGCATCTTGGTGTACACATGAAGTGCGCCGTCTGTTGTTGCGAATTCCGAAGGTTGAAACAACGCCCGGAACGGCTCCAAATCCTTGACCTTAGCCATCTTGCACAGGTCGTTAAAAGACGGATCGTCCTGCTCCAGCGACCCGCGCGGCATCAAGCCCGCGATCAACTGATCGTTTTGCAGACGAATCTCTGCCTCTGCGAGCTCCAAAGCACGCCGAACCTGCAGAGGCGATAGGGTCTGCGGCTTGTTTTCGGGCTGGCGCGGAGCCACCTGTTCCAGGATTCGCTGAGCCGACTGCTCACTGGTCATGCCGCTCAGCACTTGTTTGAACTCGTCATACGCCTGCTGTGCCCGAGCGCTCCGATCAGCACCGTACGAATTCTTTTTGAACCGGTTAGAAAACCACTCGCCAATGTCCCGGAAAAAATTAACAACGGATCCCCAGAAGCCCCTGCCACTGATATGAATTGACGTAACCTGACCCTTCGGATCCTCTGAGGCTCGATTCACCCTGATGGTGTTGTTGCTCGCCTCGCTCTGGACAGCACGGAACTGTGACGGTTTGATTGCCATGTTGATCCCTTCAAACGCACTTGACCGAGTCCCTCATTATCCTGCCGCGCCACGGCTACTTTCAACACGCGCCAGTGTGGAGACAACGTCCAGGCAGGCACCTAAGCGGCTCCCTAACACGCCCCCCGGACAGCGCGTGTTTCCCCCGGTCGGTTGACAGGCAAAACCCCCTTGACATCTGGGGGTTTTCAACTCTAGTCTTACCACCCAGTCGGAACTTCTTGACAGCGTCAAGGAAGTCGGCGGCAAGTCATGATGACTTGGTGGTCCTGAAACCTCAACCCTTTGGAGGATCGGATAGTGAAACATGCATTGATGCTGGCGTCGCTTGCATTTGGAGCAACGCTTGCAATTGCCCAGACCACGCCCCCCCGCCCCCCCCCCCCC
>JBMSQF010000019.1:0-37043 GCA_049423145.1 Burkholderiaceae bacterium
CGCTGGGCACGGTGATCGCGCTGATGCGCCTGTCGGGCAAGCCCTGGCTGGCGGTTCCGGCTGCGGCCTATGTGAACACGCTGCGGTCCATTCCGCTGGTGATGGTGATCCTTTGGTTCTTCCTGCTGATCCCTTTGGTAACGGGAAAACCGCTCGGGGCCGAGTGGTCGGCGGTGATCACCTTCACGGTCTTCGAGGCGGCTTACTACTCCGAGATCATGCGTGCGGGCATCCAGAGCGTGCCGCGTGGACAGGTGCATGCCGGTTACGCTGTGGGCATGAGCTACGGACAAACCATGCAGCTCATCATCCTGCCGCAGGCCTTCCGCAACATGCTGCCCGTGCTGCTGACACAGACCATCATCCTCTTCCAGGACACCTCGCTGGTCTATGCCATCGGCGCCTACGACCTGCTCAAGGGATTTGAGGTGGCCGGCAAGAACTTCAACCGGCCGGTGGAGACCTATCTGGTGGCCACCATCGTGTATTTCGCGATCTGCTTCTCACTGTCGATGCTGGTGAAGAAGCTGCAAGCACGCATCCAGATCATCAGGTAACGACCAACCCCGGCTGCGGCGTACCGAAGCCACCCCCCGAGGGAGTCTCCGACCGGCTTGGGGCGGCCCGGCGCCGGTCGGGGCGCACTTACAGGAGTTTGCGCAGTGATTGAGATCAGAAACGTCAGCAAGTGGTACGGCACCTTTCAGGTGCTGACCGACTGCAGCACCTCGATCGCCAAAGGCGAGGTGGTGGTGGTGTGTGGGCCCTCGGGCTCGGGGAAAAGCACGCTGATCAAGACAGTCAACGCCCTGGAGCCCATTCAGAAGGGCGACATCGTGGTCGATGGCGTGAGCATCATGGCGCCCGGGACCGATCTGCCCAAGCTGCGCAGCCGCGTGGGCATGGTATTCCAGCATTTCGAGCTGTTTCCCCACCTGTCGGTGACCGAGAACCTCACGCTGGCGCAGATCAAGGTGCTGGGCCGCTCCAAGGATGACGCCACGGCGCGTGGGCTGAAGATGCTGGACCGGGTGGGCCTGATGGCCCACAAAGACAAGTTCCCGGGTCAGCTCTCCGGCGGACAGCAGCAGCGGGTGGCGATTGCCCGGGCCTTGTCCATGGACCCGGTGGTGATGCTGTTCGATGAACCCACCTCGGCGCTGGACCCCGAGATGGTGGGTGAGGTGCTGGATGTGATGGTGAGCCTGGCCCAGGAGGGCATGACCATGATGGTGGTGACGCACGAGATGGGCTTTGCCAAGAAGGTCAGCCACCGGGTGATCTTCATGGATGCCGGGCGCATCGTGGAGGACTGCAGCCAGGAGGCCTTCTTCGGGCAGCCCGAAGCCCGCAGTCCCCGGGCGCAGGACTTCCTGTCCAAGATCCTGCAGCACTGATGGGGTGACAATCCGGGGATGAACGAAATCGTCATCACCCGCCCCGACGACTGGCACCTTCATCTGCGCGACGGTGCGGCGATGGCCGATGTGGTGCCGCACACCGCCCGGCAATTCGCCCGTGCCATCGTGATGCCCAATCTCAAGCCACCGGTGACCACGGCGGCGCAGGCGGTGGCCTATCGGCAGCGGATCGCGGCGGCGGTACCGGCCGGCCTCGAGTTCACCCCCTTGATGACGCTGTACCTCACGGACAACCTGCCGCCCGATGAGATCAAGCGGGCGAAGCAGGCCGGTGTCGTGGCCGTGAAGCTGTATCCCGCCGGGGCGACCACCAACAGCGACGCGGGTGTCACCGACATCCGCAAGACCTACAAGACCTTGGAGGCCATGCAAAACGAAGGCCTGCTGTTCTTGGTGCACGGCGAAGTGACCGATTCGGAGATCGATTTGTTCGACCGCGAGGCGGTGTTCATCGACCGGGTTCTGGATCCGCTGCGGCGCGATTTCCCGGCATTGAAGATCGTCTTCGAGCACATCACCACCCGGGAAGCGGCGCAGTATGTGCAGGCGGGTGACGCCCGCCTGGGGGCGACCATCACGGCGCACCACCTGCTCTACAACCGCAACGCCATCTTTCAAGGCGGTATTCGGCCGCACTACTACTGCTTGCCGGTCTTGAAGCGCGAGGCGCACCGCCGGGCCCTGGTGGCGGCGGCTACCGGCGGCAATCCCCGCTTCTTCTTGGGCACGGACAGTGCTCCGCACCCGTCCCCGCTCAAGGAGCACGCCAGCGGCTGTGCCGGCTGCTACACCGCGTTGTCGGCGCTGGAGCTTTACGCGGAGGCCTTCGAGGCTGTCGGTGCGCTTGATCAGCTGGAAGCGTTTGCCAGCTTCAACGGAGCGGACTTCTATGGCCTGCCTCGCAACACCGGTACGGTCACCCTGCGACGCGAATCCTGGACCGTGCCGGAGGTTTTGCCGTTCGGCGGTGCCCCGCTCAAGCCCCTGCGTGCGGGCGAGACGCTGAGCTGGCGTCAGGTGGCCTGAGCCAAGGCCCGCGCAATTTGCTGACGGCCCACGGTGGGCTTGGGCACACGGCCCATCACCTCGGCAAACCACATCCGCACGTCTTCCTCCAAGAGGTGGCCGTGCATGAAGTTGTAGAGCGCCTTCTTCAGCGCCAAGCCCAGGGTGTCGTGGTCCACGCCGGTGGGATCGGTAAAGCCCACGTCATTCTTGGCGAACTTCCCCTGCGCAAGCGGCTGCAGCGCAACGCCATAGTCTTGCGGCCGCTGGCCCACGGGCGAATGAACCGTGCAGGCGAATCGGTGGAAGAAGCCGCTGTGGATGCAGCCCTGGAGGAACAGCTGGCGCACCGTTTCGAGTGCATCCACCGTGTCCTGCACCGTCTGCGTTGGAAAGCCGTACATCAGATAGGCGTGGACCATCACGCCGGCGTCGGCGAAGGCCTTGGTGACCCGGGCCACCTGTTCCACCGTCACTCCCTTCTTCATCAAACGGAGCAGGCGGTCTGAGGCCACTTCCAGACCACCGGTGACGGCCACGCAGCCGCTGTCGGCCAGCAGGGTGCAGAGCTCGGGTGTGAAGGTCTTTTCAAAGCGGATGTTGCCCCACCAGGTGATCGTGACCCGACGCGCAATGAGCTCCTGGGCCAGGGCCTTGAGTGCTTTGGGCGGTGCGGCCTCGTCCACGAAGTGAAAGCCCGTCTGACCGGTCTCCTTGACGATGGCCTCGATTCGGTCCACCAATAGGCGGGCCGAAGCCGCTTCGTAGCGCGAGATGTAGTCCAAGCTCACATCGCAGAAGCTGCACTTCTTCCAGTAGCAGCCCTGCGCCACGGTCAGCTTGTTCCAGCGGCCATCGCTCCACAGGCGGTTGACCGGATTGAGCATGTCCAGCAGCGAGAGGTAGTCGTTGAGCGGCAGTCCGTCCCAGGTGGGCGTACCCACCTCACTGAAGGGAATGTCCGCTTCGGCGAAGTTCACATAGCGCACCAGGCCCTGCGCCTCGTCCCGTCGGAAGGTGCGCACCAGGCGCTGCGCGCCGCGCCGGCCCTGCAGGTGTTCGATCAGCGCGAGCACCGGACGCTCACCGGCATCCAGCGTCACGAAGTCCACAAAGTCGAACAGTCGCGGCTCCTGCAGTTCTCGCAACTCGGTGTTGACGAAGCCGCCGCCCAGGGCGATGCGGGTGCCGGGTCGTTCGGCCTTGATGGTTTGCGCGATGCGCAGGGCGCCGTAGACCGCGCCAGGGAAGGGGACCGACAACAGCACCAGATCGGGCCGGTGCTGCACCAGCGCGCAACGGGTGAGATCGGCCAAGTGGCGGTCCAGCAGGTTCGGCGCCGTGGCCAGGGCCTCGGCCAGCGGATCGAAGTGCGGCTGGCTGGTCGCCAGTGATTCCGCATAACGCACGAACTGGAATCGAGGGTCGACCGCATCGCGGATCACATCGGCCACATCGTTCAGGTAGAGCGTGGCCAGGTGCCGCGCCCGGTCCTGCAGGCCCAGCGCACCAAAGGCCCAGCCCAAGGGGTCGCCCCCTTCCGCTTCCGCAGCCGTGGCGGGGTCGACCTGATCCAGGCTGGCGAATCGGGGCCCTTCGGGCAGGAAGGCGCGGGCATTGATGCGATGGGCCAAGGTGGGGTCTCGCCCTTGGAGAAACGCAATCGTGGGGTCGATCGTGGCGCGGTAGCGATCGAAGCCGGACAGGAAATGGGCCACCGATGCCGAAGGCGCTGCCGGGCGAGCCTTGCGCACCCGCTGCGCCGATGCCGTGCCCGCAAGCGCCGCCTGACGCAAGGCCTCCAGCCCTGGGCCCGAAAGCAGTCGCAGCACGAGCTTGAGCGCCAGATCATCCTGTACGGCCCGAACCCCACGCGAACGCAGGAAACCCGTGAGGTAGGCGGTCGAGGGGTAGGGCGTGTTGAGCTGCGTCATCGGGGGGATGAGGCTCAGCACGGTGAAGTCGGCAGCAGACATGCAGGGCGGATTCTGGCTCAGTGGCCGCGGGGGCTTGCCGCCGGGCGGGCGATAATGGAGAGGTGAAGCAAGCCAGACCGCCGCTGGTGCAACCGTGGAAACACCGCACTGGAGGAAGGTCCGGACTGCACAGGGCAGCGCAGGAGCTAACGGCTCTCCACCGCGAGGTGAGGATCAGAGCAACAGAGACGAGTCTGGGCGAACCTAGAACGCGAGGGTGGTCTACAGGGGCCGGCACAGCCGGCGTCCGTCCCCGACAGGGGGCGGTCCTGGCGAGAGCCAGGAACCCTGTAGCACTCTTGGCGGACGGGGTCCGCCAAGAGTGAAACGGGCAATCTCTGCGCGCAGCAACACCAAGTAGGCCGGCGTTGACGTGGCCCGCGGAGCCGGCGGGTAGGTGGCACCGAGCCGGGTGGGCGACCCCCGGCCCAGAGGAATGGCGGTCACGGTTCGTTCGCCGAAAGGCGTGCGGACCGCACAGAATCCGGCCTATCGGCTTGCTTCACTCTTATTCATGAACCCACAAGCCGAACAACTCTGGACCCGTCCGCGCTGGCAGCTGGCCTTGTTGCTGGCCGGTCTGGGCATGGTGGGCCCCTTTGCGATCGACGCCTATCTCCCGGCCTTCAGCGGGCCCGAGGGCATTGCGCAGACGCTCGGGGCCACGCCGCTGCAGATGCAGCAGACGCTGTCGGCCTATCTCCTGGCCTTCGCCGTGATGAACCTCTTTCACGGTGCACTGGCCGACAGCTTCGGTCGGCGACCGGTGGTGCTGGGTGGGGTCGCCCTGTTCACCTTGGCCTCGATCGGTTGCGCGCTGTCCCAAACGATCACGCAGCTGATCGTGTGCCGTGCGCTGCAGGGGCTGTCCGCAGGGGCGGGCATGGTCGTTTCGAGGGCCATCATCCGCGACATGTACCCGCCTACAGCGGCACAGAAGGTGATGTCACAGGTGACGATTTTCTTTGGGGTTGCGCCGGTGATCGCCCCGGCCTTCGGGGGCTTTGTATTCGTGGCCGGCGGTTGGCACGCGGTGTTCTGGGGACTGGCCTTGGTTGGTGCCCTGCTGTTCTGGCTGAATTGGCGCCTGTTGCCTGAAACCCTGCACGGTTCGCAGGTCCAGCCTTTCCACCCCCGCCACCTGATGGCCGGCTATTGGGAACTGGGCTCCAGCGCCCGTTTCTGGCTGCTCGCGCTGTCCAGTGGCATTCCCTTCAACGGCATGTTCCTCTATGTCCTGGCCGCGCCCACGTTCCTCGGCGAGCACCTGGATTTGGCGCCCACGCAGTTCTTCTGGTTCTTTCTGTTGTCGATGACCGGCTTGACCGGGGGTGCCTGGTTGTCGGGCCGCCTGGCTGGGCGCTTGGAGCCGCGCCGGCAGATCCGTTGGGGCTATGGGGTGATGGGGGTGGTGTCACTGGCCAATGTGGCGCTGAGCATGGCCTTGCCGCCGCATCCCGCCTGGTCGATGATCCCTGTGGCCCTGTTCTCGTTCGGCTGGGCCCTGATGGTGCCGGTGGTGACGCTGATGGTGCTGGATCTGGCGCCCGAGCGGCGCGGGCTGGTCTCTTCTTTGCAGATGTGCGTGGGCAGTGCAGCCAACGCCTTGGTGGCCGGTGTGTTGGTGCCCCTGGTCATGCAGTCGACGGCCACCTTGGCGTGGGCCTCCTTGGGGCTGCTGATGATCGGCTGGGTGGCGTGGCAACTGCACGGGAGGCAAGGGACCTCTTCAGCCTCGAACGTTTGAGCCCCGTCGCTTCGGGAAAGTCCCAGTTCACCGCCTTTTCTCATGCTCCACTTTGAATAGAGGAAGCAAGTACTTCATTTGATTGATCTTTTTGAATCGAACCTCGCCTTTCCAATGGTGATCTAAGTAATTGATTTGATTGAGATTTTTTCTCAAATTCATTGACCTGGAAGGGAGAAGTCCGGTAAAGTGTCGCAAAGTGGCAATTTGTGGAGATTTGTGTGGCTCCGCAACAGGCCTGGTGAACCTTACCCGACTCCCCCGTGTCCAGCTTCGTCTTCCAAGGCAGTTCAGCCCTCACCCTCGATGGCAAGGGGCGGGTCACCGTACCCGCGCGGCACCGTGAACTCCTGACCGCCATGGCCGGGGGGCAGCTCACCGTCACCAAGCACCCCCATCGCTGCCTGCTGGTCTTTCCGCGCCCGGCCTGGGAATCGTTCCGCGACAAGTTGATGAGCCTGCCCATGGGCGCCGAAGGCTGGCGCCGCATCTTCCTGGGCAGTGCCATGGATGTGGAGATCGATGCCGGTGCGCGGGTGTTGATTGCGCCGGAGTTGCGCAACTGGGCGGGCCTGGAGCGCGAGGTGATGCTGCTCGGCATGGGGCAGCGGCTGGAGCTGTGGGACGCGGCTCGCCTGGCTGCCCACGAAGACACGGTCATCGGCCAGGGCATGCCCGATGCACTGCGGGATCATGTCTTCTGATGGTGACGGCGCGGCCTGCGTCGGGCGCGTCCGAGTCGGCGCGCCATGTGACCGTGCTGCTCCACGAGGCGGTACGGGCGCTGGCGATCGATCCGGCAGGCGTCTATGTGGACGGCACATTCGGGCGCGGCGGTCACAGTCGGCTCATCCTCGCGCAGCTGGGACCTCAGGGTCGCGTGGTCGCCTTCGACAAGGACCCGGATGCCCTGGCGGCGGCCGCTGCGGGCGACACGCGGGTCGACGACCCGCGTTTTTCCATCTGTCACGCGGGGTTCGCGCAGATGCGGCAAGCCCTGCACGACCGGGGCCTGTCGCAGGTCCACGGGGTACTGCTGGACTTGGGTGTGAGCTCTCCGCAGATCGATACGCCCGAGCGCGGCTTCAGCTTTCGATTCGATGCGCCGCTGGACATGCGCATGGACACGACCCGCGGCCCAACCGCTGCGGATTTCCTGGCCACGGCCGACGAGCGACAGATTGCACAGGTGATTCGTGACTATGGGGAAGAACGGTTTGCTGTACCGATTGCAAAGGCGATTGCTGCTCGCCGCCAGAGCGGGCGCCCCATTCGAACCACAGGTGAGCTTTCCGAGCTCGTGGCTCGTTCGGTCAAAACCCGCGAGCCGGGCCAGGACCCTGCAACGCGCACATTTCAGGCTCTTCGGATTCAGGTCAACGGCGAGCTTGAGGAGCTCGAGCAAGGCCTGACGGCCGCGCTGGACCTACTGGCACCCGAAGGACGACTCGCCGTGATCAGCTTCCATTCCCTGGAGGACCGCATCGTCAAGCAGTTCATCGCCCGCGAAAGCCGCGAGGTGGTGGACCGCCGCGCCTTGCTGGCCCCACCCAAGGCGATGCGCTTGGAAGCCTTGGGACGCATCCGCCCCACTGAAGAAGAGCTGCGGTCGAACCCGCGCGCCCGGTCGGCCATCCTGCGCGTGGCGCGGCGCCTGCCCGCTGCCCATGGGGGCGCGCCATGACGCGACTGAACCTGTTTCTGTTGGCGGCACTGGTGCTCAGCGCGCTGGCCTTGGTGCAGACCGCCTACGAAGGGCGCCGCCTGTTCGCCGAAATCGAGCGGGCCAAGTCCGAACTGGCGCGCTTGGAGTCCGACCATGCGAGGCTGCTGTCCGAGCGCCAGGCCCAGGCCACCAACCTGCGCGTGGAGCGCCTCGCGCGCGACCGCCTGCAAATGGCGCCGATCACCCCGCAGGTGACGCAGTACGTCAGTGATGCGCCGCGCAAGCCGGTGGCAGAGGGGGCGCGGTGATGGGCTGGAACCCCTTGAAGCCCAAGACCCCCCGGGGTGGCGCATCGGCGCGCGGTGTGGTCTACAGCAGCAGCCCTTTGCTGGCCTCCAAAACCCCCTTGTGGCGCGGCCATTTCGTGGTCGCCTTGTGTGGCCTGTGCGCCTGCGTCTTGGTGGGACGCGCTGTCTACATCCAGATCGTCGGCACCGACTTCTACCAACTCCAGGGTGAGAAGCGCTATGCCCACACGGTGCCGCTGCCCGCCAGCCGCGGCCGCATCCTGGACCGCAATGGCCAAACCTTGGCCAGCAGCGTGGCCATGCCCTCCATTTGGGCCGACCCCAAGGAGTTCCAGGCCGGCCCGGAGCAGATGAAGGCCCTGGCTGCCTTGTTGAAGATGCCGCTGTCCGAACTGCAGCGGCGGGTGGCTGACGAGAACAGCCGCTTTGTCTGGCTTCGCCGCCATGTGGACATCGCCTTGTGGCAGGACGTCAAGGCGCTGAAGATCAAGGGCGTTGCCGAGTTGCGTGAGTACCAACGGCGCTATCCCGAAAGCGAAGCGGCCGCCCATGTGGTGGGCTTCACCGATGCGGATGATCGCGGCCAAGAGGGAATCGAACTGGCATTCCACGACCGCCTGCTGGGCCGCAATGGCTCGCGGATGGTGATCCGCGACCGCACCGGCCGCACGGTGGACGACCTGGGTGAAACCGTGGACCCCAACCATGGTGATGACATCCAGCTGTCCATTGATGCGAAGGTGCAGTTCTTCGCCTACCAGCGTGTGCGCGAGGCGGTGCACCAGCACCGGGCGCAGGCCGGGAGCGTGGTGGTGCTGGACGTGCAGACCGGCGAGGTGCTGGCCCTGGCCAATTACCCGAGTTACGACCCGTCCGATCGGCGCAACCTCTCCGGGGGTCAACTGCGCAACCGGGCCTTGACCGACACCTTCGAGCCGGGCTCGACGATGAAGCCCTTCATCGCAGCCCTGTCCATCGAAAGCGGGCGGGTGCGGCCGCAGACAGCCGTGAACTCGACACCGGGCAGCATGGTGGTGGGCGGCCTGACGATCCGCGATGCCCATCCCTACGGCACCCTCAGCGTGGCCGAGGTGATCCAGAAGTCCAGCAACATCGGCACGGTGCGCATGGCGATGGACCTGCAGCCCCGCGAAATGTGGGAGATGTTCTCGCAGATCGGCATGGGGCAGAAGCCGCAACTGGAATTCCCGGGCGCTGTCACCGGCCGACTGCGGCCCTACAAGACCTGGCGCCCGATCGAGCAGGCCACCATGTCCTATGGCTACGGTCTGTCGGCCAGTCTCTTCCAGCTCGCGCGGGCCTATTCCGTGTTCGCGCGTGACGGCGAACTCGTGCCGGTTTCGGTGGTGCGGCGCGACGCACCGCCCTCGGGTGTCCGTGTCTTCTCCCCAGAAACCTCGCGTGCGGTTCGGCAGATGCTGCAGATGGCGGCGATGCCCGGCGGTACCGCACCGCTGGCACAGACGCCGGGCTACACCGTCGGCGGCAAGACGGGTACGGCCCACAAGCAGGAGGGTCGGGGCTATGCGGGGAACAAGTACCGGTCCTGGTTCGTCGGTCTGGCGCCGGTGAGCGAGCCGCGCATCGTGGTGGCGGTGATGGTGGACGAGCCCAGCAATGGGGTCTATTACGGCGGCGCGGTGGCGGCACCGGTATTCAGCCAGGTGGTGGGTCAGACGCTGCGCCTGCTCAATGTGCCACCCGACGCCGATGTGAAGTCCCAGATCGTGGCCAAGGTGCCCGCCGTCGAGGAAAGCTTCTGATGGTGGCCTCTGGGGTGCGATGGATTCAAGACGTGCAGGAGGCCCTGCAGTGGCTGCAGGCGCTGGGCGTTCGCCGCCTGGTGGTCGACAGCCGTCAGGTACGCCCGGGTGATGCGTTCATCGCATGGCCGGGTGCCGCGCACGACGCCCGCGCCTACGTGGCCCAGGCACTGGCGCAGGGGGCCTGTGCCTGCCTGGCCGCGTCCGAAGGTGCGGATCGGTACCCCTTCGACGATGAGCGGATCGCCCTGATGCCCGATCTCAAGCGCGATCTCGGTCTCCTGTGCTCGGCCTTCCATGGACACCCCTCCGCGGCGCTGGAGGTGTTGGCGGTCACGGGTACCAATGGCAAGACTTCAAGCACCTGGTGGTTGGCGCAGGCCAGCAGCCTGCTGGGCGCGCGCAGTGCCTTGGTCGGGACACTCGGTTTGGGTGAACCGCCGGTGGCCGACCGCGCCGGCCACTGGCGTTCAACCGGACTGACCACGCCGGATCCGGCCACGCTCCACGCCGCCTTGGCGACCTGGCGGCAAGAGGGGGTGCAGCGTTGTGCGATCGAGGCCTCATCGATCGGCATTGCTGAGGAGCGCCTGCGCGGCTTGGACATTCGGGTGGCGGTGTTCACCAACTTCACCCAGGACCATCTGGATTACCACGGCAGCATGGCGGCCTACTGGGACGCCAAGCGCCAACTCTTCGACTGGCCCACGCTGCGGGCGGCGGTGGTCAACATCGACGACGCGCAGGGCCATGGCCTGGCCCAAGTGCTGCGAGCACGAGGCCTCGACCTCGATCTGTGGACCGTGTCCGCCGGCGGAGGTGCCGGCGGCGACAGGCCCTTGGAAGCGCGACTGCGGGCCGCGGCCGTTCGCGTCACCGCCCATGGCATGGCCTTCGACCTCATCGAGGCCCAGGGTCGACCAATTCCCATCGAAGTGCCGTTCGTTGGGGCCTTCAACATCGCCAACCTGCTGGGCGTGATCGCCACCCTGCGCGCCTTGGGCCATCCGATGTCGGACATCCTGGCGGTGCTGCCCCAGCTCACGGCCGTACCCGGCCGCATGCAGCCCTTTGGCGGTGCGGGTGAGCCCTTGGTGCTGGTGGATTACGCCCACACGCCCGATGCGCTGGACAAGGCGCTCACCGCTTTGAGGCCCATCACGCAGCAACGGGGTGGTCGCCTGTGGTGCGTATTCGGCTGTGGCGGTGACCGCGACCGCGGCAAGCGGCCTTTGATGGGGGCCATTGCCGCACAGCAGGCCGATGTGGTCGTGCTGACCAGCGACAACCCGCGCACTGAAGACCCGGCGCGCATCCTCTTTGACATCCGCGCCGGGATCGACGCCGGTGCGCGGGTGCACCAACAGGTCGACCGGCGGCGTGCCATTGCGCAGGCACTGGATGAAGCGTCGGTGCGGGATGTGGTCTTGGTGGCAGGCAAGGGCCACGAGGACTATCAGGAGATCAGCGGAGTTCGACACCCCAGCCGAGACGGTGATCTCGTGGTCGATTCACTGGCGCGCCGCGGCGCGCAGGGCTTCTTGCGCTTGGGGGATGTCGCCGCGGCGCTGCGGGCTGATGCAGCGCTGCAGGGCGATCCGTCTTTGCCGATCCGGCGTGTGCACACCGACACCCGTTCGATCCAGGCCGGTGACCTCTATGTCGCCCTTCGGGGCGAACGCTTCGATGGAAACGACTTCCTCGACGAAGCCTGGAAGGCCGGCGCGGTCGCCGCACTGGCCGAGCGCGGACGCTGCCGTGGCCTCATCCCGGGTGTGGAAGTGCCCGATGGCCTCAAGGCCCTGCAGGACCTGGCGCGGGATTGGCGCTCCCAGCTGAAGCTCCCCTTGATCGCCGTGACCGGCAGCAACGGCAAGACCACGGTCACCCAGATGTTGGCATCGATCCTGCGCGCCTGGGTGGGTGAACACGCTGGCTCTACGAAGGGCAATCTCAACAACCACATTGGCGTGCCCTTGAGTGTGCTCTCTCTTCGGGCCGGCTCGGTGCATGGCCACCGCGCCGCCGTGCTCGAGCTGGGGATGAACCACCCCGGGGAAGTGGCGCTGCTGGCGGGTATCGCCCAACCGACCGTTGCACTGGTCAACAACGCGCAGCGCGAGCATCAGGAATTCATGCACACCGTGGAGGCCGTGGCGCGCGAGAACGGTGCGGTACTGGCCACTCTCCCGCCGGGGGGTGCCGCGGTGTTTCCGGCGCAAGATCCCTATGCCGGACTGTGGATGGAGATGGCGGGCGGCGCGCAGCTCTGGCGTTTTTCCTTGGATGGGGACGCGGCGGAGGGTTCAGAGGCCGAGGTCCAGGGCCAGGCGCGGTGGTCCGAAGACCACTGGACGCTGGCCATTCGTTCACCCGTCGGCGCCTTGAACACCGCGGTCTACATGCCCGGGCGCCACAACGTGCTCAACGCCATGGCGGCCGCCAGTGCAGCGCTGGCAGCCGGCGTTCCGCTGAAGGCCGTGGAAGCGGGCCTTCGCAGCTTCCGGGCGGTTGCCGGCCGCTCGATGCTCAGCACCGTGGTCGTCGATGGCCAAGCCCTGGTTCTGATCGACGACACCTACAACGCCAATCCCGATTCGGTTCGCGCTGCCATTGAGGTGCTGTCCGAACTTCGCGGGCCTCGCTTGCTGGTCTTGGGCGATATGGGCGAAGTCGGGCAGCAGGGGCCTGCGTTTCATGCCGAAGCCGGTGAGCGGGCGCGACAGCAGGGCATCGAGCACTTCTGGTGCCTGGGGCCTTTGTGTGCCCATGCCGCCCAGGCCTATGGACCAAGCGCACGTCACTTCGCCTCGATGGAAGCACTGGCAGCCGCCCTGCAAGCACCGCCACGCCTGGGATCGATCCTTGTGAAGGGCTCGCGCTTCATGCGCATGGAGCGCGCCGTTCAGGCGCTTCGCGCATCAACCCAGGAGGCCTGCTGACATGCTGCTGTGGCTGTTTCAGGCCTTGCAGACGGCCTATCCCGAGGAGCTGGGCTTCTTGCGGGTGTTTCAGTACCTCACCTTCCGGGCGGTGCTGGCGGCCATGACCGCGCTGCTCATTGGCATTGGGCTCGGTCCCTGGGTGATCCGGCGTCTGACGGAGCTCAAGATCGGCCAACCCATCCGCGAGTACGGCGTGCAGGCCCATCTCGTCAAGAGCGGGACGCCCACCATGGGCGGGGCCTTGGTGCTGCTGAGCATTGCGGCGGCGACGGTCTTGTGGTTCGACTGGAACAACCGCTTCGTCTGGGTCGTGATGCTGGTGACCTTCGGCTTTGGCGCCATCGGTTGGGTGGACGACTGGCGCAAGGTCGTGGACAAGAACCCGGAAGGGATGTCGTCTCGGGAAAAGTATGGCTGGCAATCGGTGATCGGATTGCTGGCGGCCTTCTATCTGGCGTTTGCCGTGTCCGAGGTGTCCTTCATCAAGGTCCTGGAGCTTTTCGCCAACTGGGTGGCCAGTGGTTTCGACACCGATCTGCCGCCGCGCGCGGACTTGCTGGTGCCCTTCTTCAAGACGGTGAGCTACCCGCTGGGCGTCTGGGGCTTCATTGTCTTGACCTATCTGGTGATCGTCGGATCCAGCAATGCGGTGAACCTGACGGATGGGCTCGATGGTCTGGCCATCATGCCGGTGGTGATGGTGGGCTCCGCGCTGGGCGTCTTTGCTTATGTGGTGGGGAACTCGGTGTACAGCAAGTACCTGCTGTTCCCCTACATCCCCGGCGCAGGGGAGCTGCTGATCTTCTGCGCGGCCATGGCGGGCGCGGGCCTGGCCTTCCTGTGGTTCAACGCCCACCCGGCACAGGTCTTCATGGGCGATGTGGGTGCGCTGGCCCTGGGCGGCGCGCTGGGGACGATTGCGGTGATCACTCGGCAGGAGATCGTGCTGGCCATCATGGGGGGCATCTTTGTCGTCGAAGCCCTGTCGGTGATGGTGCAGGTGGGTTGGTTCAAGTACACCAAGCGCCGCTATGGCGTCGGCCGGCGCATTCTGCTGATGGCGCCGCTGCACCATCACTTTGAGAAGAAGGGTTGGAAGGAGACGCAGGTGGTCGTGCGTTTCTGGATCATCACCATGCTGCTGTGCCTGGTGGGTTTGTCGAGTCTGAAACTGCGTTGAGGCGATGAAGCATTTGGCGGGTCGATCGGTACTGATCCTGGGGCTGGGGGCCTCGGGATTGGCCATGGCGCGCTGGTGCATCCGCTCGGGCGCGCGCGTTCAGATTTGGGACAGCCGCGAGGACCCGCCCATGCGGGAGGCGCTGATCCAAGCCTGCCCGGGCGTGACGCTGCGCTCGGGTGTCTTGGACCCTCAAGGCCTGCTCGACCTGCACCTGATCCTCAAGAGCCCGGGCCTGTCGCCAGCCGATGAACGCATTGCACCGCTGCTGACGGCTGCGCGTGCCGACCGCGTGGCAGTGGCGGGTGAACTCGCGCTCTTTGCCCGTGCGTTGGCCGATCTGAAGGAAGACCGCCACTACGCCCCGCAGGTGCTGGCCATTACCGGCACCAATGGCAAGACCACCACGACCCGGCTCACCGGACTCCTGGTCGAACGGTGCGGACGGCGCGTGGCCGTGGCCGGCAACATCGGTCCAACCCTGCTCGACACACTTGCGGCGTCGCTGGAGGCTGCCGATGCGGGTGAAGCGTCGCCCTTACCGGATGTCTGGGTTCTGGAGCTCTCCAGCTTCCAGCTCGATGGCGTGGAAGGCTTCGAGCCAACGGCCGCCACGGTGCTCAACATCACGCAGGACCACCTCGATTGGCACGGCGACATGGCGCACTATGGGGAAGCCAAGTCGCGCGTCTTCGGCCCGGCGCCCCGGACCTCGGATGACGGCACGGTGGTCCTGTCCTCCACCGTGATGGTCATCAACCGCGACGATGAGCGGGTGTCGGCCCTGGAGCCGGCGCCCATTCCCGTCAAGGGCAGCCGAGGTCGACCGGGCAAGCCTTTGGTGCGGCGCTCGATCCGTTTTGGCTTGGATGCGCCCACGCGCCCTGGGGACTTTGGCTTGGTGGTCGAAGGGGGCATGGCCTGGCTGGTGCGCGCCCATCCCCAGGATGAAGACGAAGCGCGTCCCGGTCGGGGATGGGATGAGGACCTTCACATCCAGCGGCTGATGCCGGTCGATGCCCTGCGCATTCGTGGGCGCCACAACGCGGCCAACGCATTGGCGGCCCTGGCGTTGGCCACGGCCATCGGCTGCCCGCTGGCCACGATGTTGCACGGCCTGCGCGAGTACGCCGGGGAACCGCATCGCGTGAGCTTCGTGCTGCGGGCCGGCGATATCGACGTCTATGACGACAGCAAAGGCACCAATGTGGGCGCCACCGTCGCCGCCATCCGCGGACTGGGCCAAGACCTCGAGCCCTCGCGCTTGGTGCTGCTGCTGGGTGGTGACGGCAAGGGCCAGGACTTTGGTCCCTTGCGTGAACCGGTGGCATGCCATGCGCGCGCCGTGGCCCTGTACGGACGGGATGCGCGTGCAATCGCTGCCGCCTTGAACGGGCTGGTGCTGCCCATGGAGATCCATGGGTCGCTGAACCAGGCCGCGGCCTGGGCCTTTGGGCAGGCGCAGCCGGGCGATGCAGTGGTCCTGAGCCCGGCCTGTGCAAGCCTCGATCAATTCCGCGACTACAAGCACCGAGCGGAGGCATTCGTAGCCCTCGCACAGGCCTGGGCGCAGGACCAGGGGGTGTGCGCGTGAGCAGCGTCCACACCGTGTTGTCGGGCGCCGGACTCGCGCGAGCGCTGGCTTGGTGGCAGGCGCGTCCGTCTTGGATGGGTGGTCGAGCACCCGAGTTGCCTGGGTCCAGGTCGGTTCCCATCCATGACTGGGTTGGCCGCAGCGGCCAGCCGGCGAAGGTCCAGGGTTTCGATCAGCCATTGGTGCTGGTGGTCATGCTGCTGCTGTGCCTGGGTCTGGTCATGGTCTATTCCGCCTCGGTGGCCCTGCCCGACAACCCGCGCTTTGCCCGCTACACCCCCACCCACTTTCTCTCGCGCCATCTGCTGTCCATCGCCATTGCCACCGTCGCCGCCGTGGTCCTGTTGCAGGTGCCCATCCGCGTGTGGGAGCGTTGGGCGCCACACATCTTTGTGCTGTCGCTGGCCTTGCTGGTCATCGTGCTCATCCCCTTCATCGGCAAAGGGGTCAATGGCGCCCGCCGGTGGATTCCCTTGGGCGTCATGAACTTTCAGCCCAGCGAACTGGCCAAGCTCGCCATCGCCATGTACGCAGCCAACTACATGGTTCGCAAGATGGATGCGCGTGAGAACTTCATGCGCGCTGTGCTGCCCATGGGGGTGGCGCTGGGCGTGGTGGGGGTGCTGCTGCTGGCCGAGCCCGATATGGGGGCGTTCATGGTCATTGCGGCGATCGCCTTGGGGATCCTGTTCCTCGGGGGTGTCAATGGCCGCATGTTCTTCCTGAGTGTGGCCATTCTGGTGGGTGCTTTCGTGCTGATGATCGTCTTCAGCGAGTTCAGGCGCCAACGCATCTTTGCCTACCTCGATCCCTGGAACCCCGACTACGCGCAAGGCAAGGCCTATCAGCTCACCCATTCCCTGATTGCATTCGGTCGCGGCGAAATCTTCGGCCAGGGCCTGGGCAACAGCGTGGAAAAGCTGTACTACCTGCCCGAGGCGCACACCGACTTCCTGATGGCCGTACTGGGTGAAGAGTTGGGCTTTGTGGGCGTGCTCTTCGTCATCGCCGCCTTCTTCTGGCTCACTCGCCGCATTTTTGCCATCGGGCGCCAGGCGATTGCCATGGACCGCGTGTTCGCGGGCTTGATGACACAGGGCATCGGCATCTGGATCGGTGCCCAGGCTTTCATCAACATCGGCGTGAACCTGGGGGTCCTGCCCACCAAGGGTCTGACCCTGCCCCTGATGAGCTACGGCGGTTCGGCCTTGCTGCTCAACCTCATGGCGATTGCCATCGTGCTGCGTGTCGACATCGAAAACCGCCAGATGATGCGGGGAGGGCGTCTGTGATGCCGCATCTGGTGATCATGGCGGCGGGAACCGGTGGGCATGTGACGCCGGGTCTGGCCGTGGCCCAAGAGATGCGGGCCAGGGGCTGGACCGTGTCTTGGATGGGAACGCACACGGGCATGGAAAACCGCCTCGTACCCCCGTCCGGCATTCCATTGGACTGCCTGTCCTTCACCGGGCTTCGCGGCAAGGGTGCGTGGCACGCCCTCACCGGCGGCCTGCGGATGCTCAAGGCCTTCTGGGACTCCGCCCAACTGCTGCGCCGGCGTGGAGCCGATGCCGTACTCGGCATGGGCGGCTACATCTGCTTTCCCGGCGGCTTGATGGCCAGTTTGCTGGGCAAGCCCTTGCTGCTGGTCAATGCCGACGCCGCCCTGCTCCTGAGCAACCGCGCCTTGTTGCCCGTGGCGGATCGCGTGGCCTTCGGCTTTGAGGGGGGCAGTCAGGGCGTGCGGCAGGCGGTGGTGACGGGCAATCCGGTTCGCGAGGCGATCGCCGCCATTCCCGAGCCGGCCCAGCGTTTGGAGGGTCGCCAAGGACGGCTGCGTCTTCTGGTCGTGGGCGGCAGCCTGGGGGCCCGGGTCCTCAACGAGACCGTCCCGGCAGCCCTGGCTCAACTGCCACCCGACCAGCGGCCCAGCGTGGTGCACCAGACCGGCATCGAGCACCTGGGCGCTGTGCAGGCGCGCTATGCCGCGCTCGGGCTCACGGGCGAGGATGTGGAGGTCGTGCCCTTCATCGACGACATGGCGCAACGATTGGCCGCCTGCGATCTCGTCCTCTGTCGAGCGGGCGCCATCACGGTGAGCGAGCTCTGTGCGGCCGGTGTGGCCAGCCTCCTGGTACCCCTGGTGGTGAGCACGACGGCGCACCAACGGCACAACGCACAGTTCCTCGCCCAGCGTGGTGCAGCGCTCCACCTGGAGCAGTCCGCACTCACGCCTGAGCGTCTGGCTGAACAATTGCGCGGCCTGAACCGGCGGCAACTGTTGCAAATGGCCATGGCGGCGCGGGCCTTGGCAAGGCCCGGGGCGACTGCTGCGGTGGCCAATGAGCTGGAACGCTTGGTGGGGGCTGCATGAAGCACGCCGTCAAGCGCATCCATTTCGTGGGTATCGGCGGCGCCGGGATGAGCGGCATCGCGGAGATTCTTCACAACCTCGGCTACACCGTGTCGGGCTCCGATCTCAGCGATGGATCGGTCACGCAGCGCTTGGCGGGGCTCGGCATTCGCGTGATGCAAGGCCACCGCGCCGAGTACATCGAGGGCGCGCAAGCGGTCGTGGTGTCCACGGCCATCAAGCAGGACAACCCGGAGGTGATGGCTGCGCGTGCCCGACGCATCCCGGTGGTGGCGCGTGCGGCGATGCTGGCCGAGCTGATGCGCCTGCGCCAAGGCATCGCCATCGCCGGCACCCATGGCAAGACCACGACCACTTCCTTGGTCACCACCGTCCTGGCGGCGGCCGGCTTGGACCCGACCTTCGTGATTGGTGGCCGGCTCAACAGCGCAGGCGCCCACTCGGCGCTCGGGCGCGGCGACTACATCGTGGTCGAGGCCGACGAAAGCGACGCATCCTTCCTGAACCTGAGCCCGGTACTCAGCGTTGTCACCAACATCGATGCCGATCACATGGAGACCTACGCCCACGACTACGCGCGCCTGAAGAGCGCATTCGTGGACTTCCTGCACCGGATGCCGTTCTATGGATCGGCGATTCTGTGTGCCGACGATCCGGGCGCGCGCTCCATCATGCCCCTGGTCAGTCGACCGATCGTCACCTACGGTTTGGGCGAGGACACGCAGGTCCGTGCCGTGGATGTCCAGGCACTGCCCGGTGGTCAGATGCGCTTTATCTGCCAGCGGCGCAATGGCGTGCAGCTGCCCGACCTGGCGATCACGCTGAATTTGCCGGGCGTGCACAACGTGCGCAATGCGCTGGCCGCTGTGGCCGTGGCCACCGAACTCGAACTGCCGGATGAAGCGGTGGTGCATGCATTGGCCGCCTTCAGCGGTGTCGGGCGTCGCTTCCAGCGGTATGGCGAACTGCCTGTGCCCGTGGGTCAGGGCGGTGGGCGGTTCACGCTCATCGATGACTATGGCCACCACCCGGTGGAGATGGCCGCGGTGATTGAGGCCGCGCGCGGCGCTTTCCCGGGCCGTCGGCTGGTTCTGGCCTTCCAGCCGCACCGCTACACGCGCACCCGGGATTGCTTCGAGGATTTCGTGAAGGTCTTGGGAACCGCCGATGCCGTGCTGCTGACGGAGGTGTACGCCGCAGGCGAGCAGCCCATCGTCGCTGCCGATGGCCGGTCATTGGCGCGTGCGCTTCGGGTGGCCGGTCGGGTCGACCCGCTCTTTGTGGATGACGTGGGTCGCCTGGATGAAGAGATTGCCGGCGCCGTGCGCGATGGGGATGTGGTCATCGCCATGGGTGCGGGCTCGATTGGTTCGGTCGCTGCGCGGGTGCAGACCCGCCTGCAGGGGAGCGGGGCATGAGCAGGCCCATGGTGAACCCCAAGGACCTCGGCCGGGTGGCGGTGCTCATGGGGGGCCATTCGGCCGAGCGCGAAATCTCGCTGATGTCGGGGCAGGGAGTGCTGCAGGCATTGCGTGAAAAGGGTGTGGATGCCCATGCCTTCGACCCCGCGGTGCGCGAACTGGCCGAATTGCGGCGCGAGGGATTTGCGCGCGCGTTCATCGCCCTGCACGGACGGGGTGGTGAGGATGGTTGCGTCCAAGGTGTGCTGGAGTGCTTGGGTGTGCCCTACACCGGCTCCGGTGTGATGGCCTCTGCCGTTTGCATGGACAAGGTGATGACCAAGCGTGTGTGGGTGGCCGAAGGCCTGCCCACACCACCCTGGGTTCGCCTGGCGGCCCAGGATTTGACGCGCGACCGCATCCGCGCGGTTCCCGACGAACTGGGTCTGCCACTGATCGTCAAGCCGCCGCGCGAGGGCTCTTCCATTGGGGTGACCAAGGTTGTCGGCTATTCGCAGATGCAGGCGGCGGTGGAGCTCGCGGCCCGCTACGACCCGGATGTGTTGTGTGAGGCCTTCATCGAAGGGGAGGAGGTCACCTGCCCGGTCATCGGCGACGGCGAGCAGGCGCGGGCACTGCCCGTGGTGCGCATCGCCGCGCCCGATGGCGCCTACGACTACCAGAACAAGTACTTCACCGACGAAGTGAAGTACCTTGTTCCCGCCGGCTTGCCGGCCGCAGAGGAAGCGGAGATCCAGCGCATCACCCTTCAGGCCTACCGCACGCTGGGCTGCCGTGGCTGGGGCCGTGCGGACCTGATGATCCGGGCCCAAGACCGCCAGCCCTTTCTGCTGGAGATGAACACCTCGCCCGGCATGACGGGCCACTCTCTGGTGCCCATGGCGGCCCGCGAGGCTGGCATCAGCTATGCCGATCTCTGCCTGATGCTGCTGGGCTCGGCCACGCTGGACCACCCGGCGGCCGGAAGCAGCCCGACCGCGAGCCCTGGAAAGGACGGTGCCTGATGCCCTCCCTCAACAGCACCTCCAGAGCGGCCTCACCGGGTGGTTGGGGCGCGATGCTCGGCGCGGGCGGTGCCGGCTCGACGGGCGGCATCCCCTTGGCACCCCTGGACGTCCGCCTGATGAACCATGCGACCCGCTGGACGATCCTGATGGCGGGCCTCACGTTCCTCGCGTTGGCGGTCACCGTCACTCTGCGCCAGGGAGGTTTTTCCTTCGAACGCATCGTGCTGGAAGCCGAACCCCACCGAACCAGCGTGGCCACCGTTCGGGCCAATGCGCTGCCCCGACTGGAAGGCAACTTCTTCACGGTCGATCTGCACTCGGCGCGGCTCGCATTCGAGGCCGTGCCGTGGGTGCAGCGCGCCGAAGTTCAACGCCACTGGCCGGGGCAGCTTCGGGTGCGTCTTCAGGAACACACGGCGGTGGCGCTCTGGGAGCCGGTGGACCAGCGTGAACGCCGCGACGACCGGCTGGTGGGGCAGGACGGCAGCGTGTTCCAGGCCAACCCGGGCGACGTCGAAGACGATCAATTGCCGACCTTCCGCGGCCCGGAGGGCAGCTCGCCCCAGATGTGGGCCTTGTTCGGGCCGCTTGCAGAGGTGCTCGCGCCAGTGGGCCGTCTGGCCGGTGGCAGCGAGCGGGCCCACATCCGCACCCTCCAACTCAGCAGCAAGGGATCCTGGTCGGCTGAACTCGACACCGGCACCCGGCTGGAACTGGGACGCGGCACGACAGCCGAAGTGCTCGCCCGGGCGGAATCCTTTGTGCGCACCCTGCCACAGGCGGTGGCGCCTTTCCGTCGACCGGTGCTCTATGCCGACCTGCGACATGCGGAGGGCTATGCCTTGCGCCTGGCGGGCATCAGCACCTCCGCCGCTGCACCACTCCGGCCCGCGCCGGTGGTGACCAAGCCCGTCAAAACCAAACCCTAGACCACAGGACAAAAGATGGCCAAGGAATTCAAGGACCTCGTTGTCGGACTGGATATCGGCACGGCCAAGGTGATGGCCGTGGTGGCCGAGTTCATGCCCAGTGGCGAACTGCGCGTGGCCGGCCTGGGTATCTCGCCGAGCTACGGGCTCAAGCGCGGTGTCGTGGTGAACATCGACGCCACGGTGCAGAGCATCCAGCAGGCCCTCAAGGAGGCCGAGATGATGGCCGACTGCAAGATCACCCGGGTCTACACCGGCATCACCGGCAGTCACATCCGGGGCCAGAACTCCACCGGCATGGTCATCGTGCGCGACAAGGAAGTGACCCCCGTGGACGCGGCCCGCGTGGTGGAAACCGCCAAAGCCATCAACATTCCCAACGACCAGCGCCTGCTGCTGGTGGAGCCCCAGGAATTCGTCATCGACGGACACGAGGTGAAGGAGCCCATCGGCATGAGCGGCGGGCGTCTGGAGGTCAAGGTGCACCTGGTGACCGGCGCGCAAAGCGCGGCCGAGAACATCGTCAAGTGCGTTCGCCGCTGCGGTCTTGAAGTGGAGCAGTTGGTGCTCAACCCCAGCGCCAGCAGCCACGCCGTGCTCACGGCAGACGAGAAGGCCTTGGGTGTGGCCTTGGTGGACATCGGTGCGGGCACGACCGATGTGTCCATCTACACCGAGGGTTCGGTTCGCCACACGGCCGTCATCCCGATCGCCGGCGATCTGATCACCAGCGACATCGCCATGGCCTTGCGCACACCGACCAAGGACGCCGAGGAGATCAAGGTGGAGTACGGCGTGGCCAAGCAATTGCTGGCCGACCCGTCCGAACAGGTCGAGGTGCCGGGTCTGGGCGATCGGATGCCCCGCATGCTCAGTCGGCAGGCTTTGGGCGCGGTCATCGAGCCGCGTGTGGAGGAGATCTATTCACTGGTCCACCAGGTGATCCGCGACAGCGGCTATGAGGAACTCCTGGGCAGTGGAATCGTGATCACCGGGGGTTCGGCCGTGATGCCGGGCATGGTGGAGCTGGGCGAGGACATCTTCCTCAAGCCTGTGCGCAAAGGGGTGCCGACCTATGGCGGCCCCTTGTTCGACATGGTGGCCAACCCTCGGTCGGCCACCGTGATGGGATTGCTCGAAGAAGCAAGGCTGGCCCGCGCACGCGGCCAGCGCGCGGCCCAACAGGCCGGTTCGATGAAAGGCTGGCTGGGAAGGGCCAAGGACTGGTTCATCGGGAATTTCTAAAACGAGAAGTTTTTTCTTCAACCACTGGCAACTGCGAACGAAGGAGGTTCCAAATGGCCATCGAGATGATCGAAGAGTTCGACCAAGGCACCAGGATCAAGGTGATCGGTGTGGGTGGCGGCGGCAGCAATGCCGTCGAGCACATGATGCGACAGGGCATGAGCGGCGTGGAGTTCGTCTGCGCCAACACCGATGCCCAGGCGCTCAACCGGTCGAGTGCCCAGCACGTGATTCAGCTGGGCAAGAACGGCCTGGGAGCCGGCGGGCGGCCCGAGGTGGGCAAGGCAGCCGCCGAGGAGGCGGTGGAGGACATCCGCGCAGCTCTCGAGGGCACGCACATGGTCTTCGTCACCGCCGGGATGGGAGGTGGAACCGGTACCGGTGCCGCGCCGGTCGTGGCCCGCGTGGCCAAGGAGATGGGCATCCTCACCGTGGGTGTGGTCACCAAGCCCTTCGACTTTGAGGGCAACCGACGCGCCAAGCAGGCGGACTCGGGGGCTGCCGAACTCGAAGCGAATGTGGACAGCCTGATCGTGGTGCTCAACGAGAAGCTGCTGGAAGTGCTGGGCGATGATGTCACGCAGGACGAGGCGTTCGCCAAGGCCAATGACGTGCTGCGCAACGCGGTGGGCGGCATCAGCGACATCATCCACATGGATGCGCTGGTCAACGTCGACTTCGAGGACGTCAAGACGGTGATGAGCGAGCCCGGCAAGGCGATGATGGGCACGGCCATGGCCAGTGGCCCGGACCGCGCCACCAAGGCCGCTGAAGCCGCGGTGGCCTGCCCGCTGCTCGAGGGTATCGACCTCTCCGGTGCCCGCGGCGTGCTGGTGCTGCTGGTGGCTTCACGCGCCACCTTCAAGCTGGCCGAGAGCAAGAACGCGATGAACACCATCAAGCGTTATGCCGCTGAAGACGCCCATGTGATCTACGGCGCCGCCTACGACGAGAGCCTGGGCGACCAGATGCGCGTGACCGTCATCGCCACCGGCCTGAACCCCGGCAAGCGTCAACAGGCGCCCTTGACGGTGATCCAGGCCGCGCCCCGCACCGGCACCGACAACATGCCCATCGCCATGGCACCGATGATGGCGCCCGGCGCGGATGCTCCCGTGCAGGCGCAGCCCGAGGCCAACTACGCCGGCTTGGGCGTGCCCAGCGTGTGGCGCAAGCGCGAAGCGTCGGCCCGTGTCGAAGCATTGGCCAGCAATGGGATGGACGAGATCGAGATCCCCGCATTCCTGCGCCGTCAGGCCGACTGAGTCGAAGGACCACAGGCCTCTGCGGGGCCGGCTCCGACCGGGTGGTGATTCCTCCTTCTCACTGCCCGGCGGGGCCGTCCCCGTCTCACCGGCCCCGATCTCGGGTTAACCCGAGCGGTCGAGCCGGGATTCGCCGACAATGACCCCATGATTCGGCAACGCACCCTCAAGTCCGTCACCCGAGCCGTGGGTGTGGGCGTCCACAGTGGTCAGCGTGTTGAGCTCACCCTGCGCCCTGCTGCACCCGATACCGGCATCGTCTTCCGCCGGACCGATCTGCCCCAGCCGGTGGACATTCCGGTCAAGCCCGAGTCGGTTGTCGACACGCGCATGGCCACCACCATCAGCCCTCTGGACGCGATGGGTCAAGCCATAGGTCCCAAGGTGC
Organism: Burkholderiaceae bacterium; assembly: GCA_049423145.1. Lineage (GTDB taxonomy): Bacteria > Pseudomonadota > Gammaproteobacteria > Burkholderiales > Burkholderiaceae_C > RFTU01. The sequence goes on from JBMSQF010000019.1 coordinate 24,256, forward strand.
AAACCATCGAACACCTGCTCAGCGCCTGTGCGGGGCTGGGCCTGGACAACCTCTACATCGACATCACGGCCGAGGAAGTGCCCATCCTGGATGGCAGCGCGGCCAGTTTCGTCTTCCTGCTCCAAAGTGCGGGCATCGAACTGCAGGAGGCGCCCAAGCGATTCCTGCGGGTGAACAAGCCGGTGGAGTTGCGCGAGGGCGAGGGGCCGACGCTGAAGTGGGCCCGGCTGGAGCCTTTTCATGGCTACAAGCTCAGCTTCGAGATTGAATTCAATCACCCGGCACTGGATGCCACCGGCCAGCAGGTGACCTTCGATTTCGCCACCGGTCAGTACAAGCGCGACATCGCGCGCGCCCGAACCTTCGGATTCACCAAAGATGTGGAGATGATGCGCGCCCGCGGCCTGGGCCTGGGCGGCAGCATGGACAACGTGATCGTCGTCGACGACTACCGGGTGCTCAACGCCGAGGGGCTCCGATACGACGATGAATTCGTCAAGCACAAGATCCTGGACGCGATCGGTGACATGCATGTACTGGGCAAGCCGCTCCTGGCCGCCTACACCGCCTTCAAGGGCGGCCATGCGCTGAACAACCGGCTGCTGCGCCAACTCCTGGCCGATCGGTCGGCCTGGGAAATCGTCACCTTCGAAGATGCCCGCCAGGCGCCAGCCGGTTGGGCCGAATTGGCGCCCGCCTGGTGATCAGTAGGTGCGGCCGCCCTTGAACAGGGCGTGCGTGCGGCGTTGGAGCGCGGTTTCTTTCGTGTACGCCAAGAACGAGGCGCCCGCATGCGCGTGCATGATGGCCAGACCCAGGGCATCGGACGCATCCTTGCCCGGCAGGCCCGGCAGGTTCAACAACCGCTGCACCATCACCTGAACCTGTTCCTTGCGGGCATGCCCATGGCCCACCACCGCCTTCTTCATCTGCAAGGCGGTGTATTCATTCACCGCCAGGCCACGCGCGACCAAGGCGGTCACGGCCGCTCCCCGCGCCTGCCCCAGCAACAGGGTGCTCTGCGGGTTGACGTTGACGAACACGATCTCCACCGACGCATGGGTGGGCTGGTACCGGTCTACCACTTCGCCGATGCCATCGAAGATGATCTTCAGACGGCCTGGCAGGTCGCCCTGCTCGGCCCGGTGGGCCGCTCCCGATGTCCGGATGGTGCCGCTGGCCACATAGGCCAAGCGGCTGCCCTCGGCCTCGATCACGCCGAAGCCCGTGGTCTGCAGGCCGGGATCGATGCCGAGAATTCTCATCGGATCAATGGCGGAAGTGCCGCACACCGGTGAGCACCATGGCGATCCCGCGCTCGTTGGCTGCAGCGATCACCTCATCGTCGCGCACCGAACCACCGGGCTGGATCACGCAGGTGGCCCCGGCCTTGCACACCACATCCAGCCCGTCCCTGAACGGGAAAAAGGCATCGCTGGCCACGGCCGAGCCCTCCAGCGTCAAGCCGGCGTTCTCGGCCTTGATGGAGGCGATGCGGGCGCTGTCGATTCGGCTCATTTGGCCCGCACCCACGCCCAAGGTCATGCCCCCCCCGCAAAACACGATGGCATTGCTCTTGACGAACTTGGCGACCTTCCAGGCAAACAGCAGATCCGCCAGTTGCTGGGGTGTGGGCTGCACCCGTGTGACCACCTTCAGATCGGCCGATGCCACCACACGGTTGTCGGCGCTTTGGATGAGCAGACCCGACCCAACGCGCTTGACATCGTGGCTGTTGAGGCCGCGGCTCCAGGCATCTGCAGCGTCACGCTTGACGCCGTCCAAGGGAATCCTCAGCACCCGGGTGTTCGCTTTGGCCGCGAAGACCCCGAGGGCCCCTTCGGTGTAGGCCGGTGCGATCAAGACTTCGACGAACTGTTGGGCCACCGCCTTCGCGGCCGCTTCGTCCACGGTCGTGTTGAAGGCGATGATGCCGCCGAACGCAGACGTGGGGTCGGTCTTGAAGGCCTTCGCATAGGCCTGTACCGCATCGGCGCCGATGGCCACACCGCAGGGATTGGCATGCTTGATGATGACGCAAGCCGCGCCATCGGTGGAGGGGTCGAAGGCCTTCACACACTCCCAAGCGGCATCGGCATCGGCGATGTTGTTGTAGGACAGTTCCTTGCCCTGCAGTTGCACCGCGGTGACCAGGGACCCCGGGGCCGGGTGCAGGTCGCGGTAGAAGGCGGCGGCCTGATGGGGGTTCTCGCCGTAGCGCAGGTCCTGCAGTTTGACGAACCGTCCGTTGCTCTGGGCAGCGAATGCATGGCGCTCGGGCACGCCGTCGTCCGATGACGGAAGCGTGATGGCCGACAGGTAGTCGCTGATGGCCGCGTCGTAGTTGCTGATGCGGTTGAAGGCCGCGACCGCCAGCGCAAACCGCGTGGCCCTGCTCACCCCGCCGGCCTGCAGTTCGGTCAGAACCCCCTCGTATTGCGCGGCATCGGTCAGCACCACCACGTCCTTCCAGTTCTTGGCGGCACTGCGAACCATGGCGGGGCCGCCGATGTCGATGTTCTCGATGGCTTCACCCAAGGTGCAACCCGACTGGGCCACGGTCGATTCAAAGGGGTAGAGGTTCACCACCAGGATGTCGATCGTGCCGATACCCTGTTCCTTCAGCGCCGCCATGTGCGCCGGCACATCCCGTCGTGCCAGCAGGCCGCCGTGTACCTTGGGGTGCAAGGTCTTCACGCGACCATCCAGCATTTCCGGGAAGCCCGTCATGTCGGCCACTTCGGTCACCGGCAGCCCCGCCTTGGCCAGCAGGACGGCCGTGCCGCCTGTGGACAGCAGCCGGACTCCCAGCGCATTCAGTGCGGTGGCGAACGCCACGATGCCGGTCTTGTCCGACACCGAAATCAGGGCGGTGGTCATGGGTGGGGAGTCCGGTTGGGGTTGAAGGGGCGATGCGCGCTGCCGCGCTCAAGCATCGGCAAGGCCGTGCTCCAGCAATTTGCGGCGCAGGGTGTTGCGGTTGATGCCCAACCACTGCGCGGCCAGGCTCTGGTTGCCCTGGGCGCGCGCCATCACGTTTTCCAGCAGCGGCCTTTCCACCGATCGCACAACCAGATGGTGCAGATCGCAGGGCGTCTCGCCGCCCAGGTCACGGAAATACTGGTCCAGCGTGCGGCGCACGCAGTCCTCGATCAGGTGTTGGCTCATGCGCGAATCTGAAGGTGGGCGTCGTTCGCGCTGAGCGACGTGGTGGCGCTGGCCAGACAGCGTTCTTGGGCCAGAGTGGCGGCGGCCTGTCCGATGGTGGGCCACAGGGCCTGGCGCTGCTCGAGCCTGTCCAGCCAATCGCCCAGCCGCCGGTGTTGTTCCTCGCAGTTCTCAACGGCGTTGAGGGCCTGCATGAAGGTGCGTCCGCCATCGACGCCTTGCAGGGCCCAGCCGATGTGCTTGCGAGCGGTGCGCACCCCGATGTACTCGCCGTAAAGGCCGTAATGGTCCAGCAGGTGCTGGAGCAACCACTGCCGCACTTGGCTCACCGTCGGTGGCGCCAGGGCCTGACCCGTGCGCAGTTCGTGATCGATCTCCGCAAAGATCCAAGGGCGGCCCTGTGCGGCCCGGCCGATCATCAGGGCATCGGCGCCGGTGTGGCGCAGCACGGCCGCCGCCTTGGCCGGGCTGTCGATGTCTCCATTGGCCACCACGGGGATGCGCAGGGCGGCTTTGACGGCCGCGATCGTGTCGTACTCCGCTGCCCCCTTGTAGCCCTGTTCCCGGGTTCGGCCGTGCACCGTCAGCAAGGCAATGCCTGCCGATTCGGCGCCTTGAGCCAAGCGCAGGGCATTGCGTTCGGCCTGGCACCATCCGGTGCGCATCTTCAAGGTCACCGGCACCTTCAGGGCGCTGCAGGCTTCCACCACGGCCTCGACGATCCGCAGGGCCAGCGCTTCGTTCTGCATCAGCGCCGAGCCCGCCCATACGTTGCACACCTTCTTGGCTGGGCAGCCCATGTTGATATCGATGATCTGCGCGCCACGGTCGATGTTGTAGCGCGCGGCATCGGCCATCTCCCGGGGATCCACGCCGGCAATCTGCACCGCAATCGGCGCGGATTCACCCGTGTGATCGGCGCGACGCGATGTCTTGAGCGTGTTCCACAACTCGCGCTTGCTCGTCACCATTTCGCTGACCGCATAGCCCGCTCCCAGGCGCTTGCACAGCATGCGGAAGGGCCGGTCGGTCACGCCCGCCATGGGCGCCACGAACAAGCGGCTGGGCAGGGCGTGGGCGCCAAGGCGCAGGGGGTGGGCGGGAAACACGGGCGGCCTGGCTGCTTAAAAATGAGGCAGCAGTATAGCCACGACCACCTTGGCCTAAGCTTGCGAGGTGGACTCCTGGACCCTCGCCCTGCTCAGCGCCCTGGCCCTGCCGCGCTACGGCCTCACCACCGTCTTCGTGGTGGCCTTCGTGTCGGCCACGCTCCTGCCGATGGGGTCCGAGCCGGCGGTGTTCGGATTGGTCAAGCTCAATGAAAGCCTCTTTTGGCCCGCGGTGTTGGTGGCCACGCTGGGCAACACCCTGGGCGGCATGGTGTCCTGGTGGATGGGAGCGGGCGCCCACGGCGCCGTCAAGCGCTTGCGACCGGATGCGCCCGGCACGAGCCGCGCCGAGCACCGGGCCCTTCAGTGGCTGCGACGGTTCGGGCCGAAGGCCTGTCTGCTGAGTTGGTTGCCGGTGGTGGGCGACCCCGTGTGTGCCGTGGCCGGCTGGCTGCGACTCCCGCTGTGGCCGTGCACCTTCTACATGGCCATTGGCAAATTCCTTCGCTACACCCTCATGACCGCTGCGCTTCTGTGGGTGTTTCCGCAAGAATGGCCCCTTTGATTGCGACGGCCTGCCCATGACCACCGCCACACCCGCCTACGACGAACTCGCTGCCCTCCAGTCGCGCTTGCACCGCTTGGATCACCTGGGCGCGATCGCCGGTTGGGACCAGGCCGCCAACATGCCGCCCAAGGGCAACGAGGCCAGGGCAGCGGCCTTGGCCGAACTGGCCACGCTCACCCACCGGCTGCGCACGGATGCCCGTCTGCGCGACACCCTGCTGGCTGCGGAGCAGGAACACCTCAACGAGACGCAAAGGGCCAATCTGCGGGAGATCCGGCGCGACTGGCAAGCCGCCAACGCCCTGCCCGAATCCCTGGTGGCCCGTCGCCAGATGGCCACCTCGCGCTGCGAGCACGCGTGGAGAAGCCAGCGTCCTGCCAACGACTGGGCCGGCTTCCTTGAAAACTTCCGCGAGGTGGTGGCCGTGGGCCGCGAGGAGGCCCAGCGCCTGGCCGATGAGCTGGGCTGCGGCCCCTACGAAGCCCTGATGGACCGCTTCGAGCCAGGCATGACCACGGCCGAGGTGGATCGCGTGTTCGAAGACTTGCGGCAGTGGTTGCCGGGCGTGATCGAGCGCGTGATCGAGCGCCAAGCCGATGAGCCTGTGGTGGCGCCTCGGGGACCCTTTCCGGTGGAACAGCAGCGTGCCCTGTGCGGTTCGGTGATGCGCCTGCTGGATTTCGACTTCGACGGCGGCCGCCTCGATGTCAGCACCCATCCCTTTTGCGGCGGTGTGCCCGAAGACGTGCGCATGACCACCCGGTTTCGAGACGACGAGTTTCTGGGCAGCCTCATGGGCACCGTGCACGAGACGGGCCACGGACGTTACGAACAGAACCGACCGCGCGACCTCATCGAGCAGCCCATTTCGCAGGCGCGCTCAATGGCCATTCATGAAAGCCAGAGCCTGTCATTCGAGATGCAGTTGGGCTCTCATCCCGGGTTCGTCGGTCTCCTGGCCCCGCTGGTGCGCATGCACTTGGGGGACCAACCGGCTTTCGAGTCGGGCAACCTCGCGCGGCTATTGACCCGCGTCAAGCGCGGCTTCATCCGGGTGGATGCCGACGAGGTGACCTACCCGGCCCACATCCTGCTGCGCTATGGCATCGAGCGTGCGCTCATCGAGGGTGACATGGAGGCCGAGGACATTCCTGCGATGTGGGACGAGCAGATGCACCAGCTCCTGCACTTGGACAGTCGGGGCAACCACCGGGATGGCCCTTTGCAGGACGTGCATTGGCCCGAGGGCCTCTTTGGCTATTTCCCCTGCTACACCCTGGGCGCCATGTATGCCGCGCAATGGTTTGCCGCGATGCGGCGCGAAAGCGCAGACCTGGACGGGTCGATCACCCGCGGCGAACTCGCACCGGTCTTCAATTGGTTGCGCGACCGCATCTGGTCACAGGGCAGCCGCTGGACCACCGACGAACTGTGCCGACGCGCGAGTGGCGAGCCCTTGAACCCCGCCCACTTCCGGCGTCACCTGGAGGCCCGCTACCTGCCGGGCTGAGCCGTGCGCGTCGATCAGCCCTTGCCCTGTGAAGCCACGGCCGCCGCGGCTGCAGCAGCTGCCTGAGCGTCACCAAGGTAGTAGCTGCGAAGGGGCTTGAGCGACCCGTCTTCGAGTTCATACACCAGCGGAATGCCGTTGGGGATGTTCACCCCCACGATGTCGGTTTCGCTGATGCCATCGAGAACCTTCACCAGCGCCCGGATGCTGTTGCCGTGGGCGGCGATCACCACGCGCTGGCCCTCTCGGATCGCCGGTGCGATCCGTTCGTTCCAGCAGGGCATGACTCGCGCCACGGTGTCCTTGAGGCATTCGGTCAAGGGAATCTGCTCGGGGGAGAGTCGCGCATACCGAGGGTCCTGCCGCTGCCCGCGGGGGTCATCGGCGTCGAGAGAAGGCGGCGGCACGTCATAGCTGCGCCGCCACAGCAGCACCTGCTCATCGCCGTACTGCCGTGCCATATCGGCTTTGTTGAGTCCCTGCAGTCCACCATAGTGCCGCTCGTTGAGGCGCCAGTCGTGCTGGATCGGCAGCCAGGTGCGCTCCATCGCGTCCAGGCAATGCCACAGTGTCCAGATGGCCCGCTTGAGCACCGAGGTGTAGGCCACGTCGAATTCGTAGCCCGCCTCCTTGAGCAAGCGTCCGGCCTGCTGGGCTTGTGCCACGCCCGTAGCGGTCAACGGTACGTCTGTCCACCCCGTGAATCGGTTTTCAAGGTTCCACGTCGATTCCCCGTGGCGGATGAGGACAAGCTGCTTCATGCCGCAAATTTTATAATTCACGGTTTACCTCGCTTAGGCCCTCCATGCTCGACTTCCTCATCGACAACGCCGTGCTCGTGCTGGCTGCGCTCACCTCTGGCGGTTTACTGATGTGGCCGGCCCTGCGCGGCGCCCAAGCCGGTGGCCAGGCGGTCTCCGTTTCCGAGGCCGTGCGCCTGATGAACCGTGAGAAGGCGGTGGTGGTGGACATACGCGACGCGGCGAGCTTTGCTGCGGGCCATGCGGCTGGTTCGCGCCACATCAGCCTGGAGGACCTTGCCAAGGCCCCCTTGCCATCCTCCCTGCCGGGCAATAAGAGCACGCCGGTCCTGGTGCTGTGTGACCGCGGCATGCGGGCCTCCCGTGCCGCCGCACTGCTGCGCAAGGGCGGATACGAGCGGGCGCACACCATCGAGGGCGGTATGGCCGCCTGGCGCGAGGCGCAGTTGCCAGTGGAAAAGTCCGCTGCTTGAACCCTCCCGGCCCACCGGGATTTGGCCAGCCGTTCACAATTGACGCGTTCCACTACCGAGACCGCCATGCCCGCCGTCAAGATGTACACCACCCAGGTCTGTCCCTACTGCCAGCGGGCCAAGGCCCTGCTCAAGCAGCGCGGCGTGGACGCGATCGAGGAGATCCGCATCGACCTTGATCCTGCCCAGCGCGACCACATGATGGCCGTGACCGGCCGGCGGACCGTGCCGCAGATCTTCATCGGCGAAACCCATGTCGGTGGCTGTGACGACCTCATGGCCTTGGACCAGCGCGGTGGGCTGGTGCCGCTCTTGGCGGGCTGATCCCGTCCCAGCCCCGCCCCGCCCCACGCGCGCTGGCAACAGGGCCCTGACCGCCCCTTCAAGCGCCCGCCGCACCGCCGGGCGTCCATAATCGCGGCCTTTGCATCTGGCAATCCGCTCAAGGCCCATCATGTCCGAACAAAACCCCGAGGTCGGCGCGTCCGACGCCAATCCCGTATTCCAGATTCAGCGCCTGTACCTCAAGGACCTGTCGCTGGAGCAACCCAATTCACCCCAGATCCTGGGTGAGGCGATTCAGCCCGAAGTCGACATCAACCTGGCCGTCTCCGCCGAACCGGTGGTCGAAGGCATCTTCGAGGTCTGCGTGACGGCCACCGTGACCGCCAGAGCCGGTGAGCGCACCGTCTTCCTGATCGAAGCCAAGCAGGCCGGCATCTTCGAGCTGCGCAATATTCCAGCGGACCAGATGCAGGTGATTTTGGGCGTGGCCTGCCCGACCATGGTCTACCCCTACCTGCGCGCCATCGTGTCGGATGTGTGCACGCGCGCAGGTTTCCCCCCGGTGCTGCTGACGGAAGTGAACTTCCAGGCCATGTTTGAGGCCCAACAGCAGCAGATGGCGGCTGGCCAGATCAACTGATCGACTCCCGCGTCTTGCGAGTCGCGGGAAGCTGCGGTATCGACACCGGGCCATCGGACCAGAGCAGGTTGAACATGGCGCTGAAGATTGCGGTCTTGGGTGCGGGTGCCTGGGGTACGGCCTTGGCCCAACAGGCGGCGGCTCGCCACGAGGTTTGCCTCTGGGCGCGCGATGCGTCCCAGGCGCAAGACATCCAGGCCCGGCGCGAGAACACCCGTTACCTCCCGGGTTGCCCGCTGCACCCGGCCTTGCGCGTCACCGCTGACGGGTCGCTGGCCCTCGCTCATGGCCAGCAGGGCCTCGTGGTGGTGGCCACCCCCATGTCAGGCTTGCGCGCCATGCTGCAGGCGGTCGCGCCGGGCGCACCCGTGATCTGGCTGTGCAAGGGCCTGGAAGCCCAGACGGGCCTCATCGGCCACGAGATTGCCGAGCAGTTGCGGCCCGGGAGGCAGCACGGCGTGCTGTCCGGGCCCAGCTTCGCGCTGGAAGTGGCGCGCTCCCAACCCACGGCCCTGGTGGCGGCCAGCCTCCATCCGCTGGTCCTGGAACGGTCGGTGACCGCCTTCCATGCCGACACGCTGCGCGTCTACACGAGCAGTGACCCCATCGGCGTGGAGGTGGGTGGCGCCGTCAAGAATGTGATGGCCATCGCCACCGGCGTCAGCGATGGCCTGGGGCTGGGCCTCAATGCCCGTGCCGCCTTGATCACCCGGGGCCTGGCCGAAATCACCCGCCTGGGCCTGGCCATGGGCGCGCGGGCCGACACCTTCATGGGCCTGTCGGGTCTGGGCGACCTGGTGCTGACGGCGACTGGAGACCTCTCCCGCAACCGCCGTGTCGGCCTTGCCCTCGCCCAGGGCCACCGCTGCGAGGACATCCTGCGCGAACTCGGTCATGTCGCCGAGGGGGCGTACAGCGCCCGCACCATCGCGCAGCGGGCCCAAGCCCTGAAAGTGGACATGCCCATCACCGAGGCGGTGGTGGCCTTGCTGGATGGGCGCCTCTCTGCGGCTCAGGCCGTCCATCACCTGCTGCAGCGAGAGGCGCGCGCAGAAGGCTGAAGCCACACGCGTCTACACGCCTCCCGCGTAGCCCAACTGCCGCCATCCTTCGAACACGGTCACGGCCACTGCATTGCTGAGGTTCAGGCTGCGCTGCCCCGGGCGCATCGGCAAACGAACCCGCTGAGCCGGCCCGAACTGCTCGGCGATGTCGGGCGGCAGCCCCGCGGTTTCGCAACCGAACACCATCCAGTCGCCGGCCTGCCACTGCACCCGGGTCAGGGGCTCAGAGGCCTTGCTGCTCAAGGCGAACCAGCGCGCACGGTCGGGTTGTTCGGCTTGCACAAAGGCTGGCCACGAAGCGTGCCGTGCCACCCGAGCCGTCTCGTGGTAGTCCAGCCCGGCGCGTCTGAGCAGCTTGCTGTCCATGGAAAAGCCCAGGGGCTCGATGAGATGCAGGCGGCAGCCGGTGTTGGCGGCCAGGCGGATCACATTGCCGGTATTGGGCGGGATTTCCGGGTGAACGAGGACGATGTTGAACATGTCCGGTGATTGTCACGCGGGGCTCGGGCCTCCGGGTGCCTGCATCCTGCGCAGGAGGCCCCGCTCAGGAGGGCCCGTCCACCACCGGGGGTGTCCGCGCCACCGCCCACACCAACACCTCCCGCGCACCCGCGGCCTGCAGCGTGCGGGCCGCCTCGCGCACCGTGGCGCCCGTGGTCAGCACATCGTCGACCAGTGCAACCGTCTGCCCGGCAACCCAGGGCCGCCCCCGCGGATTCACCTGAAAAACGCCCCGCAGCCGCTTCAGCCGGTCCTGTCGGCCCTGCTCGGCCTGCCCCGGCAGGTCCACTGGCCGGAGCAGGACATCAGCCCGTGCGGGCAGCCGCAGGCTTCGGGCCAGGCGGCGCGCCACCTCCCAGGCTTGGTTGTAGCCCCGCTGAGACAGGCGCTCGGGCGACAGGGGGATGGGCACCACACGCACCGGCGCATCACGGGTCTCGCGCCGTTCGGCGCCATCCAGCGCACGCGCCAGCAGGAGGGCCAGTGCGCCCGCCCACTCCGGGTGGTCACTGAACTTGTAGCGCAGCAACAAACGGTCCCAGGGGGGTGCGTAGTCCACAGCCACCGTCACGGCGCCATGCGGCGGGGGGTCACGGCTGCAGTCGGCGCAGGTGACCACCCCCACGGCCAGGCGCAGACCGCAGCCCCTGCAACGCGGACGGTGTTCGGCGGTGGGCCCCGGCGCTGCGTCGCGCAGGCATGCGGCGCACAGGCGCTGTGCATCCCACTGGCTGCACAAGAGACACCGCACCGGCAACAGGCTCCACACCCGGCTCAATATACTGATCTGAGCATGGAATCCCACGCCGCTCCCCTCCCTCACCCCCCCGAGGCGGCACCCTCGGGCCAGGCGGCGGGGCCGGCGGCCCAGGCGGCGGCGTGGCGCCGCGCAAGGCAGCGATGGGCCAGCGGCACTGCACTGCCCTGGCTGCACCAGGAGGTGGCCCGCCGAATGGCCGAGCGCCTGTCGGTGATCCGAGCCACGCCGGCTGTGGTCGTGGAGTGGGACGCCCGGGTGGGCCAGTCGCAGGCCCTGCTGCAGACGGCCTATCCCCATTCGACCTGGGAAGCGGTGGAAGAGGGCGCTGCGGCGAGCGGGGTACTGGCATCGCCCGGCCACCGCACCGGCGCTGCAGCGGTGGCCCGGTCCGGCTGGCGGGCCCGCCTGCAGCGCCTGTTTCAGCCGCCTGCAGGGCCAGCGGCCCCGGTTCCCCGCGCTTGGGCCCCCGAGACCCTGCCCAAGGGCCGCGCGCAACTGCTCTGGTCCAACCTCGGCTTGCACACCCATGCCAACCCCCTGGGGGTCCTGCAACAGTGGCATGCGGCGCTGGCGGTCGACGGCTTCCTGATGTTCAGCACCTTCGGCCCCGACACCCTCAAGGAATGGCGACGGCTGTGGGCCGAGTGCGGCTGGGGGCCGCCGGCCCAGGCGTTTCGCGACATGCACGACTGGGGCGATGAACTCGTGGCGGTGGGCTTTGCCGATCCGGTCATGGACCAGGAAACCATGACCCTGACCTGGCGGGATGCCGATGCGGCTTTCGCAGAGTTGCGGACCATGGGCGGCAACGCCCATCCTGCGCGAGCGCCCGGCTGCCGCACCCCCCGCTGGAGGGACCGCCTGAAGGGTGTCCTGCACGAACGGGCGGGCCCGGATGGCCGGATTGCGCTGAGCTTTGAAGTGGTCTACGGGCACGCCTTTCGTCCTGCCCCTCGGGCCCGGATGGAGCCGGTGACGGCGGTGTCGCTGGACGAGATGCGAAGCCTGGTGCGATCCGCACGGCGCACAGACTAGGACGCCACTGGGGAATTGGGGTTCTCCCGGCACCCTGGAGTACACTCCGACGCCGCTGGAATGGGGGAGTTTGCCCATCCCCGGCACGCAGTAAGACATGAAGCCGCATTCCGTCTCCTCCCCCCCTGCAGGCCCCGAGGGCCTCCCCCGTTCCCTTGGCATGGGAATGCCCTGGACGGCCGCGCCCCTGGCCGATGGCGTGGGTGGGGTGCGTTGGGTGATGCGCCGCAATTGTTCGTTGGCTCCGCGTCAGCTGTTCGCGGCATATTGCGCCATTTGTTTGGTTTCCTTGTCGATCGCGGTGGTCTTTGCCTGGTTCGGCGCGGTGCCGGTCCTGTACTTCGCCGGGCTGGAATTGGCGCTCTTGGGCCTGGCCTTGCTGGTGTATGCGCGCCATGCGGCCGACCATGAAACCATCACCCTGAAAAATTCAACACTGGCTGTGGAGCACCACTGCGGCAGTCGGGTGGAGCGTGCGGAGTTCCGCGCCGACTGGTTGCGTGTGGAACCCGCCCAGGGTCAGGGCTCGCTGCTGGAACTTTCGGGCGCGGGCCGTCGAACATTTGTGGGCCGCTATCTGCGGCCCGAGTGGCGCCAGATGCTGGCGCGGGAGTTGCGCCAAGCGCTGCGCCTGCACGGCACGCGGCCCGCGCTTGGCGAGGTTATGAACTGAAGTGACGATGATGAAGATGGATCACCATTTCGCTCGGCAGGCCCGACGCGCCGCCCTCGCACTCGCCGCCCTGACGGGCGCTTCGGCAGCCCTGGCTGCAGGGGTCAACGACCTGCCCGGCGGCCCCGCGGTGAACCAGCTCAACCTGCACCCGGCCGTCACCCGCATCGCAGCGGACATCTCCAGCCTGCACATCGCCATGCTGGTCATCTGCCTGGTGATCTTCGTGGCGGTCTTCGGT
>JBMSQF010000020.1:0-36168 GCA_049423145.1 Burkholderiaceae bacterium
TCTTGGCCGGCAGATCGGGCGCGCTCTTCATGGCGATGTAGGCATTGGTGTTGGCCGGGTTGCCGACCACCAGGACTTTCACATTCCGGCTGGCCGCCGCGTTCAGGGCCTTGCCCTGGGCGGTGAAGATCTGGGCATTGGCGGCCAGCAGGTCGGCGCGCTCCATGCCGGGACCGCGCGGGCGGGCGCCCACCAGCAGCGCGTAGTCGGTGTCCTTGAAGGCGGTTTGCGCATCGCCGTGGGCTTCCATGCCGGCCAGCAGCGGGAAGGCGCAGTCGTCGAGTTCCATCATCACGCCCTTGAGTGCCTTCTGGGCCTTGTCGTCCGGGATCTCCAGCAGCTGCAGGATGACGGGCTGGTCCTTGCCCAGCATCTCGCCAGAGGCAATGCGGAACAGCAGGGCGTAGCCGATCTGGCCAGCGGCGCCGGTGACGGCCACGCGGACGGGTTTCTTGCTCATGGGAGAACTCCTGGAAGGGATTGCCGGGGTGCGGAACGAAATTCGCATGAAGTTTAGGACAGAAACCCGGCTTGAGGGAGGGAATCCCCGTATCTTATGTCTTATATAAGACAAAGCGGTGGACGATCGATGGTCTGCTGTGATGCAATCGCCAACATGGCCACCGCCACCGCACCACGTGAGGATGTGGGAGACGCCGCTCCGGCGTTCAGCCCGCTGTACCAGCAGATCAAAGCGCTCATCATCCGCAGCCTGCAATCAGGCGAGTGGCGGCCGGGCGAGGTCATTCCCAGCGAGATCGAGCTCGCAGCCCGCTTCAAGGTGAGCCAAGGAACGGTGCGCAAGGCCATCGATGAGCTCGCTTTGGAGAACCGCTTGGTGCGCCGGCAGGGCAAGGGCACCTTCGTGGCCACCCATGCCGAACAGCATACGCAGTACCGATTTCTGCGCTTGGTTCCGGATGCCGGCCAGGCCGATGATCAAGCGGGCCGTATGAGCCGTCGGGTACTGGAATGCCGGCGCTTGCGCGCACCGGCTGAAGTGGGCCGTGCGCTGGAGATGCGCAGCGGGGACTCCGCGATTCAGATTCGCCGCACCCTGTCGGCGGCGGGCCGGCCGGTGGTGTTGGATGAGATCTGGCTGCCCGGCGCGCTTTTCAAGGGGCTGAGCGCTGACCGGCTGTCCCAGTACCGCGGTCCGATGTATGCCCTGTTCGAAACCGAGTTCGGTGTGCACATGATCCGGGCCAGCGAGAAGATCCGAGCGGTGGCGGCTGACGAATCCGCGGCGCGCGAGCTGGGCGTGGCGGTTGGCACGCCCTTGCTGAGCGTGGAGCGGCTGTCCTATTCCTACGATGACAAGCCCGTGGAATTGCGACGGGGTCTGTACCGGACCGAAGCCCACCATTACCGCAACGAGCTGAGTTGATGGGTCGCTCTAAGCCAGCATCGGCGTCAGTCCAGCGTATGCTGCGCCGCAATAGAATCGCCCGACCCTTCGTAAAGACCGAACTCGCGATCGAGCTTGGTCGGCAGATTGGTTCCTGCAGTTGAGGAGTTCACCCATGGCCGAGACGATCAAACCCCGTCCCGCGTACCGCAACATCCACGTCACCCAGATCTTGTCGTACCGCCTGCCGCCGGCGGGCATCGTCTCCATCCTCCACCGCGTCAGCGGTGCGCTCATGTTCCTCCTGCTGCCGTTCATCGTTTGGCTCATGGACGTGAGCCTCACTTCTGAGATCAGCTACGAACAGTTCACCGCGGCCTTCACGGCTGGCCTTGGCTTCGTACCAGGGTGGTTCGTCAAACTCGTGGTGCTGGCCTTGATCTGGGCCTACCTGCACCATTTCATTGCCGGTGTTCGCCACCTGTGGATGGACATGACGCACAGCGTCACCAAGGAGCAGGGCCATTCCTCGGCCATTGTCACGCTGGCCTCCAGCGTGGTGCTCACGGTGGCTTTGGGCGCCAAGCTGTTCGGTCTGTTCTGAGGAGTTTGAACATGCAGCAGAACTACGGATCCAAGCGCATCGTCGTGGGTGCGCACTACGGCATGCGCGACTGGTTGAGCCAGCGCGTCACCGCGGGCTTGATGGCCCTCTTCACCATCGTGCTGCTGGTGCAGGTGCTGTTTGGCGGGCCTTTGGGCTACGACCGCTGGGCGGCCATCTTCGCCTCGCAATGGATGAAGGTGCTCACCTTTGTGGTCATCGTGGCGCTGGCTTGGCACGCCTGGGTCGGTGTGCGCGACATCTGGATGGATTACGTCAAGCCCGTGGGTACCCGTTTGGTGCTGCAGGTGTTCACCATCGTGTGGCTGGTCGGCTGCGCGGGCTGGGCGATTCAGGTTCTCTGGAGGCTTTGATCATGGCAGTAGGAAGTTCTTTGCCCAAGCGCAAGTTCGATGTGGTGATCGTTGGGGCCGGTGGCTCCGGCATGCGCGCCTCACTGCAGTTGGCTCGTGCGGGCCTGAACGTGGCGGTGCTGTCCA
Source organism: Burkholderiaceae bacterium (assembly GCA_049423145.1). GTDB lineage: Bacteria > Pseudomonadota > Gammaproteobacteria > Burkholderiales > Burkholderiaceae_C > RFTU01. The sequence continues at coordinate 2,453 of JBMSQF010000020.1, forward strand.
AGGTTTTCCCCACCCGTTCGCACACCGTGGCTGCGCAGGGCGGTATCGGTGCATCGCTGGGCAATATGTCGGAGGACAACTGGCACTATCACTTCTTCGATACGGTCAAGGGTTCAGACTGGCTGGGTGACCAAGACGCCATCGAATTCATGTGCCGCGAGGCACCGAAGGTGGTGTACGAGCTTGAGCATTTCGGCATGCCGTTTGACCGCAACCCGGACGGCACCATCTACCAGCGCCCGTTCGGTGGCCACACCGCCAACTATGGCGAGAAGCCGGTCCAGCGTGCCTGTGCCGCGGCCGACCGCACCGGCCACGCGATGCTGCACACCCTGTACCAGCAGAATGTGAAGGCGCGCACCCAGTTCTTCGTGGAGTGGATGGCACTGGACCTGATCCGCGATGCGGACGGCGATGTGGTGGGTGTGACGGCGCTGGAGATGGAAACCGGCGACGTGCACATCCTGGAAGGCAAGACCGTTTTGCTGGCCACCGGTGGTGCGGGCCGCATCTTCGCGGCTTCGACCAATGCCTTCATCAACACCGGCGACGGCCTGGGCATGGCCGCTCGTGCGGGCATCCCGCTGGAAGACATGGAGTTCTGGCAGTTCCACCCCACCGGCGTGGCTGGTGCGGGCGTGCTGCTGACCGAGGGCTGCCGCGGAGAGGGGGCCATCCTGCGCAACAGCAACGGCGAGCGCTTCATGGAGCGCTACGCACCCACACTGAAGGACCTGGCGCCGCGCGACTTCGTCTCGCGCTGCATGGACCAGGAGATCAAGGAAGGGCGGGGCTGCGGGCCGAACAAGGACTATGTGGTGCTCGACATGACCCACCTCGGTGCCGAGACCATCATGAAGCGGCTGCCGTCGGTGTACGAGATCGGCCACAACTTCGCCAACGTGGACATCACCAAGGAACCGATCCCGGTGGTGCCCACCATCCACTACCAGATGGGTGGCATTCCTACCAACATCCACGGTCAGGTAGTGGCGCCGGCGGCCGATGGGTCGCAGAAGATCATCAACGGGCTGTACGCAGTGGGTGAATGCGCCTGCGTGAGCGTGCACGGCGCCAACCGTCTGGGTACGAATTCGCTGCTGGACCTGCTGGTCTTCGGGCGCGCGGCAGGCAACCACATCGTGGAGTTCACCAGCAAGTCGCGTTCGCACAAGGCCTTGCCGGGTGACGCGGCCGACCGTTCGCTGGCGCGTCTGGCGCGTCTGGATTCGACGACCGACGGCGAGTATGCGCAGGACGTGGCCAATGACATCCGCAAGACGATGCAGCAGCACGCCGGGGTGTTCCGCACGCAGGCCAGCATGGACGAGGGCGTGGCCAAGATGGCGGCCATCACCGAACGCGCCAAGTCGATTGGTCTGAAAGACAAGTCCAAGGTCTTCAACACGGCCCGCATCGAAGCACTCGAGGTGGAGAACCTGATCGAGTCGGCCAACGCCACCATGGCGTCGGCGGCTGCCCGCAAAGAAAGCCGCGGCGCCCACACGGTCAATGACTACGGCGACTGCCCCGAGTTCCCCAACGGCCGCAATGACCGCGAGTGGATGAAGCACAGCTTGTGGTTCAGCCAGGGCAACCGCCTGGAATACAAGCCCGTGAACCTGAAGCCGCTGACGGTGGAAAGCATCCCGCCTAAGGTCCGTTCATTCTGATGACTTTGTGGGGCTGACTGAGCGATGTGAGCCCTGTCCCTGACCATCCGGTGACTTTGCGGGACAGACCGACTGAGCAAAGCGAAGGAGCTCTGTCCCCAACCGTTCAAATGAAGTACGAGGTTTCAAGATGACCAAGCGCACCTTCCAAATCTACCGCTACGACCCCGACACCGACGCCAAGCCCTACATGCAGACGCTCGAAGTGGAACTCGACGGTTCCGAGCGCATGCTCTTGGACGCGCTCATGAAGCTCAAGGCCGTGGACCCTACGCTGAGCTTCCGCCGTTCCTGCCGCGAGGGGGTGTGCGGATCGGACGCGATGAACATCAACGGCAAGAATGGCCTGGCCTGTCTGACCAATATGCGCAGCCTGCCGGCCACGGTGGTGCTCAAGCCGCTGCCGGGACTGCCGGTTATCCGCGACCTCATCGTGGACATGACGCAGTTCTTCAAGCAGTACCACTCGATCAAACCATATTTGGTCAACGACACCATGCCGCCCGAGAAGGAGCGTCTTCAGTCGCCTGAGGAGCGTGAAGAACTCAATGGTCTGTATGAGTGCATCCTGTGTGCGTCCTGCTCGACAAGTTGCCCGAGCTTCTGGTGGAACCCGGACAAGTTTGTGGGTCCGGCCGGCCTTCTGCAGGCCTATCGATTCATTGCTGACAGTCGCGATCAAGCCACGGGGGAGCGCCTGGACAACCTCGAGGATCCCTACCGCCTGTTCCGCTGCCACACCATCATGAACTGCGTGGACGTGTGCCCCAAGGGTTTGAACCCCACCAAGGCGATCGGCAAGATCAAGGAACTCATGGTGCGACGGGCGGTCTGATGAAAAGGCGCTTGCCTTCACCTGACTGACGCGAGCCTCTGCATGATTCAGCCCTGAGCAAGCATGGTCGCCGAGACTGCTCCTATCAGCCCCTTGGCCACTGCCGCGCAGCGGCTCGGTCCGGCTGCCATCAATCAAATCAAGTGGCGCTGCCGGCGCGGGCTGTTGGAAAACGACCTATTCATTGAGCGATTCTTTCGGCTTCACGAGGACTCCCTCACGCAGGGACAGGCCGGTGCGCTGATGAAGCTGATGGAATTGCCCGATAACGATCTTCTGGATCTGTTGTTGCGCCGCAGGGAGCCAGACGGCGAGCTGGCTGCGGAGGATGTGACGGAGGTGCTGGCGCTTTTGCGCACGCCGGGATGAGGACACAAGCGAAAGGAAGATGAAATGATTCCCTCTGATGTGAAAGCCACCCTGTCGTTTTCCGACGGCAGCCCGAGCATGGAACTGCCCATCTACAAGGGCACGGTGGGGCCGGATGTGATCGACATTCGCAAGCTCTATGGGCAGACGGGGAAGTTCACCTATGACCCAGGATTTCTGAGCACGGCCTCCTGCAACTCCACGATCACCTACATCGATGGTGACAAGGGTGAGCTGCTGTACCGTGGCTATCCCATCGAGCAATTGGCCGAGCACTGCGACTTCCTGGAAGTGTGCTACCTGCTGCTCAATGGCGAGCTTCCCAATGCCGAGCAGAAGCTGGATTTCGATCGCACCGTGACCATCCATACGATGGTCAACGAGCAGATGCAGTTCTTTCTGCGCGGCTTCCGCCGCGACGCGCATCCCATGGCGGTGATGACGGGCCTGGTCGGCGCCCTGTCGGCCTTCTATCACGACAGCACCGATGTTCATAACCCCGAGCACCGTGCCATTTCCGCGATCCGTCTGATTGCCAAGATGCCCACACTGGTGGCCATGTCCTACAAGTACGGCATCGGGCAACCCTACATCTACCCGAAGAACTCGCTGAGCTATACCGCGAACTTCATGCGCATGATGTTTGCCACACCCTGCGAGGATTACGAGCCCAATGATGTGTTGGTGCGGGCGATGGATCGCATCTTCATCCTGCACGCCGACCATGAGCAGAATGCGTCCACCTCAACCGTGCGGCTGTGCGGCTCCTCGGGCACCAACCCGTTTGCCGCGATCGCGGCGGGCGTGGCCTGTCTGTGGGGCCCGGCACACGGCGGCGCCAATGAGGCGTGCCTGAACATGCTGGGGGACATTCAGAAGCAGGGTGGGGTGGAGAAGATCGGCGAGTTCATCAAGCAGGTCAAGGACAAGAACTCGAATGTCAAGCTCATGGGCTTTGGACATCGCGTGTACAAGAACTACGACCCGCGTGCCAAGCTGATGCGCGAGACCTGCCACGAGGTCTTGGGTGCCCTGGGCCTGGAGAACGATCCGCTGTTCAAGTTGGCCATGGCTTTGGAGAAGATCGCTCTTGAAGACGAATACTTCGTGGCCCGCAAGCTCTACCCGAATGTCGACTTCTATTCGGGTATTGTTCAGCGCGCCATCGGGATTCCCGTTCCGCTGTTCACGGCCATCTTCGCGCTGGCCCGCACCGTGGGTTGGATTGCCCAGCTCAACGAGATGATCGGCGACCCCGAGTACAAGATCGGTCGTCCGCGGCAGCTCTTCGTGGGGTCGGCTCCGCGCGCGGTGAAGCCTTTGGCGCAGCGGGGTTGATCTTTCTTCAGTCCTGCAGTGGCCGCGTGAGGTGCCGCGGGCGGAGCCCCGGACTGACGGCGAATCACGGGGTGGCTTGGCCCGCTGTAGCCTGAAGGCTGTTCTCGAAGTGTTGCCGCATGGCCAGCGTAGCGGCTTCTGCGTTGCCCGCCCTCAGTGCGGCCATCAGGGCTCGGTGCTCCGCCAGCGAAGCCGAGAGCCGGCCTTTCGTGAACAGTGAGTGGTGCCGATTGAGCTTCATGACTTTGCGAAGGTCGGCCACGATCTGCGTACGCCAACGGTTGCCTGCGAGTTCAAGCAGCTTGTAATGGAACGCTTCATTGGTGGCGAAGAAAGCCTCTCGCTGGCGGACCTGTCTTTCCAGCCGCTCGTGTAGATCCTCCAGTTGGGCGATTCCATCGGGATTGCAATGGGCGGCCACAACGCCTGCGGCGTCACTTTCCAGCAATGCCAGCAGGTGGTAGACCTGCTTGACATCATCTGCTGAGGGCTCGGTGACATAAGCGCCTCGGCGGACCTTCATGGTGACGAGCCCCTCGGTGGCCAAGACCTTCAGGGCCTCTCGAAGGGGTGTTCTGCTGATGCCCCAGGTGCCGGCCAGCTTGAGTTCGTCGATCCAGCTGCCCGGCTCGAGTTCCCGGCTGAAGATTTGCTGGCGCAGCCGCTCGGCCACCTCCTCATAGAGGGCGCGTGGAGCAAGGACATGGGCTGGCGACATGCTGTTGGCGGGTGTTTTGTATTTATAATTATGCATCACCTAAAACAGGCTTGTCATCCGGCTCCCCGCTTGCTTCGCAAGCCAGGGCGGGGGACCATGCGCAGCCCATCAGGAGTTTTCATGTCTGCCGACGCCTTCAAGCCTGCCAGCCTCGAGCATTGGGCCCACGCTGCCGCCAAGTCTGCGCCGGGGGGCGACATTGAAAAACTCAATTGGGTCACCCCTGAGGGCATCACGGTCAAGCCGCTGTACACGGCATCCGACGTGGCGGACTTGCCGTATGCCAACACCCTGCCGGGCTTCGAGCCGTTCATCCGGGGACCACAGGCGACGATGTACGCGGTGCGGCCTTGGACCATCCGCCAATACGCGGGCTTCTCAACCGCGGAAGACAGCAACCGTTTTTATCGCAAAGCCTTGGCTGCGGGCGGCCAAGGCGTCAGCGTGGCATTTGATCTGGCCACGCACCGCGGCTACGACAGCGACCACCCCCGTGTGGTGGGCGATGTGGGCAAAGCTGGCGTGGCCATCGATTCGGTGGAAGATATGAAGATCCTGTTCGACGGGATCCCCTTGGACCAGGTGTCGGTTTCGATGACCATGAACGGAGCCGTGCTGCCGGTTCTCGCCGGATATGTGGTGGCGGCCGAGGAGCAGGGCGTTGCCCAGGAAAAGCTCAGCGGCACCATCCAGAACGACATCCTCAAGGAGTTCATGGTCCGCAATACCTACATCTACCCACCTCAGCCGAGCATGCGGATCATCGGCGACATCATCGAGTACACGGCACGCAACATGCCGAAGTTCAACTCGATCTCGATCAGCGGCTATCACATGCAGGAGGCCGGGGCCAACCAAGCCTTGGAACTTGCCTTTACGCTGGCCGATGGCAAGGAATATGTGAAGACTGCGCTGGCCAAGGGTCTGGACGTGGACGACTTCGCGGGTCGCTTGTCGTTCTTTTGGGCGATCGGGATGAACTTCTATCTCGAGATCGCCAAGATGCGGGCTGCACGCCTGCTGTGGACGCGAATCATGAAAGGCTTCGGTGCGAAGAATCCGAAGAGCCTGATGTTGCGCACCCATTGTCAGACCTCGGTCTGGTCGCTGACCGAGCAGGACCCTTACAACAACGTAGTGCGCACCACCATTGAAGCGATGGCGGCGGTGTTTGGAGGCACGCAGTCGCTGCACACCAATTCCTTTGACGAGGCGATTGCGCTGCCCACGGAGTTCAGCGCCCGTATCGCACGCAACACGCAGCTCATCATTCAGGAAGAGACCCACATCACCCATGTGATCGACCCCTGGGCAGGCTCCTACATGATGGAGAAGTTGACCCAGGACATGGCCGATGCCGCCTGGAAGATCATCGAGGAGGTCGATGCCATGGGCGGGATGACCCGGGCAGTGGACAGTGGTTGGGCGAAGCTGAAAATTGAGGCCAGCGCGGCAGAAAAGCAGGCGCGCATCGATTCGGGCAAGGATGTCATCGTGGGCGTCAACAAGTACAAATTGGCGCAACAGGACAAGGTCGACATACTGGAGGTGGACAACGTCAAGGTGCGCGATGGCCAGATTGCGCGGCTTCGGCAGATTCGGGCGACGCGCGACTCCGCTGCCGTAGAGTTGGCCTTGTCCGCGCTGACCGAAGCGGCGCGGTCGGGCCAGGGCAATTTGCTGGATCTGTCCATCAAGGCGATCCGACTTCGCGCGACGGTGGGGGAGGTCAGTGACGCCCTGGAGACGGTGTTTGGCCGCCACCGCGCAGACATTCAAAAGGTGACCGGCGTGTATGCAGCTGCTTATGACTCTGCCGAGGGTTGGGACAAGCTCAAGGGTGAAATTGCCGCCTTCGCAGAAGCGCATGGGCGCAGGCCGCGCGTGATGATCGCCAAGCTGGGCCAAGACGGACACGACCGCGGGGCCAAGGTGGTGGCCACGGCTTTTGCCGATTTGGGATTCGACGTGGACATGGGGCCCCTGTTCCAGACGCCCGAGGAGTGCGCCCGTCAGGCCATCGAGAACGATGTCCACGCCGTCGGTGTTTCCACCTTGGCTGCTGGGCACAAGACGCTGGTGCCGGCCATCATTGCAGAATTGAAGAAGCAGGGCGCCGAAGACATCATCGTCTTCGTTGGTGGCGTCGTTCCGCAGCAAGACTATGGGTTCTTGTTCGATGCGGGCGTCAAGGGTATCTATGGGCCTGGAACGCCCATTCCGGCTTCGGCCAAGGATGTGTTGGAGCAGATCCGCAAGGCGCAGGGCCCAGAAAAAGGGGTCTGACCCCATTTTCTGAAGGCGAGACGATGCAGCCCTCTGAAACAAAGTTGCTGGAGCAGATACTGGGGTCCCACGGCACCGCGCGGCGCCGTGCGGTTGCGAAGGCGATCACGCTCTTGGAGTCCACGCGTGCTGACCATCGTGCCAGGGCTGACGAGTTGCTCAATGCCCTATTGCCTCATGCGGGGCGGTCATTTCGCCTGGGAATCAGCGGCGTGCCGGGCGTCGGGAAGAGCACCTTCATCGAAACCCTTGGCCTGAGGCTGATCGAGCGTGGGCATCGGGTTGCGGTGCTGGCGATCGACCCCTCTTCCAGCGTGAGTGGGGGATCGATCCTCGGCGACAAGACCCGCATGGAGCATCTGAGCGTGGACGAGCGCGCCTTCATCCGCCCGAGTCCCAGCAGCGGCAACCTCGGTGGCGTGGCTGAGAGGACACGAGAGGCGATGCTGGTCTGTGAGGCTGCCGGGCACGACGTGATCATCGTGGAGACGGTGGGTGTGGGTCAGAGCGAGACGGCCGTATCCCGAATGACCGACATGTTCGTGTTGTTGCAATTGCCCAATGCCGGGGATGAATTGCAGGCCATCAAGAAGGGTGTGATGGAGCTGGCGGATTTGGTGGTGATCAACAAGGCGGACATTGATCCAGATGCTGCGACGCGGGCACAGGCACAGATCCAGTCCTCGCTTCGGCTTTTCGGACTGCATGGCAACCCCGCTCATATGCATCACGACGAAGCCCTGTGGCATCCCATGGCGATGCAGATCAGCGCGCTCAAGGGTCACGGCGTCGAGGAGTTCTGGCAGAAGGTCCAGCAATTCCGTGATCTCCAGACCCGCAGCGGTCGCTTACAGAGCCGGCGAGTGGGACAGGCCCAGGATTGGATGTGGGAGCGGATCGAGGCTGGCTTGCGCCATCAGTTCAGGGCGCATCCCGCTGTACGCGAGGCACTGGAACGTATGAGGCACGAGGTTTCTGAAGGGACGATGGCGGCTTCGGTTGCCGCCCGTCGGCTGCTTGAGCTTTATACGGCCCGACCTTGATGTCGCTGGCCGCGAGTCTGAAAAGGAGAAATGAGATGCATGACATTCAGCAGATGCTGGAGGAGAAGCGAGCGAAGGCCCGTTTGGGCGGCGGTCAAAAACGCATCGATGCGCAGCATGCAAAGGGCAAGCTCACTGCGCGCGAGCGCCTGGAACTTCTCTTCGATGAGGGCACGTTCGAAGAGTGGGACATGTTCGTCGAGCATCGCTGCGTGGACTTCGGGATGGCCGACAACAAGATTCCCGGCGATGGTGTGGTCATTGGTTACGGGATGATCAATGGTCGGCTCGCCTTTGCCTACAGCCAGGACTTCACTGTGTTCGGCGGCGCCCTTTCGGAGACTCATGCCGAGAAGATCTGCAAGATCATGGAGCAGGCGATGAAGGTGGGAGCACCGGTGATCGGCCTGAACGACTCGGGCGGCGCGCGGATCCAGGAAGGTGTGGCCTCACTGGGCGGCTATGCCGATGTATTCCAGAAGAACGTACTGGCCAGCGGCGTGATTCCGCAGATCAGCATGATCATGGGGCCTTGTGCAGGTGGCGCGGTCTACAGCCCTTCGATGACAGACTTCATCTTCATGGTGAAGGACTCGTCCTACATGTTCGTGACGGGCCCCGAAGTGGTCAAGACGGTGACCCATGAAGAGGTCACAGCAGAAGAACTGGGCGGTGCCTTGACCCACACCACCAAGAGCGGTGTGGCCGATCTGGCCTTTGAAAACGATGTTGAAGCACTGTTGATGCTCCGGCGCTTTTTCAACTACTTGCCACTGAACAACCGGGAAAAGCCCCCGGTTCGGCCCAGCGGTGATCCTGGGATTCGGCTGGATCACTCCTTGGATACGCTGGTGCCGGACAACCCGAACAAGCCTTATGACATCAAGGAATTGATCATCAAGGTGGTTGACGACGGCGACTTCTTCGAGCTTCAGCCCGACTACGCGGCCAACATCGTGATTGGTTTTGGCCGCATGGAGGGTCAGAGTGTGGGGATCGTGGCCAATAACCCGTTGGTCCTGGCGGGTTGCCTGGACATCAAGAGCTCAATCAAGGCTGCACGATTCGTTCGCTTTTGCGATGCCTTCAACATTCCTGTGGTCACCTTTGTGGATGTGCCCGGCTTCATGCCCGGCACTTCGCAGGAGTACGGCGGCATCATCAAGCATGGGGCCAAGCTGCTGTATGCCTATGCCGAATGTACGGTTCCCAAGGTCACGGTCATCACCCGCAAGGCCTACGGTGGTGCCTACGATGTAATGGCATCCAAGCATCTGCGTGGCGATGTGAATTTCGCCTGGCCGAATGCCGAGATCGCGGTGATGGGTGCCAAAGGGGCGGTCGAGATCATCTTCCGGGAGGACAAGGGTGACCCGGCCAAGCTTGCGGCTCGCGAGGCTGAGTACAAGGCGCGATTTGCCAATCCTTTCGTGGCGGGGGCTCGGGGCTTCATCGACGATGTGATTCAGCCGCATGAGACGCGAGCACGCATCTGCCGATCGCTGAAGATGCTGCGTGACAAGAAGTTGGATAACCCGTGGCGCAAGCACGGAAACATTCCGCTGTGATTGGCCAGGAGAAATCGAATATGTTCAAGAAGATTCTGATTGCCAATCGAGGGGAGATTGCCTGCCGGGTCATCAAGACGGCCCGCAAGATGGGTATCGCCACGGTGGCGGTTTACTCCGAGGCGGACAAGGACGCTCGGCATGTGGAACTGGCGGATGAAGCGGTGCTCTTGGGGCCTGCACCCTCGCGCGAGTCTTACTTGGCTGCAGAGAAGATCATCGCGGCCTGCAAGCAAACCGGCGCCCAGGCCGTTCATCCGGGCTACGGCTTTCTGTCGGAAAACGAGGCCTTCGCCAAGCGAATCGAAGAAGAGGGCATCGTTTTCATCGGGCCGAAGCACTATTCGATTGCCGCCATGGGCGACAAGATCGCCTCAAAGAAGTTGGCGGGTGAAGCCAAGGTCAGCACCATACCGGGTTACAACGACGCCATCGAAACGCCAGAGAAGGCGGTTGAGATCGCGCGTGGAATCGGCTACCCGGTGATGATCAAGGCCAGCGCAGGCGGTGGGGGAAAAGGCCTGCGGGTCGCGTTCAGTGACAAGGAGGCACACGAAGGCTTTACGTCGTGCCGCAACGAGGCGCGCAACAGCTTCGGAGATGATCGCGTATTCATTGAGAAGTATGTCCAGGAGCCTCGGCACATCGAAATCCAGATCCTGGGCGATGCGCACGGCAACGTGGTGTACCTGTGGGAGCGGGAGTGCTCCATTCAGCGGCGGCACCAGAAGGTGATCGAGGAGGCCCCGTCACCCTTCATCAGCGAGGCTACCCGCCAGGCGATGGGCGCACAGGCCGTGGCCCTGGCCAAGGCGGTGAAGTACCAGAGCGCGGGCACGGTAGAGTTTGTGGTGGGCAAGGACCAGGACTTCTATTTCCTGGAGATGAACACCCGCCTGCAAGTGGAACACCCGGTGACGGAATGCATCACCGGCTTGGACCTGGTGGAGCAGATGATCCGAGTGGCAGCGGGTGAAAAACTGGCCTTCACGCAAGAACAGATCGCCCGAGATGGGTGGGCCATCGAGTGCCGCATCAATGCGGAGGATCCCTTCCGCAACTTTCTGCCCTCCACGGGTCGCCTGGTGCGATACCAGCCCCCCGCACAGGACCTCGAGCAGGGCCGCTGCACCCTTCAAGGGGCAGCCTACGAGAACGGCAAGTACGGCGGCGTCCGCGTCGATACCGGCGTCTTCGAGGGCGGCGAGATTCCGATGTACTACGACTCGATGATCGCCAAGCTGATCGTGCATGGCCGGGACCGTCCGGAGGCGATTGCCAAGATGCGCGAGGCCCTCAATGGTTTCGTCATTCGGGGGATCAGCAGCAACATTCCTTTCCAGGCGGCGCTGTTGGCGCATCCAAACTTCGTCAGTGGGCAGTTCAACACCGGCTTCATCGCCGAGCATTACGGCAAGGGATTTCGGGCTGAAGACGTTCCCCATGATGAACCGGCATTTCTCATTGCTCTGGCGGGATTCGTGCGTTGCAAGGCACGGCATCGAGCGGCCGGCATCAGCGGGCAGGTGGCGGGCCATGAGGTGGGCCATATCGGCGATTTCGTGGTGGTTGTTCTGGGAGAAGAGGGGCAGCACGCGTACCACGAAGTGCAAGTGGGCGAGTTCGAGCCGGTGTCAGGAAAGGCCGAAGTTCGCGTGGACGGACGAACCTTCGCAATCCAGAGCCGCACCAAGCTGGGAGAGATCTTGATGGTGGGTACGGTCAACGGTCAGCCCTTTAGTGCACAGGTTGAGCGGGGATCGCCACAGCAGCGTTTGGCACTGCGCATTGCGCACAACGGCACCGCTTTGCAAGCGCTGGTGCTGTCCCCCCGCGCAGCCCAGTTCTTCAAGCTGATGCCGTACAAGGCGCCGCCTGACCTTTCGAAGATGCTCCTGTCGCCCATGCCCGGTTTGCTGGTGGACGTGGCGGTTCACGCAGGGCAAAAGGTGCTGGTCGGCGAGCGCTTGGCAGTGATCGAGGCCATGAAGATGGAGAACATCCTCACCGCCACGCAGGACGGCGTGGTCAAGGCGGTCAAGGCCGGCGTGGGGGAGAGTCTCGCAGTGGATCAAGTCATCATTGAATTTGAGTGAGCCGATATGAGCGCGACCAAGCCTTTCCGGATACTGGGTATTCAGCAGGTGGCCATCGGCGGACCGAGCAAGGACAAGCTCCGCAGCTTGTGGGTGGATGTGTTGGGGCTGCAGGTGAAGAGCACCTTCGTGAGTGAGCGTGAGAATGTGGACGAGGACATCTGCGCATTGGGATCAGGCCCCACGCAGGTGGAGGTGGATCTCATGCAGCCCCTGGATCCGGACAAGAAGCCGGCCGTTCATTCAACGCCCTTGAACCACATCGGCCTGTGGGTGGATGATCTGCCCCGGGCAGTGGAGTGGATGACCGCCCATGGGGTGCGATTCGCGCCCGGTGGTATCCGCAAGGGCGCTGCCGGTCATGACATCACCTTTATCCACCCCAAGGGAAGCGATGAGTTCCCGGTGGGCGGGGAGGGGGTGCTCATTGAGCTGGTGCAGGCGCCGCCGGATGTGATTGCGGCCTTGGGCTGAGACCTCAGGGGTTTGCAGGCCCTGGGCCTTTGGCCCCCAATCGGCCCTCAATCAGGCCGTGCCTTGGGGCTTTCGGGCGCGTTGACGACAGCTGGCGACCTCTTGGCGGACCACGCCCCACCCGACCATCTTCGAGAAAGGTCAGGAAAACTAAGGTTAAATATTAAAGATATTCATCTTTAACCGAATCTTTCCTGCCGCACGGTGGGGTTGGATTTCTCAGCCTGGAGTCCCTTCCATGTCTGCCTTGAACTATCGCCACCTTCACTACTTCTGGGTTGTGGCCAAGGAGGGTGGTATTGCCCGGGCTGCGGAGCGGCTGGGAATGGCTGTACAGACCGTGAGTGCACAGGTGCGTGAGCTGGAGAAATCCCTGGGCCACCAGCTTCTCAAACCCCAAGGGCGTGGCGTGACGCTTACCGATGCAGGCCGGGTGGCCTTTGAGCGCGCTGAGGAGATTTTTCAGATCGGGCAGGCCATCTCCCGGGAGGTGCGGGAGGCCGCGGTGACTTCCACGGTTCGCCTGACGGTGGGCATGTCAGATGGGCTCTCCAAGCTGGCGGCGCATGCCCTGCTCGATCCGGTACTCTCCACGCCCGGTCTGCGGCTGGTTTGTCATGAGGGCGAGTTTGATGAGTTGATGGCCGAGCTGGCGCTTCACCAACTTGACATCGTGCTGGCCAGCGAGCCGGCGCCTCCCAACCCGAATCTGAAGGTGAGCAGTCGATTGCTGGTGTCCTCAACCGTGGCCTGGTGTGGCCCGGCTTCCTTGGTCACCAAGGCGGCGATGGCCGACTTTCCCGATTGCCTGAATCGCTTGCCTGTTCTGTTGCCGACTGGGCATTCGCCTTTGCGAAACGGTTTGGATGCCTGGTTCGAGATCATGGATATCAGCCCTCGGGTGGTCGGTGAGTTCGAGGACAGCGCCTTGCTGTCGGTGTTCGCCGCGCGGGGAATGGGGGTGTTCCCGGTCAGCACGCTGGGCATGGAGGATGTGCAGGTGGTGCGCGGCCTGCGGGTGCTGGCTCAGAGCGAATTGACGGAGGACATCCACGCCATCGTCACGCGCCGATCGCAGCATCACCCCTTGGTCAAGCGGATCGTTGCAGGTTCGTAAAAATCTGAACTTCATTACCAATTAATCTGATTTTTTGGGTATTCACCAGGTTCTACAGTTTTCTTCAAGCGGTTCGGGTGCGCATCAACGCACCCTACGCCTGCGGATGCAACGGCGGTTGCACCGCCAATCGCTCGGCCGGCAAAGATGGCTGCTTGAGGTTGTTGGCCGTGGGAACATCGGGGTCTTCGGATCGCAACATGGCGCGCAAGTCAGGACATGTCAGCCAGACCCCAGCCACCCAGTGGTTGCAGCGCCATGGAGTTGCCTACACCGAGCATCCTTATGACTACGTGGACCACGGTGGAACCGCCGAATCAGCCCGTCAGACCGGTTGGGATGAGCATGCGGTGGTCAAGACCCTGGTCATGCAAGACGAGCGGGCGCAACCGCTGGTGGTTCTGATGCATGGGGATTGCCAGGTGAGCACCAAGAGCCTGGCCCGTGAAATCGGTTGCAAGAGCGTGGAGCCCTGCAAGCCCGAGGTGGCGCAGCGCCACAGCGGTTACTTGGTGGGCGGCACGTCCCCCTTTGGTTTCCGCAAGGCGGTGCCGGTCTATGTGGAGGCGACGGTGCTGAGCTTGCCGCGTGTCCTGATCAACGGTGGGCGCAGGGGCTATTTGGTCGGTATCGAGCCTGATTCCCTGGTGCGGGTGCTGAAAGCGCGACCGGTGAAGTGCGCGATACCCTGATCAATGCTTAGGACCGCTGATCTGAAATGTCCAAACGCTCTCGCAAGTTCCGCTTGAGGACCTTGCCGTAGGCGTTTTTTGGAAGCTCGTCGACAAAGATGTACCGCTTCGGGCGCTTGAAGCGGGCGATTTGCGACCGGCACCAGGTGTCGAGCAGGGCTTGGGTGGTTTCGTCGTCACCGTTTGGCTCTTCCGATCGTGTGAGCGACTTGACCACAAAAGCCACCACCGCTTCTCCCCACTCAGCATCAGGCGCGCCCACCACGGCGACTTCGGCCACTGCGGGGTGCTTCAGCAAAACTTCTTCGACCTCGCGCGGATAGATGTTGGAGCCGCCGCTGATGATGAGGTCCTTGCTGCGGTCTCGGAGCGTGATGAAACCATCGGCATCAGCGCAGCCCATATCGCCGGTCCACAGCCATCCCTCTCGAATCGCGGCCGCAGTGGCTTGCGTGTCACGCCAGTAGCCAGCCATCACCGAGTCACCACGGACGAGCAACTCACCCATTTCGCCAGCGGCCACATCCGCGCCCTCAGGGTCGGCGATGCGCACTTCAACAGGCGTCTGTGCCACGCCTATAGAGGCCAGTCGCTCGAGATGGCGTGGGTGGGATGTATCCATCAAATGTTGCCGCGAGAGGACGGTGCCGGTCATGGGGGTTTCGCCCTGGCCATAGATCTGCACAAACCGAGGCCCCATGACATCCAGCGCGCGCTGGATGTCAGCCACATACATGGGAGCGCCTCCATACACAATGGTCTTGAAAGCGCGCGCACAGTCATCCTTTGTCAGAGCATGCTGGCGAGCGTATGCGACAAGGCGGTTGACGATGGTGGGGGCGGCGAACAGGGACAGTGGCCCGAGTTCCCATCCCAGTTCGAACAATTCCTCAGCTTGGAATCCGCCGGACGCTGGCACGACATGGACAGCACCAGCCATCAGGTGGGGAATGGCATACAGGCCATTGCCGTGTGACATCGGGGCGGCGTAGACGATGCGATCCCTGGGCGAGACTGGATCGACATCGATGAAGTAGCCCAAGCCCATGGTGCGCAGGTTGTGATGGGTGAGCATGACGCCCTTGGGCCGACCGGTGGTGCCACTTGTATAGAACAACCAGGCAAGGTCTTCAGGTTGGCGGTGCAGGGGGGGCGACCAAGAGGATTCGGCGGCCGACCAAAGGTCGTCTGACTCTGAAGAGTCCACGTCAATTTGGCGGTTGATCCCCTTGAACACTGCAGGCCCGGACGAGAGGTCGCCTTGACCCATCACGTCGGCCGTGATGAAGACCCATCGCGCCTGAGCGTTCTGGATGATCCACTCTGCTTCAAGTGGGTGCAGCTTCGCATTGATCGGCACGACCACCAGACCCGCCCACCAGGCGCCCAGCACGATGTCGAGATAGCGAACGTGGTTGCGCATGAACAGCGCGACCCGGTCACCCGGTTCGAGGCCAGCAGCCCTGAAGTGCTTTGCGAGGGTCCATGACCGACTGGCCCACTGCGCGTGGGTGGAGATCTGCTGGCGTCCGCAGAACACCGCTGCAGCGTTGGGCATTGCCAGCGCCTGCCGATGCAGCAGCAGAGCCAGATTCATCAGAGAAGACCGAATTCATCCCAGCCGATAGCGGCTGGTGGTGGCCCGATGGCGCAGCTCGGCGCGTGCACCACTCAGGTCAGGGCCAATGTGAGCCAGGGAAAGGCGCAGACGGCCAGCAGAACCAGGAACATCGCACCCACGAACGGCATGGCGCCGGCAAAGATACTTTCCACGCTGACCCTCGGATCGTTCAATGTGGACTTCACCGTAAAGACCGAAATGCCAAAAGGGGGCGTCAGCAGCCCCATTTCCACAGCCAGCACCGTGATCACACCAAAATGGATGAGATCAAAGCCAAAGGCCTGCGCGATCGGTGCAGCCACCGGCGTCATGATCAACAGGATGGAGCTGGAATCCAGAATCATGCCCAGCAACAACACGATGCCGATGTAGAGCGCGAGAAAGCCATAGGGTCCCAAGCCCGCATCGCGCACCAAGTCTGCAATCGCGACAGGAACGCCCGCCACGCTGAGCATTCGGCTGTAGAAGGCCGCCGCCACCAGCAGTATGAGGATGGTGCAGGACACGCTACCGGTTTCATGCAGCACACGCCACAGATTGCCTTTGCCGAGTGAGCGGCGTGCCAGGGCGATGAGCAGGGCGCCGGCAGCACCCACACCACCGGCCTCGGTGGGGGTGAAGAATCCGGTGTACAAGCCGCCGAGTACCAAAGACACGAGCAAGGCGATGGGTACGAGCTTGCCCGCCATCTGGACGCCGGTGAGGGTCACGTCCACCCGCTGCTGTCGAGCCAGTTCGGCCTGTTTCTGAAGATCGAATACCCGCCCCGGCGTGAACCTCGCCATCAGCATGATCATGACGGCGAAGACGATGGCCAAGAGAAAGCCCGGGATCACGCCTGCAATGAAGAGCGTTCCGATGGACTGTTCGGCCAACACGCCATAGATGATCATCAGCAGACTGGGTGGAATCATCATGCCCAGGACGGAACTGCCGGCCACCGTGCCTGTTGCGAAGGTGGTCTTGTAGCCATGCCGAACCATCTCGGGCACGGCCACTCGGGTGAACACCGCTGCCGAGGCGATGGAGACCCCTGTGACGGCAGCGAACACCGTGTTGGCCGCCACGGTCGCCACGCCCAATCCACCCTGGAGCTTGCGCAGAAGGACTTCGGCCACCGTGAAGGTGTCCTTGCCAACATTGGAGATGCTCACCAGCAAACCCATCAGGACGAACAGGGGAATGGTGGCGAATATGTAGTCAGAGATCCCGTTGTAGGCGGCCATGTACATCAGGCGCATGGCCATATCGATGTTGTCGCGGACCAGCCAAACGCCGAAGAAGCCGACGGCCAGCAGCGCCACGCCGATATGGATTCCCAGCAGGACCAGGACGACGAGGCCGCCGATGAGAAGGCCGCCGAGCGCAAGATCACTCATGCGCCACCTCCGAGCGGGTCTGCTGCGGAGGCTTGGCCCGAGGCCCGGCGAATGATGCCCGGCAAGGACAACAGGTAGCAAAGGGCTGCGGCCACGGAGCCGGCGACCACCAGCCCGCGGAATGGCCAGGCAGGAACGCTGTAGACGCCCTGCACGCCGTAGAACTCGTTGTTGCCCCAGGAGGTCTGGAACTCCGGCAGTGCGATCAGCGCAAGGGCCGTAAAGAGGGCGGCACCCACTAGGGCGTTGACGACATCCAGGGCCACCACGGCCTTTGGGGAACGCTTGCCGATGAGGTTCAGCAGAAAGTCGCTGCGGGTCATCCGTCCGCTGCAGATGGCCGCCGCCAATTGGAGGAAGACGATGGATGCCACCGAGCGGGCCGAGAATTCGGCCACGCCGGTGATGGGCGCATTCAGGAAATCCCGGCCGATGACATCGGCCACAACCAGGCACATGATCAGGAAGATCCAGATCGTGCCCATGGATGCCAGAAGACTGGCCGGAATGTTCAGGGGGTGCGTGGCCGCCGACTGCGGTGCCTCGAGGTCCGTGTCAGCGGCCATCATGCACTCCTGCGGCTCAGCGAGCAGCCTTGTCCCAGTCCCGCAGGGGCTTCACGCCACGTGCGCGCAGTTCATCAAAGTAGGCTCGCAGGACCGACTTGCCGGCATCACCCGTGGTGGCCAACCAGGGGCTGACGATGTCGGGTAGGCCGTTGATCCACTTGGCGCGTTCGGCAGCCGGCAGCTCGGTGATTTGCAATCCGGCCCCCTTCATCGTGTCCATCGCCGTGGCCGCCGAGCGCGTCACGTGCTTGCCATGGGCCATCGAGGTGGCCCGCCCGGCCTTGATGAACGCCTCTTGCACTTCCTTGGGCAGCTTGTCGAAGAAAGCCTTGTTCGCTGCGACGCTGCCGAAATACATGGCGCCGATATCGACCCGCGTGAGGTGCTTGGCCACCTCGTACACCTTGGCCGGGCCGATCCCGCTGGCAAAGCTCAGTGCACCTTGCGTGACACCGGTCTGGATGTTGGTGTAGTAAGTGGTGAGTGCCCCCTCAACTGGGGTGGCGCCGGTGTCGCGCATCCAGTTGGCCGAGGTGCCCGGCGCGTGGATCTTCTTGTTCTGCAGGGCGGCCATGGTGGTCACGGGAAAGTTCGCGTACACATCGTAGCTGTCCGTGATCAGCGAGGACAGGGGCACCATGTTTTGCGCAGTCCAGCTGGCTCTGAGCGCGGGATGCGTGGTATTGAGCTTGTCGAAGATCTCAATGAGCATCTCGTGGTTGGTGGTTGCAAACGGCGTGTAGTAGGTGACGTTCTGCAGGGGCATTTGCGAGTTTTCCCAAACGGTGCCCACCATGCCCACGTCCACGATGCCGTCCTTGACCGCGGCACGGGTCTCGTTGAACTTGTAGAGCGTTCCGCCGTAGTTCTCGCGCCAGCGGATCTGGTATTTGTTTCCGCCTTCCTTGAGCAGCTTGTCCACCTCGGGCTGGAACACCTCCTTCATGGCATACGCCCAGATGTTGGCAGTGGGGTGGCTGGAGCCGATATTGACATTGATCGTCTGTTGCGCGCAGGCGTTGAACGCGGCCAGGCTGGTGCCCATGGCCAACGCGCCGGTCAGCGCGAGCTTCATCAGTTTCATGAGGTCTCCTTGAATCTGCGGGATGAAGAGCGGCCCTTGGGGAGCCGGCGGGAAGAATCCGGCGAAGCCTCGCCGGGACTGAACAGAGCAGCGGAAGACAGCAGGTAGCTGCGCACACGGTCGCGCACAAGGTCTGTGCCGTACGACAGCGGCGGTGGCGGTGCTTCCGGGTTGTAGATGGTTTGCCCATAAACCCAACGCTGCATCGTCACATAAAAGAAGCTGCCGTGCAGCCCCATGAGCAGTTCCATCTCGCGCTCGCTGGCTTTGCCGCCCATGCGCGAACCGCGGTAGCGGCGCGTTTCCCGGATCAATCGGGGAAACAGCCGTTCCCGCAGCATGGCGAAAAAACGATCGGTGATGGTGCGGTCCGTGAGGCCGGAGAACACCAGGATGCGAACGAAGTCGCGGGACAGGGCATTGTTGATGTAGTCGGCATAGAAGCGGGTGAACTTGTCCTCCACGCTGAGCTTGGGGTCATCCAACAACTCATCCCACAGGGGGTTCCATCGCTCGACGAACACTTCCTGGTACACGCTGTCCACCAAGGCCTGCTTGGTAGGGTAGTAGTGGTAGAGGAGGGCGTGGGTGATGCCGATGCTCCTGGCCAGATCGCGGAGTTGCCCATTGAAACCGTGGACGGCAAAAAACTGAATGGCCCCATCGAGGATCTGACGAGAACGCTCGGCCGTGGACATGCGACGGCGCGGTGGAGGGGTAGCAGCGATTTCAGGGTTTTTGGGGAGTCTCACGCTATTTACCCGAAGTTCAATAGCACTTAGGATTGTTGACCGCTTGGTAAACAAACATCACCCGGATAAACCCCGAGGAGATCGCCCTTGAAAGCTCCCGCCTTCGATTACGTAAAACCCCGCAGCCTGGCGGAGGTGTTTGACCTGATGGCCCGGTACGGGGATGACGCACGCATTCTCGCGGGTGGTCAGACGCTGATGGCCACCCTGAACATGCGGTTGTCGGATCCGAAGATCCTGATCGACATCACTCGTCTGCAGGACCTGAGCCGGATCGAGGTTCGCCCAGGCGTGCTGCACATCGGTGCGCTGGTGACGCACACCGCGATCGAGTCGTCGGCGCTTGTGGCCGAACACGCACCCTTGTTGGCTGCTGCTGCGCCGCACATCGCACACCGGGCCATCCGCAACTCCGGCACCTGGGGGGGGTCGATTGCCTACGGCGACCCGGCGGCCGAATGGCCTTGCTGTCTCGTGGCGCTGGACGGCACGGTGGTGGTGCAGGGGCATGGCGGCCAGCGCCGCGTCAAGGCGACCGATTTTTTCCAGGATCTCTACACGACGGACCTCAAGCCCGGCGAAATCGTGGTGGGCAGCGAGATTCCGGTGATGACGCGCAACCACTGGTGCGCCTTCGATGAACTGGCTCGTCGCCATGGTGACTACGCGGTGGCCGGGTTGGCGGTCGTGGCTGAATTTGATGGCACGACGGCGCGCAAAGTGAATCTGGGTCTGCTGGGCATGGGAGTGATTCCGCTGCGGGCCCCGCGCACCGAAGCGCTGTTGGCCGGCAAGGTCTTGGACGCGGGCACCATCGAGATTGCCGCGGCCTCGTTGAAGGCTGAACTGGATCCGCTGCCCGACCTGACGCATGGCGCCGATACCAAGCGCCATTTGGCCACGGTGTTGATGCGCCGTCTGCTGTCGGCTGCGCATGCCAGCCGCGCCGCCTTGGCAATCTGAAGATTTCGGAGAGACCCGATGAGCTCGACCCAGATGATCACTGTCACCGTCAACGGCCAGGACCGTTGCTGCCATGTGGAACCGCGCACCCACCTGGTGGACTTCGTTCGCAACGACCTCGGCCTCAAGGGCTCTCACCTGGGCTGTGAGCATGGTGTTTGCGGCGCCTGCACGGTGGAGGTGGACGGCCGGATCGTGCGGGGTTGCCTCACGCTGGCGGTGCAGACCGAAGGCTGCAGGGTGCGCACGATCGAGGGGCTGAGCGACGATGGCGATGTGCGCGACCTGCAGGAGTCTTTCGTCCGCAACAACGCTCTGCAGTGCGGCTTTTGCACGCCGGGCATGGTGATGGCCGCCAAGGAACTTTTGGAGACCCGACCCAATGCCACGCGCGCAGAAGTCCGGGAGTGGATGAGCGGCAACTTTTGCCGTTGCACCGGGTACCACGCCATCGTAGACGCCGTTTGCGAAACACTGGCTGAACGCGCCAAGAAGCGCGCGGCTTGATCTTGGGAGTACGCATGAACACTGTGACCACGCCGAACCTGCTGAACGCGGATGCCTCCATCGCGGGTACAGAGGTGGAGGAGCGCCCCAAGATCGACCATACAGACAAACCCCTGCCGCCCGTCACCGAAGACCCGCGCTACATTGGCAGCAGCAGCGAGCGGCCCAGTGCCCGCAAGCTGGTGCAGGGCCAGGGCACCTACATCGACGACCTTGAGCTGCCGCGGATGGTGCATGTGGTGTACTGGCGCAGCCCTTTGGCCCACGCGAAGATCACACGCATCGGCCTGGATGCCGCGCGCAAGGCGCCGGGTGTGGTGCTGGTGGCTGCCGGGTCCGATGTGGCGAAATACTGCAAGCCCTGGGTGGCCACGCTGGCCCACTTGGCGGGCATGAAGAGCGCGCCGCAGTACCCCCTGGCGATGGACCGGGTGTACTGGCAGGGCGAGCCGGTGGTCGCCGTGGTCGCCGAAACCCGCCAGCAGGCCGAGGACGCGCTGCCGCTGATCGAGGTGGAGTTCGACGAACTGCCACCGGTCGTGGACATGGAAACGGCGCTCGACCCGTCGACGCCGCTGATCCATGCCGACTTGGGCGATAACTTGTGCTTCACCCGCAGCCTGAATGTGGGCGATGTGGATGCTGCCTTTGCGCAGGCCGATGCGGTGGTGGGCACCACCTTCCAGTTCGGCCGACACACCGGCGTCACCCTGGAGCCGCGTTGCCAGATCGCCGACTGGAGTTCGGCCGACCAGAAACTCACGGTGTGGCACTCCTTCCAGGCCCCGCACATGATGCAGGATCTGTACTCGCGCCAATTTGATATCCCGGAGTCCAACATCCGCGTGGTGTGCAAGGAGGTGGGCGGCTCTTTCGGCATCAAGGTGCACGCTTACCCGGACGACTTTGCCACGGTCGCGCTTTCGATGATGTGCCGCCGTCCGGTGAAGTTCGTGGCTGATCGCCTGGAAAGCTTTACGAGCGACATCCATGCGCGCCACCACCGCGTGACGGCCCGCATCGGCGTGAAGAAGAGCGGGGAGATCGTCGGTTTTGAGATGGATGATCTCACCGGCATCGGGCCTTTCTCTATGTTTCCCCGGACCAGCGCTATTGAAGGCAACCAGGTGGTGAACCTGGTGGGCGGTCCCTACAAGCACCAGAACTACCGTGCGCACCTGAAGGTGGTTTTCCAAAACAAAACTCCGACTTGTCAGTACCGTGGCGTGGGGCACCCGATTGCGTGTGCCGTCACCGAAGGACTGGTGGACATGGCCGCACGCGCCATCGGTATGGACCCGCTGGAGATTCGCAGGAAGAACGTAATCCCGGATGATGCCTATCCGGCCACCGGGGCGAGCGGCATCAAGCTGGAAGTGCTGTCGCATGAGGCTTGCCTGCGCAAGATCGAGTTGCTGATGGACTACCCCAAGCTCAAGGCCGAGATCGCTGATTTGAGGAAGCAGGGCATCTACCGCGGTATCGGTTTTGCAGCGCTGATCGAGCTGACCAACCCGAGTGCCGCCTTCTATGGTGTGGGCGGCGCACGGATCGCCTCGCAGGACGGTTGCACGATTCGCTTCGACCCGAGCGGCGCCATCAGCGTGAGCGTGAGCGTGGGTGAGCAGGGGCAGGGGAACGACGGGATCTACCGCCAGATCGCGGCCGATGCGGTCGGCGTGGATCTGGAAAAGGTTCGTCTGGTGTTGTCGGACACCGATGTGACGCCCTACGGTGGCGGCACCTGGGCATCACGGGGTGCGGGCGTGGGCGGCGAGGCCGTTCTGCTGGCCGGCCAGGCCCTGCGCGCCAACATCATCAAGGTAGCGGCGATCATTCTCAAACGCGATGCTTCCGAGTTGGCGGTTCGCCGCGGAGCGGTGGTGGATGCGAAGACATTGGAGGCGGTGCTTGAGTTTCCCGAACTCGGCCGCATTGCCTACTTCCGATCGGACACGCTACCGGCGGACTTCACGCCCGAACTGATGGTGACGCGCCACTACGCGCAGCGGGACTATCCCTTCATTTTCACCAATGGCGTGCAGGCCTCATATGTGGAGGTCGATCCCGACACGGGCTTCGTGAAACTGCTCAAGCACTGGGCGGTGGAAGACTGCGGCCGCGTGATCAACCCGAAGTTGGTGGACGAGCAGATTCGCGGCGCGATCGTGCAGGGCATTGGCGGAGCGCTGTTCGAGGAGTGTCTTTATGACGAGAACGGGCGCTTGATGAATGGATCGATGGCGGACTATCTGGTGCCGATGAGCGGGGAGATGCCCGACATCGAGGTGGCCCATGTGCAGACGCCGACGCGGTCATCGCAGCTGGGTGCCAAGGGCGCGGGTGAGGCGGGCACGGCGGGTGCACCGGCGGCGGTGATGAACGCGATCAACGATGCCTTGGCGCCCTTGAAGGCGGAGGTGTGGAGCCAGCCGATTACGCCTGAGAAGGTGTTGAGGGCTTTGGGAAAGGTTTCCTGAGCCGCCGGGCGAGCGTCATTCGGGATTCTTTTCCTTTGCTCCGCGCCGTGTGGCCGGGGGCCGATCGTCGGGGCCGCCCTACCGCTCGGCGAGCCTGCCTGAACGGCGGTCTCCCGTCGACGATTGGGCTCAAAGCCCCGCCGACAGGCCCCCGGCCACCCGACGCCGTGATGGTGAAGGCACCTGCGCTGGGTTCGCGTCAAAATAGAGGGTTTTCGCGTACTCCACCACCATGATCGGCCGCACCCTCTACGACAAGCTCTGGGACGCCCACGTCGTCCACACCGAGGAGGATGGCACCTCCATCCTCTACATCGACCGCCACCTCGTGCACGAAGTCACCAGCCCTCAGGCCTTCGAAGGTCTGCGCATGGCCGGCCGGCCGGTGTGGAGGACCACCTCCATCGTGGCCACGGCCGATCACAACACCCCCACCACGGGATGGGAGCTGGGACTGGACGGCATCACCGATCCCACCTCGCGCCAGCAGGTGGAGACGCTGGACCACAACATCCGCGCCGTCGGTGCCGCTGCTTACTTTCCCTTCCTCGACAAGCGGCAGGGTATCGTGCATGTCATCGGCCCCGAGAACGGTGCGACGCTGCCGGGCATGACCGTGGTCTGCGGCGACAGTCATACCTCCACCCATGGCGCCTTTGGTGCGCTGGCCCACGGCATCGGCACCAGCGAAGTCGAACATGTGCTGGCCACGCAAACGCTGCTGGCCAAGAAGGCCAAGAACATGCTGGTGAAGGTAGAGGGCACGCTCGCTGCGGGCGTCACCGCCAAGGATGTGGTGCTGGCCATCATCGGCAGGATCGGGACGGCAGGCGGCACCGGCTACACCATCGAGTTCGGAGGCACCACCATCCGCAGCCTGTCGATGGAAGGCCGCATGACCATCTGCAACATGGCCATCGAGGCCGGCGCGCGGGCGGGCTTGGTGGCTGTGGACGACAAGACGCTGCAGTACATCAAGGGCCGCCCCATGGCGCCGAAGGGTGTGGAATGGGACCAGGCAGTGGCCTACTGGCGTACGCTCCAATCGGATCCGGATGCGAAGTGGGACGCTGTGGTGGAGCTCGATGCCGCTCAGATCCGCCCGCAGGTCACCTGGGGTACCTCGCCGGAGATGGTGCTGTCCATCGATGACCGCGTGCCCGACCCCGACAAGGAAAAGGACAGCAGCAAGCGCAGTGCCATCGAGAACGCGCTGAAGTACATGGGCCTGGAGCCCAACAAGGCCATTGCCGATGTGCGCATCGATAAGGTGTTCATCGGCTCCTGCACCAACAGCCGCATCGAAGACATGCGGGAAGCCGCCGCGGTGGTGAAGAAGGTAGGCGGCCGCGTGGCATCGAATGTCAAACTGGCCCTCGTGGTGCCGGGTTCGGGCCAGGTCAAGGCGCAGGCCGAGGCCGAGGGTCTGCATGAAATCTTCAAAGCGGCCGGCTTTGAGTGGCGGCAGCCGGGTTGCTCCATGTGCTTGGCGATGAACGCCGATCGCTTGGAGCCGGGCGAGCGCTGCGCATCCACCAGCAACCGGAACTTCGAAGGCCGTCAGGGAGCCGGCGGACGTACCCACCTGGTGAGCCCGGCGATGGCCGCCGCTGCCGCTTTGGCGGGGCACTTCGTCGACGTGCGCCGCATGGCCTGAGGACCTTGTGATGAATCCCTTTACCGTTCACCAAGGGCTGGTGGCCCCGATCGACCGTGAGAATGTCGATACCGATGCCATCATCCCGAAACAGTTCCTGAAGTCCATCAAGCGTTCGGGCTTCGGCCCCAACCTCTTCGACGAGTGGCGCTATCTGGATGCGGGATACCCGGGCCAGGACCCGGCATCTCGCAGGCCAAACCCCGATTTCGTGTTGAATCAACCACGCTTTGAAGGGGCATCGGTACTGCTGGCGCGACGCAACTTCGGATGCGGCTCCTCGCGCGAGCACGCACCTTGGGCCCTGGAGCAATACGGGTTTCGCGCGCTGATCGCGCCCAGCTTCGCGGACATCTTCTTCAACAATTGCTACAAGAACGGCATCCTGCCCATCGTGTTGCCGGAAGTGCAGGTGCACCGCCTGTTCGATGAGGTGGCGGCCTTCCCCGGTTACACCCTGACGGTAGACCTGCCGCGCCAGGTGGTGGTCACGCCCGATGGCATGGAGCTACCCTTTGAAGTGCAGCCCTTCCGTAAGCAGTGCCTGATCAACGGTTGGGACGACATCGGTCTGACCCTGCGTCACGCCGACAAGATCCGCACCTATGAAGCCGAGCGTCTGGCGCGCATGCCTTGGTTGGCACAGCGGATGCTCTGACCGTCCATACAGAAAGAATTCAAATGAAGATTGCGGTCCTGCCAGGCGATGGCATTGGTCCAGAGATCATGGCGCAGGCCGTGAAGGTGCTACAGGCCTTGGGCCTGTCCCTGGAGATGGAGTGGGCCGATGTGGGCGGCGCGGCCTATGAGAGCAGCGGCCACCCGCTACCCGAAGGCACGCTGAAGCTGGCGCAGGCAGCCGACGCCGTGCTGTTCGGTTCAGTGGGCGACTGGAAGTACGACAAGCTCGAGCGCGCCCTGCGCCCGGAGCAGGCCATCCTGGGCCTGCGCAAGAACCTGGGGCTGTTCGCCAACTTTCGCCCGGCGATCTGCTACGAACAGCTCACGCATGCCTCCAGCCTGAAGCCGGAACTGGTGGCCGGGTTGGATATCCTGATCATTCGCGAGCTCACGGGCGACATCTACTTTGGACAACCGCGCGGCCGCCGCGTGGCAGTGGACGGGCACTTCCCCGGTGCCGAAGAAGCCTTCGACACCATGCGCTACAGCCGCCCGGAAATCGAGCGCATCGCGCACGTGGCCTTCCAGGCCGCGCGCAAGCGCCGCGGCAAGGTGACGAGTGTGGACAAGTCCAACGTGCTGGAGACCTTCCAACTGTGGAAGGACGTGGTCACGCAGGTGCACGGCCAGTACCCCGATGTACAGCTCGACCACATGTACGTGGACAACGCGGCCATGCAGTTGGTGAAGGCGCCCAAGAGCTTTGATGTGATCGTCACCGGCAACATGTTTGGCGACATCCTGAGCGACGAAGCTTCGATGCTGACGGGCTCCATCGGCATGCTGCCCTCGGCGTCGCTGGACAAGAACAACAAGGGCCTGTACGAGCCCAGCCACGGCAGTGCACCGGACATTGCCGGCAAGGGTGTGGCCAACCCGCTGGCCACCATCTTGAGCGCGGCCATGATGCTGCGCTTCAGCCTGAATCAAGAAGCGGCGGCTCAGCGCATTGAGGCAGCGGTTCAGCAGGTGCTGGCCCAGGGGCTGCGCACGCCCGACATTTACAGCGAAGGCACCACCAAGGTGGGCACGGCCGAGATGGGTGAAGCGGTGGTGCGCGCTCTGGCGTGATCGGTCGATGGGCGGGCCAGCTGCGTGCGCGGCCTGCCACTCTTCCGATCTCAGTCCGCTGAACGGCGCACCAAGGCGCCGAGCCCCAGGAGGGCACAGGCCAGAGCGACGCTGGGGCCGCTGGGCGCGTCCCACCACCAGGACGCCACCAGACCGCTGAGTGCTGCCCCGGCTCCAGTGGTGATGCCAAGCCACAGATCCGAGCGGTGTTCCTCGCGGCGCATCCACAGCGCAGGACCGATCAGCAGCCCAAACACCACGAACAAGCCCAACACCGGGACCGCGAGGCTGACCATGACCGCGAACACGCTGTAGAACACGGCATCACGTGTCAGAAGTTCGGGTCGCCAGGCCAGCAGACCCAACAACAGCGCGGCGGCGGCGGCCAGCACCTGCACCGGCGGCGCCTGGGCCCACAGCACGTCTGCTGCCAGCAACTCCAGCATGCGGTCGCGCCCGTGCGCGTCCATGCGCGCACCCAGTAGGGTAAGACAGGCGAACACCACGTACAGCAGGCCGATCAGGGCTTCACGCCGTTCGGGCCAGCGTCGGCTGACTGCTGCCACAGCGCCGGCGCACAGCAGCGAACCGATCAGGCCGGCCACATCGATGAGCCCATCCGAAGGTGGTTCACCCTGATGCAGCAGGACCATGCCCCAGAGTGACCCCGCTGCAGCGGCCTGGGCCACGGCCAGGTCGATGAAGACCACGCCGCGCTGCAGGACCTGCTGGCCCAGTGGTACCAGCGCGGCAGCACCGGCGACCAGGGCCAGGGCGGGCAGGGCGTACCAAAGCTCCATGTTTGGTGACTTCAGCGAGGTGCCCTGAGCAGGCTGTCGATGAGGCCTTCAAACCACGCATCCAGTGCTTCAGGCTGGGTGGGGTCGATGACGGTGGCCGGCAGCACCAGTAGTGGCCGCGCGGGTTGGGCGCGCTCGCTAAACCAACGGCCTGAGCGTGGGTCCTGGTGCGCGGCCACGACGATGGCAAGCGGTGGCTCGGCCTGCCAGCGCTGCAGCAGGGACTGCAGGTGCGCAGGCGTGGGTGGCAGCCCCGGCTTGGGTTCCAGATCCATGCTGTGGCGAAGGCCCAACCATCGCCACAAGTAGGCAAAGCTGCTGTGCTGGGCTGCCACTGTACGACCGCGAAGGGCTTGCGTGCGCTGGCGCCATTGTTCAGTGCGCGCGGACCAGCGCTGCTCGAATGCGGTGAGTCGTGCAGCGACTTCAGTCGACCGCGCAGGCCACAGCCGTTGCAGTCGCGCCGCCAGGGCGCGGGCCACCTGGACCAGTCGCTCGGGGTCGGTGTGCACGTGCGGGTTGCCGCCGGGATGGATGTCGCCGGCGAAGGGGTTCAGGGTGGCCGCGCGGGCGTCGATGAGGGTGACCTGTTCGGCGGCATAGAACATGCCGTCGCTTCCGTCCTGCACGCGGGGGTTGGCTGCGCGTTGCTGCAGTACGGGGAGCCAGCCCGCCTCAAGCCCGCCGCCCGTGCAGACAGCCGCATCCGCCTGGCGCATCTGCGCGATCAGCGAGGGCCTCGCTTCAATGTGATGCGGGTCCTGCATGGCAGTGGTAGCGGTGTGGACTTGTGCCTGCGGCATCAGTTCAAGGACCAGGGCAGCCCATTCGGGTTCGCAGGCGAAGATGCGCGGCGCTGGGCTCTCGGTACGCGCGGAGGACGAGAGTGGCGTGAGAAGGATGGACAAGCACAGCCACAGGGCCGCTGCGCTCGTGGGCGGCGGACGGTGGCTGATTCGGGACCGGTGCATGGTCCTCAGAAGGGGTGCGCGCCGTGGGCGCCGAAGGCGACCACGTACTGCAGTGCCACCACGCGGCGTGCGGACATGTCGAAGCCCTGTGCGTTTCGGTTGGTGGTCCACTGCAGGCGCAAGGCCTGCCTGTGGGAAGGCTTGTAGACCAGCATGGCCGAATGCTCGTTCAGGTGGGCCGGATCAGCATGGTCCTCATGGGCATACGCCGCGCGCAGGCGATCAGCCCGGATGCCGGCTTCCCAGTCCGGCCGAAAGCGCCAGACCAGGGCCAGGGAACTGCCCCCGTGCCGGTATTGAGCCTGCGCCGGATGGGGTACACCGCTCAGGCGGGCATGTTCCAAGACCAGACGGATTTGCTGTTCGCGCGGATTGCCGTTGGGCGCCCATTTCCAGGCCAGGTCGAATATCGACAACCGTCGTCCCGAGAAGGCTACCCCGTGCCCATGGGATTCCTCATGTTCACCGTGAAGGTGTTCCACTGCGTGATCCATCGCGGAAGCATCGTGACGGTCCTCAGCGAAGGCGGCGCGCCGGTTGCGCAGCAGTGACAAGCCAGCTTGCCAAGCCTGGTTCGTTCCGATGTCGGAGCCGACCTTCACGGTGATGGTGTCCACGCCGCTGCGGGACCGCAGGGTACTGTCGGGGTTCAGCTTCTTGCCGGAGAACGACTCGGCACCGAATTGCAGCAGGAAGGGCGTGGGTGCCGTCCAGTTCAGGCGCAGGCCATCGTCGAAGTAGTGATGCCCCAGGAATGCTCGATACAGGGCCGGGCGCTCCACGAAATCGTCCGCATGCGGGTGCTGCTCGTTGAGGTAGCCCACCTGCGAGGCAAAGCGTCCCATTCGGACCTGAAAGCCGGCGGGCAGGGTGCGTGTCTGGATGAATAGCTTCTCGACGCCCTTCTCCAGATGTCCTTCGTGAGTCGAAACGGCCGCGATACCCTCGGCGCTGAAGTGGCGGCCCAACGTGCCACGGGCAAGGAGGTCCGAGTGGCCCAGGCCCAAACCCTTGTCGCGCAGTCCCAGTGGCACGGTGTTGCTGAGGTGGGCCGCATCCAAAACAGCGCCGAACTGCCAGCCTGTATGGCCTGCCGCACCGACTGTGCCTGGTGTGGATTGGGCGTAGGCGCTGGCTGCAGCCCCGTGAATGAGGACAAGGGCGATGCGTGTGGCTGAGGATTTCAATGGGCGCATGGGCACGGTGGAGCGTTTATGATGAGATCCTTGATTGTAATGCGAATTCATTTGCAATAAGGATTTCAAAATGGAACGCAACACCCGGCAGCGCAGCGCCATCCGCCAGGCCATTGAGCAGGCGGGGAGGCCTTTGTTGCCGGCCGAGGTGCGGGAGGCCGCGCAGCAGGACGTGCCCGGCTTGAGTTTGGCCACGGTGTATCGCGGCCTGAAGTCGCTGGTGGAGGAGGGTGTGATTGCGCCAGTGGCGCTGCCCTCGGAGGTCACGCGCTATGAGGTGGCGGGACATCACCACCACCATCATTTTCAGTGCCTGAATTGCCAGCGCGTGTACGACGTGCACGCCTGCCCAGGTGATCTGGGGCGGCTCGCACCGCCCGGCTTCAGCGTGGAGTCACACGACCTGACCTTGTATGGGCGCTGCGGTGAGTGCCGCGCCCATAAGCCGCCGCGTTCGCTTCACTGCGCCTGAGCGCAGGTCAGGCCTGCGGCGCGGGCGCGTCGAAGTCGCTGGCGTCGTGGCGCTCGCGCAGTTGCAGCGCCGGGTCACCGCTGACCTTGTTCACACGGCGCCCACGCTGCACCGCAGGTCGCGCGGCCAGTTCATCAGCCCAGCGCGCCACGTGCGTGTATTCGTGGACCTGCAGGAACTCACCAGCGTTGTAGAGCAGACCCTTGGCCATGCCACCGTACCAGGGCCAGATGGCCATGTCGGCGATGGTGTAGTCGTCACCGCAGATGTAGCGCCGTTGCGCCAGCAGTTGATCGAGCACATCCATCTGCCGCTTGGTTTCCATGGCGTACCGATCGATGGCGTATTCGATCTTGAAGGGTGCGTAGGCGTAGAAATGCCCGAAGCCGCCACCCACGAAGGGTGCACTGCCCATCTGCCAGAACAGCCAGCTCAGGCACTCGGCACGCGCCGCACCCTCGCGCGGCAGGAAGGCGTCGAACTTCTCGGCCAGGTACATCAGGATGGCGCCGCTTTCGAACACGCGCGTGGGCTGCGGTGTGCTGTGGTCCAGCAGCGCCGGGATCTTCGAGTTCGGGTTGATCGACACAAAGCCGCTGCCGAACTGCTGGCCTTCACCGATGTTGATCAGCCACGCGTCGTACTCTGCGCCGGAGTGTCCCAGGGCCAGCAGTTCCTCGAGCAGGATGGTGACCTTTTGACCGTTGGGCGTGCCCAGTGAATACAACTGGAGCGGGTGACGGCCTACTGGCAATTCCTGCTCGTGCGTGGAACCGGCTACGGGCCGGTTGATGTTGGCGAAGCGGCCGCCGTTGCCTTGCTTCCAGGTCCAGACCGTGGGCGGCGTATAGGAGTCGGCTGAGGGCGTGTTGGAGGAATCAGACATGACGAGATGGGCGCAGTGGTTGGAGAAATCTCGTGGGATTACACATCAAATGGGCGGTGCAAGGAGTCAGCAGGTCATCGGAAGTCTGCTTGCCGTGCTGCGGTTGCAACTCGTCGGCCACCACTGCAGTCTGTCGCTTGGCGCTGGTGATGACCTTTGCGGCCACCTAGAGTTCACCCATGGACAAATCCAAGCAAACCCAAGTGAACCTCAGCAAAGGGAGCACACCATGAACACCACCCACACCACCCGTTTCCTCAGCGTTCTGATGGCCCTGGCCACCACGGCCTTGATGCTCAGTGGTATCGACGGTCTAGCCATCACGCCCATGCCTGACGCGCTGCTTTCGCAAGTCGGCGCGGAGGCGATACGCTTGGCCTCATGAAGTCAACTGCACTGCTGAAGCTCATGACGCGTGTCCTCGCCTCGGGACTGGCTGAAGACCCGTCGCAGTTTTCGCTGGCTTGCCGCCAGATCGGGCCCATCACCATTCCGGAATAGCTGCCAAAAGACGAAGTGGTGTTCTCTGAGGACACCTCGCTCATATTCAAGGAAACGCGTGTGGTGCAGCTATGGGATGAAAGAATCGCACGCTCGTGTGCGTGGGGATCAGCCGCAAGTTGATTGATGGTGCGCCGACCAGCAGCATCTCCACTGTGCCGGCGATGAACTGGCGCTGAGCCTTCTGTGCAGGTTTAGGCCCCGTAGGACAACCGCCTCCACAGCGCTTCAACAGGCCCCATAGGGTGCCTGGCCAACCACCAGTGGGCCAGGGGAATCTGGATGCAGAGGAACAGCACAAACGCCAGCGCCAATTGAGCGGCGCTCCCCAGTTCCTCCCAAAGGCCCAAGCCCCAGCCGTGGAAGATGAACGTTCCCAACAGGGACTGCAGCAGGTACTGCGTCAGGGGCATGCGGCCCACCAGCGCCAGTGGACGGCGCATCATCAGTCCCAGGCCAGAGGGTGGTGTGATGCACCACCTCAGTACCCATCCGGCATAGGCTGCTACCAGCACCAGCCGACTGAGGTCGCCCAGGGCCCAGCCCACCACCGCGCTGGCACCGGGTGGCCGAAAGGGTTCAAGACCGAGGCCCAAGAGATGCGCGGCCCACCACAACGCCGATCCCAGCACGATTGCTTGCCAGAGCCGCTTGCGGCCCGCCGCTGAGGCCAGCCACTGCTGTTGCAGCCCGTTTGCGTGAAGCCAACCCGAACGCCAGGCCCATGCGCCCATCACGGCGGTGGTGGCCAACGCGAGCCAGAACCACAGGCTTGGCCAGGCAATGAAGGGGTTCAAGTACTGCGTGACGGCTTGTTCGGTGCGCAGCAGTACGCCTTGCCACCATGACCCTTCGCCGTAGATTGCGTTGTCGCGCGCCATCTCACGAGTGAGGAAAGCTTGCTCGGCACGGGCGCTGGACAGACTCCAGCGGTCGGCGCCGATGACGGCGTGCAGCAACTGAGAAGCGTAGAGGGCGACCGCAAGCCAAGCCAGAGACGCCGCTGACCATCCCCGCAAAAGGATCAACCCCACCCCCAGAACGGCGTACACGTGCAGCACATCGCCACCCCACAGCAAGGTGATGTGGAGGATGCCGAAAGCCAGCAGTGCCAGCATGCGCCGCAGCACCACGCCGATGGCCGATGCACCTGAGCCCTGCAGTGAAAGACGCTGCAACTGCAGCATCAGGCCCACAGCGAAGAGGAAGGAGAAGAGGCCGTTGAACTTGCCCTCGAACAACCAGCCCATCAGCACGTAGGCGGCTTTGTCCAGTGCGCTGGTTTCGTCGACGAGTTGCGGAACCTCGGCAAGCGGCTGATGAAAGCTCGACGAAAAGCCGGGCATGTTCATCACGAAGATGCCCAGCAAGGCGATCCCGCGAAGGACATCCAGGCTTTCGATGCGTTCGGTGGCGGGAAGCGCCGAGGGGCGATGCATCGTGTGGCTGATCGATGTAGGCTCAGGTCAGCAGATCCTTCATCCGCTGCTTGACATGCTCGGGGATGGACGCGTCCCAGGCGGCTTCTTCACCGGGCAGGGGCAGCAGTTGACCCCACTCCGCAATCTGCCGCGCAGGCACGTCCACGATGTAGACCTGCACATGGCTGGGGTCGGTTTGCGCAATCTCGGCGGTCGCGCTCATCATCTGCAGGATCAGCGGTTCCTTGATCTCCGGGCCCCGCCCGGCGCGGATCTGGCCGTGCACGAAGATGTTGTCGTCCTTCAGCGGTTTGCCGCCCAGGAAGTAGTTGCCCGGGGTGACGTCGGTGAACAGCACCTGCGCGAAGTAGGCGGGCGCGCCGGTGATCGTGCAGTGGATGTCGGTGATGCGCGCGGCCAGGCGGGCCTTTTGTTCGCCTGAAAGGCGGCCGGCGGGGGCGGTGACGACATAGGTGGGCATTGCAAACTCCTTCGA
>JBMSQF010000021.1:0-35825 GCA_049423145.1 Burkholderiaceae bacterium
TGGCCACGGCGGTCTTGCCGGTCTGGCGGTCGCCGATGATCAGCTCGCGCTGGCCACGCCCGATCGGCACCATGGAGTCGATCGACTTCAGACCGGTCTGCACCGGCTGGTCGACGGACTTCCGTGCGATCACGCCCGGGGCGACCTTTTCGATCACGTCGGTCATCTTGGCGTTGATCGGACCCTTGCCATCGATGGGCTGGCCCAGCGCATTCACCACACGGCCGATCAGCTCGGGGCCCACTGGCACTTCCAGGATGCGGCCCGTGCACTTGACGATGTCGCCCTCGGAAATGTGCTCGTACTCACCCAGAATCACGGCGCCCACCGAGTCGCGCTCGAGGTTCAGCGCCAGACCGTAGGTGGCCTGGCCGCTGGCGGTGACGGGGAACTCCAGCATTTCGCCTTGCATGGCATCAGACAGCCCGTGGATGCGGACGATGCCGTCGGTCACCGACACCACGGTGCCTTGGTTGCGGATGTCCGTCGAGGCGCCCAGGCCCTCGATGCGGCTCTTGATCAGTTCAGAAATCTCTGCGGGATTGAGTTGCATGGTTTTCTCCGGCCCTCACGCAGTGAGGGCAAGCTTCATCTGTTCCAGGCGCGCCTTGACGGAGGTGTCCAGCACCTCATCACCGACCACCACACGTATGCCGCCGATGAGCGATGCGTCGATCACCACGGTGGCGTTGAGCTTGCGACCAAAACGCTTTTCCAGCGTGGCCTTGACGTCGTCGATCTGCGCGGCACTCATGTCGAACGCGCTGTGGATCACGGCATCGGACACGCCGGAACGGGCGTTGATCAGGAGCTGGAACTGCTGTGCGATCTCGCCCAGGGCGGCGAGCCGGCCGTTCTCGAGCACCGCGGCCAACAGATTGCCGACCTTGGGCGACAGCGGCTTCTTCATCACCGAGGCGATGACCTCGGTGACCTGTGCCGCGGTGGCCTTGGGGTTGTCGGCAAAAGCCAGCAGCTGTTCATTGGACGAGACCGCCGCCAGAGTCGCGAGTTCCGCCGCGGCTGCTGCGTCGCCGCCCGCCTTCAGAAGGGCCTCCGCGTAAGGCCGCGCAATGGTTGCAAGCTCGGCCATGGCTTAGAGCTCCGCCTTCAGCCGGCCCAGCAATTCGGCGTGGACATTGGCGTTGACCTCTTTGCGCAGGATTTGCTCGGCGCCCTTGACGGCCAACACGGCCACCTGGTCGCGCAACGCCTCACGCGCCTTCACGACTTCCTGCTCGGCCTCTGCCTTGGCCGCGGCGATGATTTTGGCGGCTTCTTCGGAGGCGCGGCCCTTGGCGTCTTCCACCATGGACTGGGCCAGTCGCTCGGCATCGGCCAGGCGCTTGGCAGCGTCGTCACGGGCCGCCGAGAGCTGCTCCTCGACCCGCTTGTTGGCCACAGCCAAATCGGCCTTGGCCCTGTCCGCGGCGGACAAGCCCTCTGCAATCTTCTTGGCGCGTTCGTCCAGGGCGGCCGTGATCGGCGGCCAGACAAACTTCATCGTGAACCAGACCAGGATCGCAAAAACGATCATCTGGACGATGAGGGTACCGGTGATGCTCACTTGTTTGCCTCAATCGGTTTGGGGGACTTCAGCAAGGGGCGCTTTGTTTCGAGCGCCCCTGCCTCTCAACTCGACTGAAGTCGACTTACTTGGCGATGGCGGCCAGCTGACCCAGGAACGGGTTGGCGGTGGCAAACCACAGGGCGATACCGGTGCCGATGATGAAGGCCGCGTCGATCAGACCGGCCAACAGGAACATCTTGGTCTGCAGCTCGCCCATCAGCTCGGGCTGGCGTGCAGCGGATTCCAGGTACTTGCTGCCCATGATGCCGATACCGATACAGGCGCCGACGGCACCCAGACCGATGATCAGGCCAGCGGCCAGGGCAACAAAGCTGATGACTTCCATGATGACTCCTCGAGAGTGGTTGAGAGAAAGAGAAAAAGGGTAAACGTCGAACCGAACGTCAGGCGGGATCAGTGCGCGTCGTGAGCCTGACCGATGTAGACCAGCGTCAACATCATGAAGACGAAGGCCTGCAAGGTGATGATCAGGATGTGGAAGATGGCCCAGGCCGATCCCGCGATGATGTGCCCGATGGCCAAGCCGATGCCCGTGCCCAGACCAACGGTCGCCAAGGCGCCGCCCATGAGCGCGATCAACATGAAGATCAGTTCGCCAGCGTACATATTGCCGAACAGTCGCATGCCGTGCGAGACGGTCTTGGCCACGAACTCAATGATCTGCATGGCGAAATTGAACGGCCACAGCACCGGGTGAGAGCCGAACGGCGCTGAAAACAACTCATGAATCCAGCCGCCCAGTCCCTTGATCTTGACGTTGTAGAACAGGCAGACCAGCAGCACGCCGGCCGAAAGGCCCATCGTGATGGACAAGTCCGCGGTCGGGACCACGCGCATGTAGTCGGGCATGCCCAGCGCAGGACCCACAACGTGCCAGATGGCCGGGATCAGGTCGACCGGCAACAGGTCCATGGCATTGAGCAGGAAGATCCAGACAAACACCGTCAGGGCCAGGGGCGACACCAATTTGCGGCTCTCGGCGCTGTGCACGATGCCTTTGGCTTGGTTCTCGACCATCTCCACCAGCAGCTCCACGGCGGCCTGGAAGCGACCGGGCACGCCCGAGGTCGCCCGGGCGGCGGCAGCGCGCAGGATCAGGATGGTGACCACGCCCAAGAGAATGGAGAAGAACAAGGAGTCGTAATTGAAGACCGACAGGTCGAACGGACCCTCGGGCTTCTTGTTCTGCAGGTGCGCCAGGTGGTGGACGATGTACTCGCCAGCGGTGGGGGCTTGACCTTCAGCTGCCATCTCGACTTGCTCTCAACTCTTCAAACGTTCAACCGGTTTCGGCATTCGGCCGCGCCACAGGAGCGCCACCCAATACACCTTGATGCACACCAATACGGCCAGCAGCAAGGCAGGCCACACCAGCGGCTCGACGATCCGGGGGGCCAGCAGAAGCAGAACCACCGAGACGCCGATCTTCACAAACTCCCACAACATGAAGCTGACGGCGCTGACGCCGGCATTCACACTGGAGAGCCGGGAGGTCATTCCGCGGGCCATGAGCACCGCTGGGATCACCACCACGCCGGCGCCGTAAAGCGCCGACCAGAACACGGACACGCTCCCCATCACCATGCCTGCTGCGCAGGACACGATGAAGCCGACGGCCATTTGGGTGGCCACGACCCTCCACGGGGACACCGGGGGGTCCAGGTCTCGCAGGGCCTTCGCCTCTAGAGCAGACAGCCTCTTGAAACCGCGGCGTGCGGACTCATCTTCATCGTCATCCCATCCCGAAGAAGCTGCGTGCCGCACCGCAGTGCGTGCGCCGCTTTCGAGAGGTGAACCCGCGGGAATGCCCGGTTGGGTATCCGTCGGGATCATTGGATGGCAGACTACGATCAATAAAGCGGCGCGAGTATACGAGTAAACCCGCTCGGTATCCCCTGATTGCCCGAGGTGCGGCCGTGGAGATCGGACGAAGCTGAGATGATTCGGTCCATGCGCCATCGAATTCAGGCCTTGGGCCTTCTCCTGTGTGGCTTGCTTTTGGCCTTCGCTGGGCGAATGGCCCAAGCGGCCGCGGTGGTCACCACCGATCAGGTTCGAGCCGAACTGCTCCTCCACGCGCCCCAAGGGCTGAGCCCGGGAACCCCCGCCTGGCTGGGCCTGAAGATCGTGCACAAGCGCGGCTGGCACACCTATTGGCTCAACCCGGGCGACTCGGGACTGCCCACCCAACTCCAGTGGCAGTTGCCCCCGGCGCTCCAAGCCGGCGACATCGAATGGCCGGTGCCGCGCCGGCTGCCCATCGGTCCACTGATGAACCATGGCTATGAGGGCACGCTCCTGCTGCCAGTACCGCTGACGGTGCTCCAGCCGCTGCCCGATGGGGCGCTCACCCTGCGTTTGCGGGCGGATTGGTTGGTTTGCGAGAACGTTTGCATTCCGGAAGGGGGTGACTTCAGCCTCACCTTGCCGCCCGGCGCGGCCCGCTCGGCCCTGGTGCGCGACGCGGCGCTTTTTGAGCAGACGCGCTCCCGACAGCCGGTGGCGTGGGCCGGGCTGTCGGCCTCCGCCACGGCGGGCCCCGAGGGCCTGAGGCTGCAGTTCAAGGGACTGCCCGCCGCTTGGCAAGGCCAACGGCTGGCCATCTTCCCCACCGAGGCGCATGTGCTCTCGCCGTCGCTCGAGCCGCGGGCCGAGTGGTCGGGCAACACCTGGGCCGGTGTCCTGGCCTATTCACCGCAGCGCATGGCGGCACCCGATGTCCTGCGCTTCGTCGTGGCCGCACCGACCAAGGCTGGTGATTCCGCCGATTCGCCCGCCGGTGTGACCGTCGCGGCCACCGTGGACGGCCGGTGGCCGCCGCTGGCCGCCCCGCCGCTCGGCGCGGATGGGCTGGCTTCTGCGGGCGCTTCCGCCGCACCGGCCTCGCCCAAGCCCCCAGCGGATGATGCCTCCTGGTGGGCCTCGGCCCTGCTGGCGATGGTCGGCGGGCTCATCCTGAACCTGATGCCCTGCGTCTTCCCGGTCCTCTCGCTCAAGGTGTTTGCCTTCGCGGCCGATGCCCACAACCGCCGTGCCTTGGCCCTGGGCGGCTTGGCCTACACCGCCGGCGTCGTGCTCAGTTTCGTCGCGCTGGCCGCCATCCTGCTGGGTCTGCGCGCCTCGGGTGAACAACTGGGTTGGGGATTCCAGCTGCAGTCGCCACCGTTTGTAGCCGGGTTGGCCCTGCTGTTCACCCTCATGGGCTTGAACCTGCTGGGACTCTTCGAGTTCGGGAGTCTCGTTCCCAGCCGCTGGGCCACGGCGCGCGCGCGCCACCCCCTGGTCGACCACCTGCTGACCGGGGTGCTGGCGGTGGTGGTGGCCTCGCCCTGCACCGCCCCCTTCATGGGCGCCTCGCTGGGGGTGGCGGTGACCCTGCCCACCGCGCAGGCGCTGGGTGTGTTCGGGGCCCTGGGGCTGGGCATGGCCCTGCCCTACCTGCTGCTCAGTCTGATGCCAGCCTGGGCCGCCCGACTCCCGCGGCCCGGGGCCTGGATGTTGCGGGTCAAACACGCCATGGCCTTGCCCATGCTGGGTACCGTGGTGTGGCTGTTGTGGGTGCTGGGGCATCAGCTCGGCATCGATGCGGTCGCCGCGCTGCTGGTGCTGCTGCTGTTTGCAGCGTTCACCCTCGGGGCCTGGAACTGGGGCCTGCAAGGGGGGGCGCAGACGGGCGCGCGCATCCTGTCCGTGGGCTTGCTGGCGGGGGCGGCCATCGGGGCCTGGCCCCTGTTGCAAGAGGGTGCGGCGACTTCGCCCCGGTTGACGGCAGGCCATGCCGGTGGCGGCAGTGCCGGCGGACGGACCGAAGCCACCGCCAGCGATTGGGCCCCGTGGTCACCGCAGGTTCTGGCCGAAGAACTGGCACAGGGTCGAACCGTCTTCGTCGACTACACCGCCGCCTGGTGCGTCACCTGCCAGGTGAACAAGCGCAGCACGCTGCGGCGCGACGATGTGAAGGCTGCTCTGACAGCAGCTGGCATCGTGACCCTGCAGGCGGACTGGACGCGCCGTGACGAGGCCATCACCCGAGAGCTCGCCCGCCTGGGTCGAACCGGCGTGCCGGTCTACGCCTTCTACCGCCCGGGTGTCGATCCCATCCTGCTGCCCGAGGTCCTGACCCCGGCGCTGATGCTCGAGGCCATCGAGCGGCTGCCCCGCTGACCAAGCCCCCAGCACGGCGGCCGCGCCGCTGCGGGCTCAGGGCGGCAAAATGCAGTGAAGGGGCAGCCCCGGCACCTCCACCCGCGACTGCAGGACACATCCCGCCCACGGCTGGGCGCTCAACTCCGATTCGGGGCGGTGGTCGCGGGCGCTGGTGACGTAAAGCGTGCGCAGGTCGTCGCCGCCGAAGCAGGGCATGGTGGGGCAGCGCACCGGCAGTTCGATGCTTTGGAGCAGTTCCCCCTCGGGCGACAAGCGCACGAGTCGCTGCCCTTCGAACATGGCGGCCCAATAACAGCCCTGCTGGTCCACGGCGGCTCCATCGGGACGGCCGCCGTATTCCTGCAGGGGCTGGGCCGGGCCGCGCGGCTGGAAGGTCGCCCACAAGGCCCAAGGGCCGGCCTCACCGGTGACGGCCGACAACTCGGCACGCCACACCCGGTGGCTGGTGGTGTCGCTTCGGTACACGGTGCGGCCATCGGGGCTGAAGGCCAGGCCATTGCTCACCGTCACGTCCTCGGCCACCGGCTTCAACGTGGGTGCGCCGCGGCCCAGGCTCAGGCGGTAAACGCGCGCCCGTGCGGGTTGGCGCGGCTCGTAGATCGTGCCCACCCAGAACCGCCCCAAGGGGTCCACCTTGCCATCGTTGAACCGCTCCACCTGGGTGTCGTAAGGCGCGTCCACCAGGGGCGTCACCCGGCCGTCGGCCGGATCGAAGTGGACGATCCCCGTGCGCAGGGCCAGCAGCAAGGTGCCGTCGGCCACCGGGACGCAACAGGCCAGGTCCGCTCCCAGTTGCCAGTCTCGATGATCCTGCTTCAGGGGGTCCCAGCGGTGCAAGGTGGCCGCGGGAATGTCGCACCAGTAGAGCAAGCCCGTCACGGGGTGCCACATCGGCGACTCCCCCAAACGACAGGGGGGCAAGGGCAAGGGACTCCAGTTCAACGCAGTTGCACCTTGAGGTAGTGGGCGCCCGGCACGGGATTGAAGTAGAACGGCGGAATTTCCTCAAAACCAAGGCTTGCATACAGGCCTCTTGCGGCTTCCATGTCGTCCAGGGTGTCGAGCAGCATGCAGGAATAGCCCTCGCGCAGGCCATGGTCCATCAAGGCCTGCGCCAGGATGCGGCCCAGGCCGAAACGGCGGAAGGCCCGGCGCACATACAGGCGCTTCATCTCGCAGGCATTGGGGTAGTCGACATCGGGCCGCGGCCGCACACCGCCGCAGCCTGCGAGGGCACCGTCCACCCACGCCAAGAGCAGGATGCCACCCGGCCCCGCATAGTGCTGCTCCAGGCCTGCGAGTTCGGTCTCCACATCTTGGAACGACAGGTCCACGCCCAGGCTGCGGACATACTCCCCGACGATTTCCGCCGCCCGCTGCCAGTCGCCCGGTTGGTGGGCGGTGCTCAGCTCTACTGCATAAGCGCTCATCTCCGCGCCATTGTGGCCCAGGACATCGGGATGCAAACGGCACGGACCGCCCATGAAAAAACCCCGGTTGAAAGCCGGGGTTCCATCCTCGCGCGGTCAACGACCGCCGTGGGAGTCGATCTCAGTAGCCGCCGCGATCTCCGCCGCCGCCATAACCACCGCCACCGCCGCCACCGCCGTAGCCACCACGGCCGCCGCCGCCGCCGCCGCCACCACCGCCGCCGCCACCGCCGTAGCCACCGCGGCCGCCGCCGCCGCCACCACCGTAGGGACCGCGGCCACCGCCGCCGCCACCGCCGCCGCCGCCGTAGCCGCCACGGCCACCACCGCCACCGAAACCACCGGGGCGCTCCTCACGGGGGCGAGCCTCGTTGACCACGATGGCCCGGCCTTCGAGAGCCTGGCCGTTCATGCCGTTGATGGCCGCTTGCGCCTCGGCGTCGGAGCCCATTTCCACAAAGCCGAAGCCCTTGGAACGGCCCGTTTCGCGGTCCATCATCACCTTCGCGGAGGTCACGGTACCGAACTGCGAGAAGGCGCCCTGAAGCGACTCATCACGCACGCTGTAGGCCAGATTGCCCACATACAACTTGTTTCCCATGGGGAAGCCCTTTCATCACTGGAACCTGGTAGAGCTTCAACCCGTCGTGAACCATTCAAGCGAAGGCGCCGCATCAAACCCAGACTCCGCGATTATCAGCCACCCCTATGTCCCTTTCGTTGAGCCCGCAAGGCCTGTGTTGTTTATTCGACTCAATGGAAACCCACCCCTGAGCGCATCGGGGGTTTGGGGGGCGCTGGCCACAATCCGGGCATGCGCGCAGATTCCGGCCCCAGCTCCTTGACTTACGACTACATCATCGTCGGAGCCGGTACCGCAGGCTGTCTGTTGGCCAATCGCCTCAGCGAAGACCGCCAGGCTCGGGTGCTGCTGCTGGAGGCGGGCCGCAAGGACGACTACCTGTGGATCCATGTTCCGGTGGGCTACCTGTACTGCATCGGCAACCCCCGAACGGACTGGCTCTACCAGACCGAGCCGGATGAAGGGCTGAACGGGCGGCAACTGCGCTACCCGCGCGGCAAGGTTCTGGGCGGCTGCTCGAGCATCAACGGGATGATTTACATGCGCGGTCAGCGGCGCGACTACGACCACTGGGCGGCCGTCACGGGCGAGCCGGCCTGGGGATGGGAGTCCTGTCTGCCGGACTTTCTGGCCCACGAGGACCACTGGGGTGGGCCGCGCGAAGGTCACGCCGCACCCGGCTACGACCCCAGTGGGCGCAGGCGTGGCGGTGAGTGGCGCGTCGAGCGCCAGCGGCTTCACTGGCCGGTACTGGACGCCTTTGCCCGGGCGGCCCAGGAGGCGGGTATCCCCGCGAGTGCCGACTTCAACCTCGGCAGCAATGAAGGGGTGGGCTACTTCGAGGTGAACCAACGCGCCGGCCTGCGCTGGAACACCGCGCGCGGCTTCCTCAAACCCGCGGCACACCGCCCGAACCTGGAGATCTGGACCGGCGCGACCGTCGACCGCGTGCTGCTCGACGGTGCCGGCGGCGGTTCGGGCGGCCTGTGCGCCACCGGGGTCTTGGTGCGGCCCCAGGGGCGGCGGGGTGAGGCCATCACGGTGCGGGCGCAGCGCGAGGTGCTGCTGTGCGCCGGTGCCGTGGCCACACCCGTCCTGCTGCAGCGCTCGGGCATCGGGCCGGGCGGGCTGTTGCAGCAGCATGGCATTCCGGTTGCGTTGGACTCCCCGGGTGTGGGCGGCAACCTGCAGGACCACCTGCAGATCCGGGCTGTCTTCAGCGTCACCGGCACCCGAACGCTCAACACCCTGGCCAACAGCCTGTGGGGCAAGGCCCTGATCGGGCTCGAATACCTGCTGCGGCGCACCGGCCCCATGAGCATGGCGCCTTCTCAGCTGGGCGCTTTCACCCGCTCGAGTGCCGAGCACCCATGGCCCAACATCCAGTACCACGTGCAGCCGTTGTCTCTGGACGCCTTCGGCCAACCCCTGCACCGCTTCGACGCCATCACCGCCAGCGTTTGCAACCTCAACCCCACCAGCCGCGGTCGGGTTGACCTCCGTTGCCCGGACCCAGACGCCGCACCCCTCATCAAACCGAACTACCTCGCCACCGACAAGGACCGCCAAGTGGCCGCGGACAGCTTGCGGCTGACCCGCCGGATTGCAGCCCAGCCCGCCCTGGCCCCTTACCGGCCCCAGGAGGTGAAGCCCGGGGTGGTGTACCAAAGCGACGAGGACCTGGCGCGCTTGGCCGGTGACATCGGCACCACCATCTTTCACCCCGTGGGTACCTGCCGAATGGGCCGAGAAGACGACCCCCTGGCGGTGGTGAGCCCGCGGCTGCGCGTCAAAGGCGTTCGGGGTCTGCGGGTGGTGGATGCCAGCGTGATGCCGACCATCACCAGCGGCAATACGAACAGCCCCACCCTGATGATCGCGGAGAAGGCCGCGACTTGGATCGCTCAAGGCGCTTAGGCGGCCGGCGGGCCGGTAGACGGGCCTCGCCAACAGGCAGGGTTAATCCGGTGCCCGCAGCGAGACTGAACTGATTACATTCGTCCCCGACTTGTGGGGGTGGTTCATGGACCGCGCCCCATCGGAGGCACGAGGAGACAACAGCATGACGGCGCCGTCGACCCATCCGGTTGCGGCTCCAGTGGCCTGATCCGGGCTGCAAAACCGCAAGAGGCGTCGGCACACCCGGCGCCTTTTGTTTTTTCGGGCCGCACTGAAACCAATTGCAATCCCTGCCACGCCGAACGGCCTCCTCCCAACGCGATGCCCGAAACATTTTCCGCCCTGCCAAGTGAACTGGCCCTGGTGGCGGCCGCATCGCTGATGGCCGGCTTCATCGACGCCATCATCGGCGGCGGCGGCCTGGTGCTGTTGCCCGCCCTGTTCGGCGTCTTTCCCCAGGTGGCACCGGCCACGCTGTTCGGCACCAACAAGGGCGGGGCCGTCTGGGGTACTGCACTGGCAGCCCTCCAGTACGCCCGCCGCGTTCGGTTGCCGTGGGGCACCATGCTGCCCGCCGTTGCGGCTGCACTGCTCGGCAGCGCCGTGGGGGCCTGGGCGGTCACGCAAGTGGACCCTGGTGGACTGAAGAAGGGCTTGCCCGTGCTGCTGGCGCTTGTGTTGGCCTACACGCTCATGCGCAAGGATCTGGGTCAGGACCACCTACCGCGTTGGGCCGGCAGCTCGCAGGCCGCCGTGGCGGCAGCCGTCGGTCTGGTGGTGGGCTTCTATGACGGTGTGTTCGGGCCGGGCACCGGCAGTTTCTTCGTCTTTGCTCTGGTTCGACTGCTGGGCTGGGATTTCCTGCATGCCTCCGCGGGGGCCAAGTTGCTCAACACGGCAACCAACGCCTCTGCGCTGACCCTGTTCGCCGCCAGTGGTCATGTGTGGTGGCAGGTGGCTGCGGTGTTGGCGCTGGCGAACATGGCCGGGAGTCTGCTGGGGACGCGGCTGGCGCTCAAGCACGGGTCGGCACTCATCCGGCGTTTCTTCATCGCCGTGGTGTCCTTGCTGATTCTGAAGACGGGCTACGATGCTTGGCTGGCCTGAAGGAGAAATCCCATGAACGCACCTGAACGCCTGACCCTGCTGGAGCCCGCGGCGCTGCAAGGCTTCGCGGATGAACGCTGGGACCAGGCCATCGTGCCGGCCCTGCACGACTACATCGCCA
The DNA here is from genome assembly GCA_049423145.1 of Burkholderiaceae bacterium. Taxonomy (GTDB): domain Bacteria; phylum Pseudomonadota; class Gammaproteobacteria; order Burkholderiales; family Burkholderiaceae_C; genus RFTU01. The sequence goes on from JBMSQF010000021.1 coordinate 10,899, forward strand.
TCCCGGCCAAGAGCCCGATGTTCGATGCGCAGTGGGCACAGGCCGGGCTGCTCGACCAGGTGGCGCGCAATGCCGCCGCCTGGGTGGAGTCCCGCAAGGTCGACGGCCTGAAGCTCGAGATCGTGCGCCTGCCGGGCCGCACGCCGGTGATCTTCTTTGAGGTGCCCGCGCGCGGCGCGAACACCAGCGGCCAGACCGTCCTGCTCTACGGCCACCTGGACAAGCAGCCGGAATTCAACGGCTGGCGGTCGGACCTTGGGCCCTGGACGCCCAAGCTGGAAGACGGTCGGCTCTACGGCCGCGGCGGCGCCGATGACGGGTATGCGGTGTATGCGGCCATCACCGCGCTGGAAGCACTGGACCGCCAGGGCGCCTCGCGCCCGCGTTGCGTGGGCCTGATCGAAACCTGCGAGGAGAGCGGGTCCTTTGACCTGCCGGCCATCATCGAGACGCTCAAGCCTCGGCTGGGTGATGTGAGCCTGGTGGTGTGCATGGATTCGGGCGCCGGCAACTATGAGCAACTGTGGCTGACCACCAGCCTGCGCGGCATGGTCTCGGGCGTGCTCAAGGTCGAGATCCTCACCGAGGGCATTCACTCGGGCGATGCCAGTGGCCTGGTGCCCTCTTCCTTTCGCATCCTGCGCCAGGTGCTGGACCGCCTGGAGGACGCCCGCACCGGCCACCTGCTCCCAGCGGATTTCCATTGTGAGATTCCGGACGATCGCCTGGCGCAAGCCCAGGCCACGGCGGGCATCCTGGGTGAGGAGGTGTGGAAGCGCTTCCCCTGGGCCTGTGGCGCCGACGGCAGCGCTGCACTGCCCACCACCACCGACCCGGTCCAGGCCCTGCTCAACCGCACCTGGCGGCCCACCTTGAGTGTGGTGGGGGCCGACGGCTTCCCCGAACTGAAGAACGCGGGCAATGTGTTGCGGCCCTACACCGCCTTCAAGCTCAGCCTGCGTCTGCCGCCATTGGTGGATGGCAACGATGCCGCGCTCAAGCTCAAGGCCCTGTTGGAAGACAACGCGCCCTACAACGCCCGGGTGACCTTCACGCCCGACGGCCGCGCCGGCGCCTTTGGCGCAAGCGGTTGGAATGCGCCAGACATCGCGCCTTGGCTGATGAAAGCGCTGGAGGGTGCCTCGCGCGCGCACTTCGGTGCACCCGTGGGTTTCATTGGCCAAGGCGGCACCATCCCGCTGATGAGCATGCTGCAAAAAGGCTTCCCGAGGGCGCAGATGATGGTGTGCGGCGTGCTGGGTCCCAAAAGCAATGCCCACGGGCCCAATGAATTCCTGCATGTGCCCTATGCCAAACGCCTGACGGCCTCCGTGGCCCAGGTGATCGCCGCCCATCCCTGAAGGGCGCCGCAACCGCATCAGCGCAGCGTGTACCCCTGCTCCAGGGCAAAGCCCGACAGCGGCTCGATCAGCGGCAACAGGGGCGCGAGTTCACGGTAGCGCAGCGCCACCTTGGTGGCGTAGGCGAAGAAGCGGGGCAGGTCCTGCGCGTAGTGCGGCTTGGCGTCGCGGTGCTTGAGGCGGCAGAAGATGCCCAGCACCTTGAGGTGCCGCTGAAGACCCATCCATTCAAGCGCACGCCAGAACTCGCCGAAGTCGTCCTGCACCGGCAGGCCAGCCGCCCGCGCCTGCTCCCAGTAACGCACGGCCCAATCGATTTCCTGCTCTTCATCCCAGCTGATGAAGGCGTCTCGCAACATCGACGCCACGTCATAGGTGATGGGCCCACGTACCGCGTCCTGAAAGTCGAGAATGCCCAGCGCCGTGCCGCACACCATCAGGTTGCGCGGCATCCAGTCGCGGTGCACCGCCACGCGTGGCTGCGCCAGCGCACTGTCCACGAGTCGCTGGGTCACGAGGTCCCAGGCCTGTCGCTGCGCAGCGGACCATGTCTGGCCGAATTCACGCGCCACGCACCACTCGGGGAACAGTTCCATCTCGCGCCGCAGCAGCGGCTCGTCGTAGGCCGACCAAGCGCTGGGGTCCATGCCCTGCTGCCAGTGCACCAAGGCCGTGCCGACGCGGCGCATGAGGGCGTCCGCTTGCGCGAATGCCGCCGTTCCCTGTGCCTGCTGCAGAACCGGCAGCAGCAATTCGCGGCCCAAATCGGACAGCAGCACAAATCCCTGGCGCTCATCGGCCGCCAGTACCTCTGGGCCGTGGAGCCCTGCGGCCTTCATCTGCCGAGCCAAACGGACAAAGGGCCGGACATCCTCCAGCGGAGGCGGGGCATCCATGACGATGAGGCTGGCGACCTCTGCCACGGCGGCGCTGTCGGCGGCCGGACCCAAACCGGGAGCCGCATTCGACGGCGACTGCCCGATGCGCAGGTAGCGGCGAAAACTGGCATCGGCCGAGGCGGCTTGCAGCGTGTGGGGCATCAAGCCCAGCGATGCGGGCAGGCTGGCCAACCAGTGCGCGAAGGCGGCCTGGCGCTGAGGGTCGGCCCAGGTGACGGTGGCGTGGGCGGAAGGGTCCGGCATGCGGGGTGCGGCCGCGCAAGGGCTGGCGTGTAGGGTGGCTAAACTCAACCGATTCTAGTGATGACCCCACCCCGCATCTTGCGCCCGCGCCCATCGACGCCCGGCTTGCGCTGGTCCCTGACCGGCCGCCGCTTGGGGCCGCTCGGCTTTGGCCTGCTGTTGACCGGCTGGGCCGTGATGGTGCCCATCGTGCAGGGCGCACCCAGCGCCCCGCGTGCCGAAGGTCCGCGTGAGCCGGTGGTTTTGGAGGCGGACCAGATCGAAGGCGCGCCCAACGGCGTCACCCGTGCGACCGGACGCGCCCGTCTGGGTCAGGGGCCGCTGAGGCTGGATGCGCCGGAAATCCGTTATGACGCTGCGCGCAGCCTGATCATGATCGATGGTGGCGGCGTGCGCTGGTCGCGCGCACGCGACCTGATGCAGGGCACCTCGGGCATCTTCGACACCCAGCGCTCGGTCGGCGAGTTCCGGGCGCCCCAGTTCTTCTTCGGCGCGTCCCTGGTGGGCGGCAGCGGCTCGGTGATCCGCCTCATCGATGAACAGCGGCTGGAGATCCGCGATGCACGGCTGACCAGTTGTCTGGCCGACGAGGCCGGGCGCCCCCTGCGCGAAGCCGGCGCCCGGCCCGGCGTGACGCGGGCGCCCCCTGTCCAAGCCGCACTCTCATCGAACCCTGCGCTCGCGCTGGCACAGCTGTCGGCGGCGGCACCGGTTCCCAGCCCACCGCGAGCCGAACCAACGCCCGGCTGGGAACTGCGCAGCCCGCGCATCCTGGTGGACCTCGAGCGCGAGGAAGGGATCGCAGAGCACGCGCAACTGCGTTTTTTGGGTGTCCCGCTGGCGGTGCTGCCGCGGCTGAGTTTTCCCCTGGGCGAATCGCGTCGCAGCGGGTGGCTCGCGCCCACCGCCCGCGCCGATACCCGCAGTGGATTTCAGGTCAGCGTGCCCTACTATGTGAACCTCGCGCCGGATCGCGACGCCACCGTCACACCCTTGCTGGCCACCCGTCGGGGCCCGTCGGTGGAACTGGAGTACCGCCATCTGGGTCCTTCACAGGCGGGACTGTTCCAGGTTCACCATTTGCCGCAGGACCAGCAGACCGGGCGCTCTCGCGGGTCGATGTACTGGCAGCAGGAATGGGTATCTGGGCTTGCGCGCTGGCGCACCGAAGGCCTGCGGGCCTCCGACGATGACTACTGGAAGGACTTTGGCTACACCCAAACCTTCCAGCGAAGAACCTTCGATGTGTTGGAGACCGGGCAGACATTCAGCCCCGAGCGCAGCCAACCCACCCTTCAGCCGCGGCTGTTGGCCCAATCGGCCCAGGCCGAGCGCAGCTGGTCCTGGAACACCGGCATGGCCGGGCGCGGCTTGGGGCTGGACGATGTCTCCGGTATGGTCTATGCCCGGGTGCAGCATTGGCAGGTGCTGCAGGGAACCGACCCCAATGGGGCCTTCATCGCGCCCTACCAACGCAGCCCGCAGGTGGGGGTGAACGCGCAGGCCGCGGCCTGGGGTGGGCTCGAACTGTTCCTCGAAACCGAGGTGAACCGGTTCACCCGGCCGGACATGGCCCTGGACCTGGCGCCCCAGTTGCGCGCGGGCCAGCGCTGGCATGCCTTGGCCAGCGTGAGCCGCCCCTGGATCGGCGCGGCGGGCTGGTTGATTCCCAAGCTGACGCTCAACAGCGCCACCTACCGGCTGGATCCCGCAGCCCTGAGCCCCTCCGGTGCCCGCCCGGGTACCGGTGCCGGGGACAGCATTTCCCGCAGCATTCCCTCTCTGAGCATCGATGGCGGGCTGAACTTCGAGCGGCGTTGGCGCTTTGACGAGCGGGGCTTGGTCCAGACCTTGGAGCCGCGCTTTGTTTACGTGAACACGCCGCTGCACGACCAGCGCCTTCTGCCGAATTTCGATTCGGCGGCCAAGGAGTTCAACAGCACCTCCATCTTCAGCGAGAACGCCTTCTCCGGAATCGACCGCGTCTCCGATGCGCACCAAGTGACGATGGGCATGAGCACACGCTCGCTGGACGCGCGCACCGGGGCCGAGCTGCTGCGCGGCTCGATCGCGCAGCGCGTGCAGTTTCGCGACCAGACCACGACGCCGGCGGGCACCGTGTCCAGTCAAAGGCTTTCGGACGTCCTCTTGGCCGCGACCGTCGGCCTGAGCCCGCTGTGGGGCCTGGACAGCACGGTGCAATACAGCCCGGAGCTCTCCCGCACGACGCGCTCCGTGCTGACCCTGCGCTACCAGCCCCGCTTGGACACCACGGTCATCTTGTCGTACCGCTATGCGCGTGAATTGGCCGAAACCGTGGAGCTGCGCGCGAATTGGCCCTTGTGGCGGCGCTTGGCGAGCACCGGCGGCCAGGAATGCACCTTGCTGGTCACCGGCGCCTCCCGCCTGAACTACAACACCCGCGAGAGCCGCCTGACCGACAGCCTGGCAGGCCTGGAGATGGATGCGGGTTGCTGGATCATGCGCATGGGCGTGCAGCGCCAGTCCACCGGCGTGACCGAAGTGACGACACGGCTCATCTTCCAGCTTGAGCTCTCGGGTCTGAGCCGGTCCCGCACCAGCCCCCTGCGCTTCTAGTGCATCCCCGGCGCAGCGAGGTGAGGCATGAAGGACAATAGCGCCACGATGAAGCTGCGTCTTTCCTTCCTGGCCGCGATGGCCGCGGTCTTGTTCTGCGCCACCGCCACGCTCTGCCGCGCACAGGCCCCCGCGAAGCCACGGATGGCCGATTACATCGTGGCTGTGGTCAACCAGGAATCCGTGACCGCCTTTGAGGTGCGCCAGCGGGTGCAACGCATTCGGGCCGATGCGCAGCGAACCGGATCTTCGCTGCCCGCGGCCGATCAACTCGAGCGCGATGTGCTGGATTCACTCATCGACGAGCGCGCCATCCTCAGTCAGGCGCGTGAAGCGGGCATGCGGGTGGACGACAACGATGTGGACCGGGCCTTGGCCAATATCGCCGCCCAGAACCAGATCTCCGTGGTGATCCTGCGCGACCGCATGGTCGCTGAAGGCATGGATTTCAGCCGCTTCCGGGCCAATGTGCGCGAGCAGATCATCGTGGAGCGCATGCGCGAACGGGAGGTCTCGCAGCGTGTGCGCATCACCGACACTGAGGTGGAGGACTACATCGAGAAGCAGCGCGGCGAACGCGCGGGTGAGGTGGAGTACAACATCGCACAGATCTTGATCACCGTACCCGAAGGGGCCTCCGCCGCGGTGGTGTCCGAGCGGCGGGCGCAGGCCGAGGCTGCGCTTGCACGGGTACGTGGGGGCGAGGATTTCGCTGCCCTGGCCAAGGCCATTTCTCAGGACGGTAACCGCGAGCGCGGGGGCGAGATCGGACTGCGGCCAGCCGACCGTCTGCCCGACCTGTTTCTGGAGGCGGTGCGCCCGCTGAGTTCGGGCAGCCTCGCACCGGGGGTTCTGCGCAGCGGGGCCGGCTTCCATGTGCTCAAGCTCATCGAGCGCCGCGACGGGTCGGCTTTCCGGGTCACCCAGACCCGCGCCCGGCACATCCTGTTGCGCGTCAACGATGCCAGCAACCGCGATGCAGCGGTTCGGCAGATGCGTGATTGGCGGGCACAGATCGACCGGGGTGCGCGACGATTCGAAGACTTGGCCCGCGAGCGCTCCGAGGACGGCAGTGCGCCGTCCGGTGGCGATCTGGGTTGGGCCTCGCCGGGGCAGTTTGTGCCCGAATTCGAACAGGCCATGAACCGCTTGGCGCTCGGTGGCGTCTCCGAGCCCGTGGTCTCGCGCTTCGGCGTGCACCTCATCCAGGTGATGGAGCGCCGCGAAGTCGCGCTGGACAACAAGCAGCTGCGCGACCAGGCGCGCGCAGCGCTGCGTGAGCAGAAGTTCGAGGAAGCCTACGGCGAGTGGCTCAAGGAGATGCGCTCGCGCGCCTATGTGGAGCGCCGCGAAGCGCCTCAGCTCTGACCCCCGGCCGATCGACAGCGGCCGCTTTTCAACCCCAAGACCGGACTCCCACCACCATGGGGCATGTGGCGCGCAAGCGCTTTGGGCAGCACTTCCTGACGGATCAGGGCGTCATCGGCGACATCGTCGATGCGATCGACCCGCGGCCGGGTCAAGCGCTGGTTGAAATCGGCCCTGGCTTGGGCGCCTTGACCGCCCCGGTGCTGCAGCGTTGCCCATCGATGACCGTGGTGGAACTCGACCGCGATCTGGCCGCGCGGCTGCGGCGACAGCCCGGCCTGAGTGTGGTGGAGGCCGACGTGCTGACCGTGGACTTTGGTGCGCTGGCCGATGCGGCAGGGCAGCCCCTGCGCGTGATCGGCAACTTGCCCTACAACATTTCCACGCCCATCCTCTTTGCACTGCTGCCCTGGGCGCACCGCATCGCCGACCAGCACTTCATGCTGCAAAAGGAAGTCGTGGACCGGATGGCGGCGACTCCGCAGACGGGGGACTACGGGCGCCTGTCGGTCATGCTGCAGTGGCGCTACCAGGTACAGGCCCTGCTGGACGTGCCCCCGCAGGCCTTTGACCCACCCCCGCGGGTGGATTCAACGGTGGTGCAGATGGTGCCAAGGCCGGCCCCCGCACCCGTGGACCCTGGGCTGTTCCAGGAACTGGTGCAGGTGTCGTTTTCGCAGCGGCGAAAGCTGCTGCGCCACACCCTGGGACGCTGGCTCGATCAGCAGGGCTGCACGGCATCTTTCGACCTGCAGCGCAGGGCGGAAGAAGTGCCCGTGGCGGAATATGTGAACCTGGCCCTGGCGATGAGGGCATCGGCCTGAACCTTCAGGCCGGTGGTTGCCAGGACTCCAGGGGGCCGATGGTCCGGCTCAGGCCGCGTTGAGCCACATCGCCGTGTCAAAGGCGCTGCTCATCATCGGCATGTTGGCACTGAAGGTGGGCCCGGTGCTGGTCTTGGCGGCCGGCTTGGCCTTGGCCTCGGCCACGGGGGCGGGCGCCTCTCCGGGCTTGTCCCAGGTGGTGCTGTCCGAGTGGGACACGGCAAACGAATAGAAGCAGCGGAAGGGAATCTTGCGCTCGGCCCAGAAGTCGGCCGCATCACGGAAGACATCGAGCAGTTGCTCTCGAGCCTCGCGATCGAAACCGCGGTTGTCGGGCAGCTGTTCCAACACCACGACAAAGCCGTGCTGCGAGCCGGCCTTGTTCACCAGGTCGGTCATGCAGTCGTAAAGGGCATCCAGGTTCTTGCCGAAATGCGACGGAAAGAGGAAGGCCTGCGCAATCTGCTCAAGGACATCCTGCTTGGACTGTGCCTCGACGACATTCGCATACAGAAAGTGGTGCCCCGCCTCCTGCGCGGCGCGCATCAGGTCGTCCACCCGGTAGGCACGAATGGCCTGCACGATGTTGGGACGGACGGTATGCAACAGCATGTTCTCGATCCTCCGAAATTCTCAGCCAAAGAGCGCCACGGCCTTCACGGGGCGATCCGCGCAAAACTGCCGTAGTGATCAGCCGTGTAGTAGCAGACTTCGGGTTTGACCGGTGGTTCACCGCCGCACACCAGGCGCCGAGCACCCCGGTTCTTCGCGCCTGGGGTGTTGACCGTGTACTCCCGGTAAAAACCCCGCGGCTTGCCGGGCAGCAGGCGCTCTCGGTTGCCAAACACCGTGCCGTCCTTGTCATACGGGAAGGGCCCGCCCTGCAAGATCAGCCGGTGGGTGTCGCGGGCTTCCTGAGGCAAAGCCTGCAGGCTGACCGTTGGCAACTCCAACCCCGGATCCGGCCGAGCTTGCGCGATCGGAAGCACCGACAAGGCCAGCCCTGCCGCCGCCCCCAGGGCCAGGGCCCAGGAACGGAGGCGCGTGTGACGACGGGCACCCCCAGGTCCTGGCGGACCGTCAGAAGCGAGTCCCCACTGACGGGGAGACGAGACCGACGATGATCCGACGGACAAGGACACGGGATAACCCTTAATCTGCTGACCGAAATGATAGCGGAGCCGGGTCAAAATCTCAAGTCATGCCCCTGTGTCAATCAGCAAATCAGGGTTATCAGTGGTTACTCACTTTCGCTTAAAGGGCGGCAGCGTCAATCGCGCACCAAGGCAGTGCTAGCGCATGGCATTCGCATCGGCCACCGTCAGTGCGGTCATGTTGACGATGCGCCGCACCGTGGCCGAGGGTGTGAGGATGTGCACAGGTTTGGCCGCCCCCAGCAGGACCGGGCCGATGGCAATGCCGCCGCCCGCGGCCGTCTTCAGCAAGTTGTAGGCGATGTTGGCGGCATCAATATTGGGCAGCACCAGCAGATTGGCCTCGCCCGTCAAGGTGCTGCGCGGCATGTTGGCGCTGCGGGCCGCAGCGTCCAGCGCGAGGTCGCCATGCATCTCGCCATCCACCTCCAGCCACGGCGCCTGCTCACGCAACAGGGCCAGGGCACGGCGCATCTTCACCGCCGAGGGGTGGTCGCTGGTGCCGAAATTCGAATGGCTCAGCAGTGCCGCCTTGGGCTGCACGCCGAAGCGCCGCATCTCCTCGGCCGCCATCACCGTGATCTCACAGAGTTCCTCGGCCGTCGGGTCCAGGTTCACATGGGTGTCCACCAGAAACACCTGTCGACCCGGCAGCATCAGGCCATTCATGCAGGCATAGACGGGAACATCCTGCGGCGTGATGGGGCTGCCGCCATCGCGCCGCCCAATCACCTGGTCGATGTAGTGCAGATGCGCCTGGGTGGTGCCCCAGGTGCCGCAAAGCATGCCGTCCACCTGACCCTTGTGCAGCATCATGGCGCCGATCAGCGTCAGGCGGCGCCGCATCTCGATCTTGGCGATTTGCGCGGTGATGCCCTTGCGGTCCGTCATCGCGTGATAGGTCTGCCAGAAGTCGCGGTACCGCTCATCGTTCTCGACATTGACCACGTCGTAGTCACGGCCCTCCTGCAGGCGCAGCCCGAACTTCTCCACACGCTGGGCAATCACCGCCGGACGGCCGATCAGCGTGGGCCGCGCCAGACCCTCGTCCACCACCACCTGGGCAGCACGCAAGACGCGTTCCTCTTCGCCTTCGGCATAGGCCACCCGCTTGTTCTTCGCGCGCTTGGCGAGGTTGAAGATGGGCTTCATCATCGTGCCGGAGGCATAGACGAAGGCCTGCAGCTTCTCGCGATAGGCGTCGAGGTCCTTGATGGGGCGGCGGGCCACGCCCGAATCCGCCGCCGCCTTGGCCACCGCCGGCGCAATCTTCATCATCAGGCGGGGGTCAAAGGGTTTGGGAATGAGGTATTCCGGCCCGAAGCTCAAGGTGGCGCCGGCATAGGCGGCGGCCACGACCTCACTCTGCTCGGCCTGGGCGAGGTCGGCAATGGCGTGCACCGCAGCGATCTCCATGTCCACCGTGATGGTGGTGGCGCCACAGTCCAGCGCGCCCCGAAAGATGTAGGGGAAGCACAGGACGTTGTTGACCTGATTGGGGTAGTCGGTTCGGCCGGTGGCCATGACCGCATCCTGTCGCACCGCCTGAACCTCGTCGGGCATGATTTCCGGCGTGGGGTTGGCCAATGCAAAGATCAGCGGATGGGGGGCCATCTGCGCCACCATGGCCGGCTTGAGCACCCCCCCGGCGGACAATCCCAGGAAGGCGTCGGCACCCACCATGACCTCGGACAGGGTCCGCATCGAGGTGTCCTGTGCGAACTCGGCCTTGTCCGGATCCATCAGTTCCGTACGGCCCTTGTAGACCACGCCCGCCAAGTCGGTCACCCAGATGTTTTCACGCGGCAGGCCAAGCTTGACCAACAACCCCAAACAGGCCAGCGCCGCAGCACCGGCACCCGAGACCACGAGCTTGACCTTCTTGATGTCCTTGCCCACCACCCGCAGACCATTGAGAAAGGCTGCGCCGACGACGATGGCCGTGCCGTGCTGGTCGTCATGGAAAACGGGGATCTTCATGCGCTCGCGCAGCTTGCGCTCCACGTAGAAGCAGTCCGGCGCCTTGATGTCCTCGAGGTTGACCCCACCAAAGGTGGGTTCCAGAGCGGCGATGATGTCCACCAGCTTGTCGAGGTTCTTCTCGTTGACCTCGATGTCGAAGACATCGATGCCGGCAAACTTCTTGAAGAGCACGCCCTTGCCCTCCATCACCGGCTTGGCCGCCAGGGGGCCGATGTCGCCCAGCCCCAGCACCGCCGTGCCATTGGTGATCACCGCCACCAGGTTGCCGCGCGAGGTGTAGCGAAACGCATTGTCGGGATCCGCCACGATTTCCTCGCAGGCCGCGGCCACGCCGGGCGAGTAGGCCAGGGCCAGATCGCGCTGGTTCACCAACTGCTTGGTGGCATGGATGGCAACTTTGCCGGGTGTGGGGAATTCGTGGTACTTGAGCGCCGCGCGACGCAACTCGGCACTCTTTTCTTCTGATGTGGGCATGGCGGGTCCTGCAGATGGCGCGGGGAGCGCCGACAACGCGGGATTGTGCACCCGCCCACGCACCGGTGGGGCTGCGCACGCCGCAGGAGACGGCCTCGGTTTGTGCGGATTCCGACGCGTCCGGCCTGGTCAATACTGCGGGCGTGGATGCCGAATTCAAACCCCGTGGTGGCCCGCGGCGCTGGCTGCTGTGGTCTGCCCTGGTGGGCCTGCTGGTGGTGGGCCAGACCCTGCTGGTGGTGCTGACGCTGCGCTACGAGCACAGCCGCGCGGTGGACCGGGCCGAGGAAGTGGCGGCGGCGGCGGCATTGGAGATTCGCCGCATGGCCATCCAACGGCTGCAATCCCTGCAGGAGTTGCAGGCCTTCCATTCCTCGGGCACGTGGAGCGGTCAGGCTCGGCAGATGCTCACGCGCTGGCCGGAATTTGCGCGCGTCGAGCGAAGGGGGGCCGAAGGACGAATCGTCTCCGCGTTGGACAGCCCCCTGACGCCGCCCCTGTTCGCACTCAAGGCGCGCGAGTGGCTGCGCATGGACAGTGACCAGGCCTGTGCGGCCGCGCTGAACACGCTCAGCCCGCAGTTTTCACGCTCCTACTTCGTGCCCATGTCCGGTGGGGCTGGGATGGAGGTGATCGATGTCTGCCTGCCCGAGCAGGAGGCCGGTCGCACCGTCGGCTACTCGGTGGCCACCCTCGTCTTGGGTCAGCTCTTGGAGGCTGTGGCCCCCAGTAACAACCGCTACGAGCTGACCTTTGTGGAGGCCGACGGTGCTCGGCTGGCCCGGCACGGAACGGCTCGCGGTCTGGGTGTGTACGTGGCCAGGCGCTCATTGGACCTGCCCGGGGTTGTGCTCGAAATCAAGGTGGACGACACGGTGGGGCGGCCGGGACTCCTGCCCAACGTCACGACGGCGCTGGTGCTGGGCCTGTCGATTGCGCTGGCGGTGGTGGTGGGGCTGCTGCTGCGCGACATGCGCCGGCGCAGCACGGCCGAGCGCGCCCTGGCCGAATCATTGGCCTTTCGCAAGGCCATGGAGGACTCTCTGAACACCGGCTTGCGGGCCCGTGATCTCGACGGCCGCATCACCTATGTGAACCCCGCCTTCTGCACCATGGTGGGCTTTTCTGCGGCCCAACTGTTGGGCAGCGGGGGCGCGGGTGGAAGGCTCCCGCCTTATTGGCCGCCCGAGCGGGTGGACGAATACAGCCGTCGGCAATCGGCCCGGCGACAAGGGCCCTGGCCGGATGAGCCGATCGCGCCGAGCACCGACAGCCTTCCCGCCACACTGCAGGGCTTCGAGACGGTGTTCATGCGCGCCGATGGCGAACGCTTTCCGGTGATGATCTATGAAGCGCCGCTGGTGGACGGCGCGGGCCAGCAGGCCGGCTGGATGAGCGCCGTGCTGGACTTGACCGAGCGCCAGCGCAGTGAGGAAATCGCCCGGCAACAGCAGGAGCGGCTGCAGGCCACGGCCCGCCTGGCCACGATGGGGGAGATGGCTTCCCTGCTCAGTCACGAGCTGAACCAGCCGCTGGCGGCCATTGCCAGCTACGCCAACGGCTGCCAGAACCTGCTGCAGACACCCGATGAGCACACGGTGCCGATGTTGCGCGAGGCCGTTGGCCGGATGGCCGAGCAGGCGGAGCGGGCGGGCCGCGTGATCAAAAGCGTGCACGACTTCGTGCGGCGGCGCGAGCAGACCCGCGAAAGGATCGCCGTGGCGGCGCTGCTCGACGGTGTGTTGCCGCTGGTGCGCCTGCAGGCGCGCAAGGGCGGTACCCGCGTGGAGGTGCTGCAGGACCAGCCCGACCTCCAGGTGCAGGCGGACCGGACCATGCTGGAGCAGGTGCTGCTGAACCTGACGCGCAATGGCATGCAGGCCATGGAGCGTGACACGCAGGCCTCGGATCGGGTGCTGCAGCTCCAGGTGCGGGCACTGGCCAATGGCCGTGTTCAGTTTGAGGTGCGTGACCGCGGGCCGGGCATTCCAGCCGATGTGGCGGCCCGGCTGTTCACACCCTTCTTCACCACGCGCGAGGAGGGCATGGGCCTGGGGCTGAGCTTGTGTCGCACCGTGGTGGAGCAACACGGCGGGACCCTGGAGCACGATGTGCCCCAGCCGGGCACCGCGCGACCGGGTTGCTGTTTCCGCTTCACCGTGCCCGGCGCGCCTGAGCCCCGGCACTGACGCGCGATACTTGAGGGATGGTCGCGCCTCCCTCCTCTGCGCCGCCCTCGTCTGCCACCCCGGCGGGATCCAGCACCACAGCGGGACTGGGCTTGCCCATGGTCTACCTGGTGGATGACGAGGACGTGGTGCGTGAAGCCTTGGCCTGGCTGCTGCGCAGCCGGCGGCTGCTCAGCGAGGGATTTGCCAGCGCGGAGACCTTTGAGGCCCATGTGCCGGCGACACCACCCCGGGGTGACGATGAAGATTGGCCGCGGAGCCCTTCATGCTTGCTTCTGGACGTGCGCATGCCCGGCATGAGCGGGCCGGAACTGTTTGAGCGCCTGGCCGCGCGGGGCTTGCTGCAGCGATTGCCGGTGATCTTTCTGACCGGTCATGGCGATGTGCCCACGGCCGTGGCAGCCGTCAAGCGCGGCGCCTTCGACTTCGTCGAAAAGCCGTTTTCCGACAATGCGCTGGTCGACCGGATCGAGCAGGCGCTGGCACACAGCGCACAAGCCCTGCTGGCGCAGCGGGCCCGGCTGCAGATGCGGCGGGCGATGGCGGACTTGACGGAGCGTGAGCGCGAGGTGATGCGCCTGGTGATGGAGGGGCTGCCCAACAAACTGATCGCCGATGCGCTGGACATCTCGGTGCGTACGGTGGAAGTGCACCGTTCGCGGGTGTTCGACAAGATGGGCGTGAAGTCCGCCGTGGAATTGGTCAACCGGCTCAAGGAGCACCCGGAGGTTCTGGGGCACAGCGGGGTGGCACGTGGCGCTGGGTGAGTTCGCGCTCATCGAAAGCCTGTTCCGTCGGCCCCAGGACGCGCGACGCGGCCGGGTGGCGGTCGGCGGCGGCGATGACTGCGCCGTGCTGACGGTCCAGGCCGGCGAGCAGTGGGCCGTGAGCACCGACACCCTGGTGGAGGGGCGGCACTTTCTCTCCACGGTGGACCCCGAGGCCCTGGGTCACAAGGCCCTGGCCGTGAACCTGAGCGACCTGGCGGCCTGCGGCGCGCAGCCGCAGGCCTGCACGCTGAACCTGACCTTGCCGCGGACCGATCCCGCTTGGCTCCAAGGGTTCGCGCGCGGGTTTCACGCTTTGGCTGACGAGCACGGGATCGTGCTGGCCGGAGGAGACACCACCGGCGGGCCGCTGAGCATCACCGTCACCGTCATGGGTACCGTGCCCGCAGGGGCCGCGCTGCTGCGCTCGGGTGCGAAGGCCGGGGACGACCTTTGGGTGAGCCACCCCACGGACGGCGGCATCGGCGATGCACGACTGGCACTGGAGGTTTTTCGCGGGCGCGCCCGCCTTTGCCAGGCCGGTTTCGAGGCGGCGCGCCAACGCATGGAGCGGCCGCAACCACGGGTGGCCCTGGGTTTGGCCTTGCGGGGCTTGGCGCATGCCGCCATCGACTTGAGCGATGGCCTGACCGGCGACCTCGCGCATGTGCTGGCCGCCAGCGGTGTGGGGGCCCAGTTGTGGTGGTCTGCCCTGCCGCGCAGCCGCTGGATGGCCGAACAGCCGGCCGAAGGGCAACGGGAGGCGCTGCTGGGCGGCGGTGACGATTACGAACTGCTGGTGGCAGCGCCCGCTGCTGAGCGGCAAACGGTGGTCGATCGGGCGGCCGCTTGCGGCCTGGGCCTGTCGCGGATCGGGCGTATCGTGGCGGGCGCCGGCTTGAAGGTGTTCGAGGACGAAGCAGCCGGCCATGCCGGCACGGGGGCCTGGCCCTCGGAGCGGTTGCCGCGCGGCTTCGACCACTTCCTCAGCGGATCGACAGACCCTTGAGCATGGCGACGGATCCTGCATCGAACCCGGCGACGCCCGCGCCGGTGCGCGCAACGGTGGGCTTCATGCTGGGTCACCCCGCGCGGTGGATCGCGCTGGGCCTGGGCAGTGGGCTGTCGCCGATGGCACCCGGCACGGTGGGCACCTTGTGGGCCTGGGTCAGCTTCCTCGTGCTCGAGCCCTTCCTGGACGACGCGCAGTGGGTGTTGCTGATTGCGATCGGGATCGCCGTCGGGGTGTGGGCCTGCACCCGGACGGCCCGAGAACTCGGCACCGCCGATCCATCGTGCATCGTGTGGGATGAAGTGGTGGCTTTTTGGATCGTTCTGCTGATGATTCAACCCGCCTCGGGGCTCGAGCAGCTCATCGCCTTTGGCCTGTTCCGATTCTTCGATGCCCTCAAGCCGCCGCCAGTCCATTGGGCTGACCAACTGTTCAAGCCTCGATCGCCGCAGGCCGTCGGGCTTCTGCAGGGCTGGGGCATTCTGTTTGACGATCTGGTGGCTGCTTTTTGCGTGGTGATGCTGTGGGCCCTTTGGTGGTTTTGAACGATCCGGTGGCATCGTTGGTGGCCGAGGTGGCCGCCGCCTTGGGCGCACGCGGCTGGATGTTGGCCACCGCGGAGAGTTGTACCGGCGGCTTGATCGCTGCACGGTGCACGGACAGGGCCGGATCCAGCGCCTGGTTCGACCGCGGCTTCGTGACCTACAGCAATGAGGCCAAGACCGAACTGCTGGGGGTGGATGAACCGACGCTGGCGGCAGAGGGCGCGGTCAGCGAGGCGGTGGCGCGCGCCATGGCCGAGGGGGCCTTGCGGCATTCGAAGGCCGCGGTGGCCGTGGCCGTCACCGGTATAGCCGGTCCCAGTGGTGCGGTGCCCGGCAAGCCGGTGGGCACGGTGTGGCTTGGGTGGGCGGTTCGGTCGATGCCGCAACCGGCCGCGCCCAGCGGATGGGCGCAGGGCGGCGCCCCTCAGACCTTCTGCACGGTCGGTGCCCAGCGACTGCAACTCACCGGCGACCGCGCGGCCATCCGGCAGGCCACGGTGCAGGCCGCCTTGGAACGGGTGCGGGCCTTGGCCATGAGCTGAGGTCCAAGCCCCGTCGCCCCAGGGCCATCGTCATCTCGAGCCCAACAGCTCCCAACGCTCCAAGGCAGCCATCAATTCCTCCTCGATGGCCGCACTGCGCTGGCTGAGCGCCGTGGCGCGCGGACGGTCGCTGACAAAGAGCGACCCATCGGCCAGGGCGTCGCTGATCGACCGCTGTTCGGATTCGAGCCGCTCGATCCGTTCCGGCAATGAATCGAGTTCGCGCTGCTCCTTGTAGCTGAGCTTGCGCTTGCTGCCCACTGCGGGCGTGTCCGCTTCGGCGCGCGGTGCGGGAGTCGGCGGCGCCGTGCCGCCGGTGGACCGTGCGGTCTCTTGGTCGTACAAAGCGCGTGCGCGGTTGCGCTGGATGATCCAGTCCTCGATCCCGCCCTCGTACTCGCGCCACCGTCCCGGCTGAGCACCCATGGCTGGATCCCCCTCCCAGGCGATGGTGCTCGTGACCACGCTGTCCACAAATCGACGATCGTGACTGACGAGAAACACCGTGCCGCGATAGCGCTGGAGCAAGTCCTCCAGCAACTCGAGCGTGTCGATGTCGAGATCGTTGGTGGGCTCGTCCAGCACCAGCACATTGGCCGGCAAGGCAAACAGTCGGGCGAGCAGCAGGCGGTTGCGCTCGCCCCCCGACAAGGTTCGCACCGGGCTGTTGGCGCGCTCGGGCGCGAAGAGGAAATCACCCAGGTACCCCATGACATGCTTGCGCGTGCCGTTGATCTCGATCCACTCACTGCCCGGGCTGATGGTGTCGGCCAGGGTGGCGTCCAGCTTGAGGCCGCCGCGCATCTGATCGAAGTAGGCCAGCTGGAGCTGCGTGCCGCGCCGAATGCGGCCCTCGGTCGGTTCGGCCTGCCCGAGGATGAGCCGCAAAAGGCTGGTCTTGCCGACACCATTCGGCCCGATCAGCCCCACCTTGTCGCCGCGCAGGATGGTCGAGGAGAAGTGGCGAACCAGCCAGGGCTGGTCGGATGCATGTCGAAAACCGACATCCTGCAGTTCGGCCACGATCTTGCCGCTGGGCTGCCCCGCGTCGAGTTCGAGCCGGACCTGCCCGAGCTGCTCGCGCCGCTGCGCCCGCTGCTGCCGCAAGTCCTGTAGGCGCGCCACGCGCGACACACTGCGCGTGCGGCGGGCTTCCACTCCCTTGCGGATCCACACTTCCTCTTGCGCCAGCAACTTGTCGGCGCGGGCATGGGCCAGCGCTTGGGCCTCCAGCTCGCGCTCGCGCGCCTGTTCGAATGCGGCATAGGACCCGGGGTAGCTGCGCAGCACGCCGCGGTCGAGTTCCACGATGCGCGTGGCCACCGTGTCGATGAAGGCGCGGTCATGGGAGATGAAGACCAAGGCGCCGCGCCAACCCCGCAGCAGTTCCTGCAGCCATTCGATGGCATCGAGATCCAGATGGTTGGTGGGTTCGTCCAGCAGCAGCACGTCGGGCCGCGCCACCAGCGCCTGGGCCAGTGCCACGCGCTTGCGCGTGCCGCCGGACAGGCGGTCCACGGGCGCGTGGGCATCCAGGTGCAGCCGCTGCAGCGCCTCCTGCACGCGGGACTCCCAGGCCCAACCGTCCAGGGCGTCGATCTGCCCGTGCAAGCGGTCGATTTCGGCAGTGAAGTCCGTAGGGGTATGCAGCAGTTCGTCGTAGCGTTGGCGAAGGCTCAAGACATCGCCCAAACCCAGGCTCACGGCCTCGAACACGCGGCAGCCGTCTGCAAACGTGGGCTCCTGCGCCACATACACGCACCGCAGACCCTGCTGCATCTGGGTCTGGCCCTCATCAGGGCGTTCCAGTCCGGCGATGATCTTCAGTAAGGAGGACTTGCCCGCACCATTGCGACCGATCAGCGCGACGCGCTCAGCAGCTTCCAAGGCGAATGAGGCCGCATCCAGCAGGGGCACATGGCCAAAGGCCAGGTGCAGGCGAGAGAGATTGAGCAAGGCCATGGCGTCATTGTCTCCGTGCGCCTGAGGCCAAGTGGCCATCCACGCCGCACAGGCCTCAGGGACGCGCCGCGGGCAACACGTCAAAGGCCAGGGTGATGAACAGTCCCTGCCAAAGCGGCTCGAGCGCCTGCGCCGGTGGCGGTGTGATCTCGATGCCCCGCAGAATCCACCGGCCGGCAGACGGCACACGCCAACGCACCTGACCCTGTTCATCCGAGCGGCGCCACAAACCCAAACGGGAACTGTGCAACCGGAACTCCACCGAAAAGTGGGGCATCGGCTGACCGTTCTTGATCAACTGAAAGACCAGTTCCTCGCCCGCGCGCGGGGCCTGCAGCGGACGCAGCATCAAGGCATCCATCCCCATGGGAGACGGCTCTGGCGGAGCGGCGCCCCGCTGGGGATCAGGGAACCATTCGATGCGGGCGTGCTTGATGTAGCGCTCCCGCCAGGGCTGTCCGCGAGACCGTTGCGCGGCCCAGGCTTGGCGCACGGCCGCGGGCGGCATCGCCTCTTGGAAGTAAGCCTCGACGACGGCGTCGGTCAATTCGATCTCAAAGGGCTGGAGTTGGGCCCAGCAGGAGACGCGGGCAGCCGGGGGCAGCACTTGCGGGGGTCGCAAGCGCCATTCGCCCGCAGCCGGCTCGGCCCGTACCAGCGGTCCGGTGGTCTGCCCGCCGGCACTGCAAGCACTGCGAGCCAGATGCTCGATGTCATGGCGGGAATCGAAAACAGGAAACTGGTCACCGGTGCCCAAGATGAGCACCGGCTGATCGGCCAGAGATGAGGCGAGACGCTCGAACCAGGTGTCGTGGGCCGCCACCGACCCGTGCAGTGCGGCGCCCACCACGAGCGCCTGGGCCAGCGGCCCTGCCCACTCCCCGATCTGCTTGGCCCAGCGCTTGCGCACGCGAACTCAGGCCGCGGGGGCTTTCCCGGATTTCGCAGCCACCGCCGACTCCAAGGCATCCAGAAACCGTGCCGCCACATCAAAGCCCGTCTGGGCGGTGATTTCGGCAAAGCAGGTTGGGCTGGTCACGTTGATCTCGGTGAGTTGCTCACCGATGATGTCCAAACCCACCAGCAGGAGGCCCCGCGCCGCCAGCACCGGCCCCAGAACGCTGGCGATCTCGCGGTCACGGTCGGTGAGCAATCGGGCCTCGCCGCGCCCGCCCGCGGCGAGGTTGCCGCGCACTTCACCGCCCTGTGGGATGCGGGCCAGGCTGTAGGGCACCGCCTCGCCGCCAACCACCAGCACCCGTTTGTCGCCGTCGGCAATCGCCGGCAGGTAGCGCTGCACCATCACGGTCTGGGCGCCATGTCGGTTGAGTGTCTCGGTGATGCTGCCCAGATTCAGCCCGTCTTCCCGCACCCGGAAGATGCCCATGCCGCCCATGCCATCCAGCGGCTTGAGGATGATGTCGCGGTGTTCGGCGTGAAAACGGCGGATGTCCGAGGCGTCGCGGGTGACCAGCGTGGGGGCGATGAAGGCGGGAAACTCGAGGATGGCCAGTTTCTCGGGGTGATCACGCAGCGCCTGCGGGCTGTTGAACACATGCGCGCCCTCGCGCTCGGCCTGGGTCAACAAGTGGGTGGCGTAGAAGTACTCGCTGTCGAAGGGTGGGTCCTTGCGCATGAGCACCGCATCGACCTCACACAGCACCTGCGGCCGCTCATCCGGCGCGGCCTGCTTGGCCACGAACCACTCATAGGGATCAACCGGGGTGTCGATGAGGGCGATGTCCCGCACGAAGGCGGTGACCTTTTCACCTCGCTGCCAACGCACGTCCTTGGGCTCGCAGGCCATGACCGTGTGCCCGCGCCGCTGCGCCTCGCGCATCATGGCGTAGGTGCTGTCCTTGACGATCTTGAAGGACTCCAGAGGGTCGGCAATGAACAGCAGCTTCATATCCGTGCCTGCGCGGGAAACACCGGGCTAGATCTCCACCTTGGAGCCCAACTCCACCACGCGATTGGTGGGCAGGCGCAAGAAGTCGGCGGCGGCTGCGGCATTGCGATGCAGACCGGCGAAGAGCTTCTCTCGCCACATGGCCATGCCCTGCCCGAGGGTCGGGATCACGATGTCGCGACTGAGGAAGTAGCTGGTGTCCATTTCATCGAGGGCCACGCCGCGGGACTTCAGCAGCCCCAAAGCCTGCGGAACGTCCGGTTCGTTCTTGAAGCCGAAGTTCAAGGTCACCGCCCAGCAGTCATGGCCCAGCGGCGTGACCTCGACGCGGTGGTCAAAGCCCACCCACGGCACATCATGGTGGCGTACGGTGACGAACAGATTGCGTTGATGCAGCACCTTGTTGTGCTTGAGGTTGTGCATGAGCGCGGTGGGGGTGAGCCCCTGATCCGGCGTCATGAACACCGCCGTGCCTTCTACTCGGGTGGGCGGGTTGACGAACACCGCATCCAGAAAATCCTGCAAGGGGATCGCGTCCTCGCGCAGGCGCTCGCGCAGCAGGCTGGAGCCCTGGCGCCAGGTGAGCATCAGCGTGAACATACCCAGGCCGATGGCCAAGGGGAACCAACCGCCGGCGAACAGCTTGAGCAGGTTCGACGCCAAGAAGGTGATGTCGATAATGAAGAAGAAGATGGTGGCCAGAACGCACAGCCACAGGGGGTACTTCCAGCCGTAGCGGATGACGAAGAAGGTCATCACCGTGGTGATCGTCATGTCGATCGTGACGGCCACCCCATAGGCACCGGCGAGCTTGCTCGACGAGCCGAAGAGCGTGACGGCCAGCACCACGAAGCCGAACAGCATCCAATTGATGAACGGCACATAGATCTGCCCCGTGTCGCGTACCGAGGTGTGCAGGATGCGCATGCGCGGCAGGATGCCCAACTGGATCGCCTGCTTGGTCACCGAGAAGGCCGCCGTGATCAGGGCCTGTGAGGCCACGATCGCCGCCAGCGTGGCCAATATGAACAGAGGGATCTCCGCCCACTCGGGCGCGATGAGGAAGAAGGGGTTCTTGATGGCCTGCGGGTCGCGCAGAAGCAGGGCGCCCTGACCGAAGTAGTTCAGGATCAGCGCCGGCATGACCACGCCGTACCAGGCGATGCGGATGGGGCGCTTGCCGAAATGCCCGAGATCGGCATACAGCGCTTCGCCGCCGGTGACCACCAGCACCACCGCACCCAGGGCCACGAAGGCAATCCATCCGTTTTCCAGGCCGAATTGCAGCGCGTACGCGGGATTCAGCGCGGCCAGCACTGACGGGTTCTCCAGGATGGAGGGAACGCCCAGGAGGGCCAGGCTGCCGAACCACAGCAGCATCAGGGGACCGAAAGCCTTGCCCACCAGCGCCGTGCCGAAGCGCTGCACGCCGAACAAGCCCGTGAGCACCAGCAGCGAGATGGGCACGATCAGGGCATGGTAGTCGGGCGCGTAAACATCAATACCCTCCACAGCCGAGAGCACGGTCATGGCCGGCGTGATCACCGCATCACCGAAGAAGATGGCGGTGCCGAACAGACCCACCATCATCAGCACATTGCGCAAGGTGGGCTGGTCCTTCACCGCCTGGGTGGCCAGGGCCAGCATGGCGATCAGGCCGCCCTCGCCGTTGTTGTCCGCGCGCAGGATGAGCAGGACGTACTTCACCGAGACCACGATGGTCATCGTCCAGAACAGCAGGGACAGGACGCCCAGGATGTTGGCGTGCGTCAGCGCCACATGCTCGCCATGGAACACCTCCTTGAGCGCGTACAGCGGGCTGGTGCCGATGTCCCCGTAGACCACACCCAATGCCACCAGGGCCAAGGCGGCCTGGGCGGAAGGGGAACGGGCGTGCTGGGCGGGAGGGTTCAAGGAGAAGGCGGTCCGCCGAGGCGAGCCTTCAGAGCGAAAGCCACATTATTGTGCGCCACAAATTGCTGCGGCGCAACATCGAGAGCGGCCCGGTTGTGGACGCCCGAAGGGCTGGGCTCATTCGTAGATCTCGGCGTCCGGGTCGGTGGCCTCCAGTTCGTAGCTGGCCGCCAGCATGGCCAAGCGTGCAATGACGCCATACATGTAAAAGCGGTTGGGTGCCAACACGCCCGGTTTCACACCAGGGCGCGGCAGGTGGTTGGGCTCGGCAAAAGCCAGCGGTACGAAGGCCGCGCCGGGCGCATTGAGGTTTTCGTCCACGCCCCGTTCGGCATGCACCCGGTAGAAGCCGCCCACCACATAGCGGTCGAGCATGTAGACCACCGGTTCGGCCACCGCATCGTTGACGCGCTCGTGGGTGAGCACGCCCTCCTGAATGATGACCTCGGAGACGGCCTGCCCCTCCTTGATCACGCTCATCTTGTTCTTGGTGCGGCGGCCGAGCTCATTGAGTTCGGCCGCGTCGCGCACGGTCATGATGCCCATGCCGTAGGTGCCGGCATCGGCTTTGACCACCACGAAGGGCTTCTCCTGGATCCCGTATTCCTTGTACTTGCGGCGGATCTTGGTGATGAGCGCGTCCACCTGACCCTGGATGCACTCAATGCCCTGACCTTCATTGAAGTTCACCTGTCCGCACTGCGCAAACATGGGATTGATCAGCCAGGGGTCCATGCCCATGAGCTTGGCGAATTTCTTGGCCACTTCCTCGTAGCTCTGGAAGTGGTTGGTCTTGCGCCGGACGGCCCAGCCGGCGTGCAGCGGCGGCAGCAGGTACTGTTCGTGCAAGTTCTCCAAGACGGAGGGGATTCCACCGGACAGATCGTTGTTGAGCAGGATGGTGCAGGGGTCGAAATCCTTGAGGCCCAGGCGATGACGGGTGCGGACCAAAGGCTCGAGCGTGAGCGTGCTGCCGTCGGGCACTTCGAGCGTGGTGGGCGCGGTGATGGTGTCGTCCAGCGTACCGAGGCGCACATTCAGGCCGGCCTGCGTGAAGATCTGCATCAGGCGCTGCACATTCGTGAGGTAGAAGGTGTTGCGCGTGTGCTTTTCAGGAATGAGCAGGAGGTTCTTGGCTTCGGGGCAGATCTTTTCGATGGCCGCCATGGCCGCCTGCACGGCCAGGGGCAGCATGTCCTCGGTGAGGTTGTTCCATCCGCCGGGAAACAGGTTGGTGTCCACCGGCGCGAGCTTGAAGCCCGCATTGCGCACGTCCACCGATGTGTAGAAAGGCGGCGTGTGCTCCATCCACTCGAGCCGGAACCATCTCTCGATGGCCGGCATCGACTCCAGGATGCGCTGCTCGAGTTCGTTGATGGGGCCGGTCAGTGCCGTGATGAGGTGGGGGACCATGGGATTCCTAGGGGTTTGAACCCTATTCTAGGGAGGTGGCACGGCCAAAAAAATGAGCCTTCCGTTGCCGGAAGGCTCCAACTCGCTTACCGAGGAGAACAATCGTTACAGACCGCCCACCACCCGGTTGCGGGCGGCGGGGGTCATGCACCGGCTCAACGGTTGTACGCCGTCTCGCCGTGCGAAGAAATGTCCAGACCTTCGCGCTCTTCCTCTTCGCTCACGCGCAGGCCGATGACCATGTCCACGATCTTGAACATCACCAGGGCCACAACGCCCGACCACACGATGGTGGCAATGACGCCCTGGGTCTGCACCCACACTTGGGCACCCGTGCCGCCCCACTCGCCGCAGACGTTGGTGACGTAGTTGCAGATGCCCGTGCCGCCGAGGCTGGGTGAGGCGAAGACACCGGTCAGGATGGCACCCAGGATGCCGCCAACGCCGTGCACGCCGAACACATCCAGGCTGTCGTCAGCGCCGAGCATCTTCTTCAGGCCGTTGACACCCCACAGGCAGATGAAGCCCGCCAAGAGGCCGATGACCAAGGCACCACCGACGCCCACGAAACCGCAGGCCGGGGTGATGGCGACCAGGCCGGACACCGCACCGGAAGCCGCGCCCAACATCGATGCCTTGCCCTTGAGCATGGCTTCACCGGCGCACCAGGCCAGCGTGGCGGCTGCCGTGGCCACCACCGTGTTGATGAAGGCCAGCGATGCCACGCCATTGGCCTCCAGGTTGGAACCGGCATTGAAACCGAACCAACCCACCCACAGCAGGGACGCGCCCACCATGGTCAGCGTCAGGTTGTGCGGCGCCATCGCCTCGCGGCCGTAACCGACACGCTTGCCCACCATGTAGGCGCCCACCAGACCCGCCACGGCGGCGTTGATGTGCACCACGGTGCCACCGGCGAAGTCCAGAGCACCCTTGGCCCACAGGAAGCCTGCGGCGGCGGTGACCGTGGACAGCGTCTCTTCAGACGTGATGGCGTCCGGACCATCCCAGTACCAAACCATGTGGGCAATGGGCAGGTAGCTGAAGGTGAACCAAAGGATCGAGAACAGGATCACGGCCGAGAACTTGATGCGCTCGGCGAAGGCACCCACGATGAGTGCCGTGGTGATCGCGGCAAAGGTGCCCTGGAAGGCCACGAAGGTGAACTCCGGGATGTACACACCCTTGCTGAAGGTGGCCGCCACACTCTCGGGCGTGACACCCTTGAGGAAGATCTTGTCCAGCGTTCCGATGAAGGGATTGCCTGCGGTGAACGCGGCCGAGTAGCCGTAGATCACCCACAACACCGAGATCAGGGAAAAGATGACAAAGACCTGCATGAGCACCGACAGCATGTTCTTGCTGCGCACCAGGCCGCCGTAGAACAGGGCCAGGCCCGGGATGGTCATGAGGATGACCAGTACCGTGGCGATCGCCATAAAGGCGGTGTCGCCCTTGTTGGGCACCGGCACCGGCGCTGCGGCCGCTGCGGCATCAGAGGCCGCCGTCGCGGGTGCGGCCGCTGCAGCCGCATCCGAAGCCGCCGCAGCGGCGGCCGGCGCCGCTTGCGCCCAGCTGAGGTCTGGCGCAGCGGCCAGACCGATGAAGCCCACGGCGGCCAGCGCCAGGGCGAAGGTGGCAAAGAGCTTCTTCATCACAGTGCATCCTTTCCGGTTTCACCCGTGCGGATGCGCAGCACCTGCTCCAGCGGGGAAACGAAGATCTTGCCGTCACCGATCTTGCCGGTGCGGGCAGCGCTTTCAATGGCCT
>JBMSQF010000022.1:0-34583 GCA_049423145.1 Burkholderiaceae bacterium
GCCGAGGCCTTCCGCACCTGGAGCGAAACCGGCCCCAATGAGCGCCGCGCCCTGCTGCTCAAGGCGGCTGATCAGTTGCAGGCCAAAACGCCGCAATTCATCGAGGCGGTGGGGGCAGAAACAGGCGGCACTGGCATGTGGGCCGGCTTCAATGTGTTCCTGGCCGCCGGCATGCTGCGCGAGGCTGCAGCACTGACCACGCAGATCAGTGGCGAGGTCATTCCTTCAGATGTCCCGGGCAGTCTGGCCATGGCGGTGCGCCAACCCGCCGGCGTGGTGCTGGGTATCGCGCCCTGGAACGCGCCGGTGATTCTGGCCGTGCGCGCCATCGCCACGCCCTTGGCCTGCGGCAACACCGTCATCCTCAAGGGCAGCGAAAACTGCCCGCGTACCCATCAACTCATCATCGAAGCCTTGCAGGAAGCGGGCTTTCCGCCAGGGGTCGTGAACTACATCACCAACGCACCGCAGGATGCCGGCGCCGTGGTGGAGGCCATGGTGGCTCACCCGGCCGTGCGTCGTGTGAACTTCACCGGCTCAACCCGCGTCGGGCGCATCATCGCCATGACGTGCGCCAAGTACCTCAAGCCAGCGGTGCTGGAGTTGGGTGGCAAGGCACCGCTGGTGATCCTGGACGATGCCGACCTGGACGAGGCGGTCAAGGGTGCGGCCTTCGGCTGCTTCGCCAACAGTGGTCAGATCTGCATGAGCACCGAGCGCATCATTGTGGACGAGCAGGTGGCCGACGAGTTCGTCCGCAAGTTCACCGAGAAGGCGAAGTCGCTCCCTTTGGGCGACCCACGCAAGCCCGAACCTGTGGTGCTGGGCAGCGTGATCGGCATGCCGACGGTGGAACACTGCAACGCCTTGATCGACGATGCCCTGGCCAAGGGGGCCAAGCTGCTGTGTGGCGGCAAGGCCGACAACACCCTGATGCCGGCCACGCTGCTGGACCGCGTCACGCCGCAGATGCGCATCTATCACGAAGAAACCTTCGGCCCGGTCAAGGCCATCGTACGCGTGAAAGGTGTGGAGGAGGCCATCGCCTGCGCCAACGACAACGAGTACGGGCTGAGTGCTGCCGTCTTCGGCCGCGATGTGGCGCGCGCGTTCAATGTGGCGCGCCGCATCGATTCCGGCATCTGTCATGTCAATGCGCCGACCGTCCACGATGAAGCGCAGATGCCCTTTGGCGGTGTCAAGGGCTCAGGACTCGGGCGATTCGGCGGCAAGGCCGGGATTGCGGAGTTCACCGAGCTGCGCTGGATCACGATGCAGACAACGCCCCGACACTATCCCTTCTGAAGCTTGATGCCTCAACCGCGCACCGCCGCCTCAATGGCGGCGATGTCGATGCGCCGCATCGACATCATCGCTTCGAAGGCCCGCTGAGCGGCCGCCGGGTCAGGATGTGTGATGGCGCGGGTCAGCGCCAGCGGCGTGATCTGCCAGGACACCCCCCAGCGGTCTTTGCACCAGCCGCAGGCGCTCTCGCGGCCGCCGTTGTTCACGATCGCATCCCAGTAGCGGTCGGTTTCTGCCTGGTCCTGCGTGGCCACCTGGAAGGAAAAGGCCTCCGTGGGCTCAAAGGCCGGCCCTCCATTGAGGCCCAGGCAGGGGATACCCAGGACATTGAATTCGACGGTCAGCACATCGCCGCGACGGCCCGAAGGAAAGTCGCCCGGGGCACGGTGAACCGCCCGCACCGCGCTGTTCGGAAAGGTGGCTGCATAAAAGCGTGCGGCGGCCTCGGCCGTGCCGTTGAACCACAGGCACACGGTGTTGGGGCCCACCACCGGCTCCGTGTCGGCCACCCGCTCGAAGCGCGGTACGGTTTTGCCCTGGTGCTCCACCGATTCCAGAAACATGGCATGGGGTCGTACCCAGTCACCAGCGTCTTGATGGAGCGGCCGATACAGGACCATCGGCTCCAGCGACTCACTGTGGCGCACCACACCAACCACTTCGTACTCGCCGCCTTTGTAATGGCGATAGCGGCCGGGTTTGATGGAGGGCAGCGGCTTCATCAAGGCACCGATTCGGTCAGCGGGGCAGGGCGTGAGGCATTCATCATGGAGCGGGCTGCCGAAATGGTGGGATGAGCGTACACCCTTAACCGCGTGGAGGGCCGTGTCAAGGGTCGCTCTCCACGGCGCATCAGGTCTGTCATAGTGTCGGTCCTGTGATGCAGTTCCGCCCGAATCGTGTGAACCCGTGCGGCCCATGGGCGGGTTCCACGGATTGATTGCCCATGAACCGGTCCGCCTTCATCGACAGCCTCAAGGCCTTGGCTGCCCAGGTCATCGTCCTGCACCACTTTTGCCAGTACGCACCCATGACGGATTGGCTGGCCCCGGTTTGGCCCACTGTCGTGGCGTTTCTGCATGACGATGGGCGATTGGCGGTTCAGCCTTTCCTGGTGGTGGGGGGCTTTTTGGCCGCGCAATCGCTTGGCAAGCAGGCGGGAGAGGAATTGATGCCCTTGATCTGGCGGCGCTACCTGCGTTTGGCGCCGCAATTGGTGCTCTCGCTCCTGCTCGTGGTGGGTGCCACCTGGTGGATCGGCCATGAGTTGACGCACGAAGATTGGCTGTCTCCTCTGCCCACCCCTGGCGTCTTCCTCGCGCACCTGTTCTTCCTGCAGGATGTGTTGGGCGTCGAGGCCCTGTCTGCCGGGGTCTGGTATGTGGCCATCGATCTGCAACTCTTTGCGCTCTTCGTGCTGCTGGTGCAGGTGTCCCGGCGGCTGGATGTTCCCTTGGCACAGACCCGTGCCCCGGTTCTGGTGGCTGGGGCCACCGTGGCCTCCATCCACATCTTCAGCAAAGCCAGCATGCTGGACATCTGGGCGATCTATTACCTCTCGGCCTATGGCCTTGGTGCCTTGGTGAGTTGGGCGCGCGAGAGCGCATCGGCCCAGAAGTGGCTCTGGATCACGGTGGCGCTGCTTTTGATGGACTGGGTTCTTGACCCGCGTCCGCGCCCGGCCTTGGCGCTGGGGACGGCCCTGAGCCTGTATGCGCTCTCACACATCCCGTGGGCCCATCCGCGCGCCCGGGTCGCCGCATCGGTGCGATACCTCAGCGAGGTGTCCTACAGCACATTTGTGAGCCACTTTGCCGTCATCATCGCCGCCAGCGGGCTTTGGGAACAATGGGACCTTCAGGGGGCGCCCGCTGCATTGGGGTTCCTGGCTGTCGCTGTGCTGGCGTCTTGGCTGGTGGGCTCGGCGGTTCAGCAGGTGTGCGACCTTTCACTGGGCCGGCGCCGCGCGCTGCGGTAGGCTGTCGTACACCGTTTCAAGAGACTCGAAGCCCTTGACCTCGATCGGGTTGCCGAAGGGGTCGAGGAAGAACATCGTCCATTGCTCGCCCGGCTGGCCGGCAAAGCGCAGTTGGGGTTCGACCACAAAACGCATGCTGGCAGCCTGCAGTCGATCGACCATGGCCTGCCAGTCGCGGCGCTGCAGGATCAGCCCAAAGTGCGGCATGGGTACGAGGTGCTCGCCCACATGTCCGGTCAAGGCGGTCTTCAGCGGCTCACCCAGGTGCAGCGAGATCTGGTGCCCGAAAAAGTCGAAGTCAACCCAGGTGTCGGTTGAGCGGCCTTCGCGGCAACCCAGCACATCGCCATAAAAACGCCGAGCGGCCTCGAGGTCCGTGACATTGAAGGCGAAATGAAACAGGCTGCGCACCCCGATCAGGATAGCAGCTGGCATGGGGCCTGGCGGGACCCCAATGTTGCACTATAATGCTTGACAGCGCACAATAAGTGCATAATAATACATATACGCACGACACGGCGCGATGCCCCAGTTCATCCGTGCGGCCTCATCGGTTGACACCCGATGGCCCCACCGAGCGGGTCCATGACGGTCGAGCAGTTCCGCGACCCGATTGCCGCCTTGATCCCATCGATTCCGGCCCAGCGCCGACAGGAGACTCCCCATGACGACCACCATGACCAGCTACCAGGTCGAAGCCTTTGGACGACCGCTTGCGCAGGTGCTGCGCGACATTCCCACACCGCAGGGCACCGAAGTGGTTGTGCGCGTGGGCAGCTGCGGCGTGTGCCACAGTGATGTGCACCTGCACGACGGCTACTTCGACCTCGGCAACGATGTGAAGCTGGACATGACCCGCACCGTCCAACCCCCGCGGACGCTGGGTCATGAGATCGCCGGCACCGTGGTGGCGGTGGGGCCTGATGCGCAGGGCGTGAAGGTGGGCGACCGTCGTGTGGTGTTTCCCTGGATCGGCTGCGGCACTTGTTCCCTGTGCGAAGCGGGTCATGAGCACCTGTGCAACAGTCCGCGGGCCTTGGGCATCCACCGCGACGGCGGCTTTTCAAGTCACACGGTGGTGCCGCATGCGCGGTACTTGATCGACTACGGCAACCTGGCCGAGGAACAGGCCTGCACCTATGCCTGCTCGGGCCTGACCGCCTACAGCGCGCTCAAGAAAGTCGCCCCCTTGGGACCCAAGGACCCACTGCTCATCATCGGGGCCGGTGGGGTGGGTCTGTCGGGCATCCGCCTGGCCCGCCAGTTGTTTGAAACCCCCCCCATCGTGGTGGAACTCGATCAGGCGAAATGGGACATTGCCCGCGAGGCCGGCGCCGGACAGATCATCGACCCCCAGGCCGACGGTGCGCTCAAGGCCCTGCTCAAGTCCACCGGTGGCGTGGCTGCCGCGATTGACTTTGTCGGCGCGGCCAGCACCTTCAACTTCGGCTTCGGAGCCCTGCGCAAGGCTGGCAAGCTGGTGTGCGTGGGTCTGTTTGGCGGCTCCACCCCGGTGGTACCGGCCATGGTGTCGATGAAGGCCGTCACCGTGACCGGTTCCTATGTGGGCAGCCTCCAGGAAATGCAGGAACTCATGGACATCGCCCGCTCGGGCGTGCTGCCGGACCTGCCCCTGAGCACCCAGCCCTTGTCCGGCGCCACGCAAGCGCTGGAGGATCTGCGCGCCGGGCGCATCCGCGGCCGCACCATCCTCAAGGCGGCCGCATGAACGCCGCTGCCAAGACAGCCCGAGCCGCGGCTGCGGAACCCGACCACACCGTGCTGCCGGACTGGAGCGCGCTGAGTCCCGTGCGCCTGTGGCGCGACTGGATCGTGCAAAGCGAGGCCCAGTGGAGCGAGGCGGTGTCCCGACTGCTCAAGGATGAGCGAACCGGCGAGGCGCTCAACCGCCAAGTCAGCGAGATGCAGTTGATGCACCGTCAGTTCTCGGAGCTGGCGCAGGCCTCACTGGCTGCGGCCAACCTGCCCTCCCGCACCGATCTGGAAGCACTGGACGAACGCATGGGTCGGCTTGAAGACGGCATGGCGCATTTGGCCGCTGCTGTTTCCCAACTGGCCCAGGCGATCGCCGCATCGCACGCACCGGCGGGCACCGCCAAGCCTGTGGGAACGGCCCGGCCCCGACGCGACCGCAAACCCACAGCACCATGAGCCTGCCCACGCCGGTCGGCCCAGTCCGCCCCTTTCCGAATGCCGCGCAGCGCGTGCTGCAGCGCATGGGCCTGCCCACGGCGGATTTCGCCCACCTCACCGGCGTGCTGGGCGCCACCCCCAAGGACACGATCTACGCGCAGGGCACGCTCAAGCTGCATCACTTCCGGCCGCTGTGCGACAGCGTGTACCGGGTGCCGGTGCTCATCGTGACTTCGCTCGTCAACCAGCCCTACATCCTGGACCTCGTTCCAGGTCAGAGCATGGTGGAGTTTCTGCTCAAGCAGGGATTTGACGTCTACATGATCGAGTGGGGGCGCCCGCGCAGAGAGCACCGTGAACTCACCCTGGAAGACCATGTGCTGGACCGCCTGCCGGCTTGCGTCGATCAGGTGCTGCGGCACAGCGGCGAGCGCGAGCTGTCCGTGATCGGCTACTGCATCGGCGGCTTGCTGTCGGTGATGTGGGCGGCCCTGACCGATCACCAGCGGCCCGCTCTGAAGAATCTGGTGTGCATGGCCACACCGGTCAACAGCCAGGGGCTCGAGTCGCTCAGGGCCTGGATGGGCGAGGACTTCAATGAGGAGGCCTTGCTGGCCGAGCACGGCAATGTGCCGGCCGAATGGGTGCAAAACGCACTGCGCGCCCTGCGACCGTTTGGCAAGGTGTCGGGTGCGATGAACCTGCTCAACCACGCCGACAACGAAAGCGTGATCCGCAGCAACCTGCGCATGGGCAAGTGGGAGACCGACAACATCCCCTTCCCCGGAGGCGTGTTCCGGCAGATGGTCCGCGATTTCCTGCGCGGCAATCAGCTGGTGGCCGGCACCTGGCGCGTCGGGGGCCGCGCGGTGAAATTGGGTGCTGTCCGCGCGCCCTTCCTGCATCTGCTCGCGCAAGACGACCACATCACCCCCTACGCCTCCTCGCGCGATCTGGTGCAGCAGGTGGGCAGCGCAGACCGGCAGGAGCTCATCATCAAGGGTGGCCATGTGGGCCTGGTGGCCGGCCGCGGCGCGGAGTTGCGCATGTGGCCTGCATTGAACGCTTGGCTCGCCCCGCGCTCGGTGTAGCCCTTGGCCCTCGACACCCGCTGATCCACCCATTCCCCTTTTTTCGTTTCTTCTCCCCCAGGACCCTCCATGCGTTGCTACTGCGTGCTCCACCACGGCCAAGATCTTGAACTCGTCGAGAGGCCCATCCCCGAACCCCAGGGCACCGAGGTGCTGCTCAAGGTGCGGGCTGCGGGCGTGTGCCACACCGACCTTCACTTGTGGGAGGGCCACTACGACCTGGGCGGTGGCAAGAAGCTCACCCTGGCCGAGCGCGGCATCAAGCCGCCGCTCACCCTGAGCCACGAGATCGTCGGCGAGGTGGTCTCGGCTGGCGCCGGGGCCCAGCAGGACGGCGGTGTGAAGCCGGGCCGCGTGGCCCTGGTGCATCCTTGGATCGGCTGCGGCGAGTGTCCCGCCTGCCGACGCGGCGAGGAAAACATCTGCATCAAGCCGCAGGCCCTGGGCGTCGCACGCCCGGGCGGGTTCGCCGAGTATGTGATCGTGCCGCACCCGCGCTACTTGGTGGACATCGACGGCCTGGACATCGCCGAGGCCGCACCCCTGGCCTGTGCGGGAGTGACCACCTACAGTGCCATCAAGAAGTTCGGCGGGCGCGTCACCACCGACCCGGTGGTGATCATCGGTGCCGGTGGTCTGGGGCTGATGGCCATCGAGGTGCTCAAGGCCTTGGGTGGCCACGGCGCCATCGTGGTCGACCTGGACCCGGTCAAGCGCGAAGCGGCCATGGCTGCTGGCGCGCTGCTGGCCATTGATGCCCGGGCGCCCGACGCTGTTCAGCAAATCCAGCAGGCCACTGGCGGTGGTGCCCGCGCGGTGCTCGACCTGGTGGGCGCCACCCCCACAGTGGGCCTGGCCATGGCCAGTGCCGCACGCGGCGGGCACGTCGTCATCTGCGGCCTGATGGGCGGCGACCTCACCCTGGCCCTGCCGGTGATTCCGATGCGTCCGTTGACCCTGCAGGGCAGCTATGTGGGCACGCTGCAGGAATTGCAGGAACTGGTGGACCTGGTCCAGCGCACGAAAATGAAGTCCATCCCGGTCCGGCAGCGGCCGCTTGCCCAGGCCAATGAGGCCTTGCAAGACCTGCACCACGGCCGCGTCGTGGGGCGCACGGTGCTGGTGCCCTGAGGCGGGCCACCGTGTTGATCGCCATCTGATCGGCCGGCCGCTTCCACAGGCCGTACAGTTCCCACGCTCCGAACAAGGATCTCATCTTGAGCTACCCCCAACTCAGCCTCTACATCGACGGTGAATTCATCCACGGCGGTGGCCGCCACGAACAGGACATCCTGAATCCGGCCACCCAGGCGGTGATCGGCAAACTTCCCCACGCCACGCGCGAAGATCTGGACCGGGCGTTGGCCGCCGCGGCCCGCGCCTTCGAAAGCTGGAAGAAGAGCTCGCCCATCGAGCGCAGCAACGTGCTGCGCAGGGTCGCTGAATTGGCCCGATCCCGCGCTCAGGAGATCGGCCGCGGCATCACGATGGACCAGGGCAAGCCCTTGGCCGAGAGCGTGGGCGAGGTGATGTTCTGTGCCGAACATGCCGAGTGGCATGCCGAGGAATGCCGCCGCATATACGGCCGCGTCATTCCGGCCCGGCACCCGGCCGTGCGCCAAACCGTGCTGCGTGAGCCGGTGGGGGTGGTGGCGGCGTTCTCGCCCTGGAACTTCCCCTTCAACCAGGCCATCCGCAAGGTGTCGGCGGCGGTGGGGGCGGGCTGCGCCGTCATCCTCAAGGGGCCGGAAGATGCCCCCAGCGCGGTGCTGGCCATCGCGCGCTTGTTCCATGATGCCGGCCTGCCCAAGGGCGTGCTCAACATCGTGTGGGGCGTGCCATCCGACGTGTCGAATCACCTCATTGAAAGCCCTGTGGTTCGCAAGATCACCTTCACGGGCTCCACCGCTGTGGGCAAGATGCTGGCGGCCAAGGCGTCGGCGCTGATGAAGCGCAGCACCATGGAGTTGGGCGGCCACGCACCGGTCATCGTGTGTGACGACGCCGATGTGGAAGCCGCCATCGCGCTCCTGGTGCCCTACAAGTTCCGCAATGCCGGGCAGGTGTGCATCTCCCCCACGCGCTTTTATGTGCAGGACGGTGTGTACGAACGCTTCGTCGCCGGTTTCGTGGAGAAGACGAGCGCCCTGAAGGTGGGTGACGGCCTCGTGGAGGGCACGCAGATGGGTCCCTTGGCGCAGCAGCGCCGCGTGGGTGCCGTGGCCGGCTTCATCGATGACGCGCGTGAGCGCGGCGCAAGCATCCTCGTGGGTGGCGCGCCGCTGCCGGGCGTAGGCAATTACTTTGCGCCGACGGTGGTGGCCGACCTGCCCGACAACGCGCGCCTGCTCCGTGAGGAACCCTTCGGCCCCGTGGCCGGCATGATCCGGTTCAAGACGGTGGACGAGGCCCTGCGGCGCGCCAATGGCTTGCCCTACGGCCTGGCCTCCTACGTGTTCACGCGTTCGAACCACAACGCGCATGTGCTGAGCACGGGTCTGGCGGCGGGCATGGTGTCCGTCAACCACCTGGGGCTGGCACTGGCTGAAACGCCGTTTGGGGGCATCAACGACAGCGGCATGGGCAGCGAAGGCGGTTTGGAGACCTTCGACGGCTATCTCAACACGAAGTTCATCACGCAGATGAACTGATGGCCTTCGTCGAACGACCGGATGCCCGCATCTACTGGGACTCGCTCGGCAAGGGCGAGCCGGTGGTGCTGGTCATGGGCCTGGGCTGCAGTTCGGCGATGTGGTTTCGCATTGCGCCCAAACTGGCCCGTACCCATCGGGTGATCCTGCTGGACAACCGCGGCAGCGGCCGCACCCAGGTTCGCCAGTCCCTGGTGCACCGTGTGTCCACCATGGCCGCCGATGTGGCGGCGGTGCTGGATGCCGCCGGCGAAGCCAGCGCCCATGTGATCGGGTTTTCGATGGGGGGCATGATCTCTCAGCAGTTCGCCATCGACTTTCCCCAGCGGCTGCGATCGCTGAGCCTGTTGGGCACCCATCCTGGCGGCGCCTGGGCCATCCAGGCCTCTGGTCGCGTGCGCCAGCTGCTGTTCGAGAAGGCCACCATGTCGGCCGAGGACAGCCTGCGCCGGATGCGGCCGCACACCTATGGCCTGCACACACCCGATTCGCTCTTCGAAGAAGACGCGCTGGTGCGCCTGGCCAACCAACCCGCTGCACGCGACTACCAGGCCCAGCTCTATGGCCTCATCTACTGGGCGGCCTATCCACACCTGCCCGGCATCACCACGCCGACCCTGGTGGTCCACGGTCTGCAGGATGAGTTGATACCGCCGGCCAACGGGCGCCTGATCGCTTCACGCCTGCCTGATGTCACGCTGGTGGAGATGGCCCAGGCCAGCCATTGGCTGATGACCGATTGCAACGCCGACTGCCTGCAGGCCTTGCAGCAGCATCTGGAGAGGAATCAAGCATGAACCCCAAGACCCCCGCTGCAACCCCATTGCCGATCCCCCCGGGGAGTCTGGACGGCCTGAAGGTGGTCGACCTGTCTCGTGTGCTGGCCGGCCCGTACTGCACCCAGATCCTGGCGGACCATGGCGCTGATGTGCTGAAGGTGGAGCCACCCGTGGGCGATGAGACCCGGGGCTGGGGCCCCCCCTTTGATGCAAACGGCACCGCTTCCTACTTCCACGGGCTCAACCGCAACAAGCGCGGCTGCACCATGGACTTCACCGATCCGGCCCAGCGCGAGCGACTGCTCGACATGCTGACGCAGGCCGATGTGCTGGTGGAGAACTTCAAGACGGGGACCATGGAGAAGTGGGGCTTGGGTCCCGACGTGCTCGCCCAGCGATTCCCGCGCCTGGTGGTTTGCCGCATCACCGGCTTCGGTGCGGATGGTCCTTTGGGCGGTCTGCCCGGCTACGACGCCGCCATCCAGGCGCTGTCGGGCATCATGAGTGTCAACGGTGAGCCCGATGCGCGGGGGGGTGAGCCCCTGCGCGTGGGCCTGCCGGTGGTGGACATGGTCACCGGCCTGAACGCCGCGCTGGGCATCAGCTTCGCGCTGCTCGAGCGCCAACGCAGCGGTCGTGGGCAGTTCCTGGAGGTGGCGCTGTATGACGCCGGGCTTTCCCTGTTGCACCCCCATGCCGCCAATCACCTCATGGACGGCCGCATCCCGGGGCGAAGCGGCAATGCGCACCCGAACATCACGCCCTACGACACCTTCGCCACCGGCACCGAAAAAATCTTTTTGGCCGTTGGCAACGACAAGCAGTTCACCACCCTGTGCCGGATCATCGGCGTGCCGGGCTTGGCCAATGACGAGCGCTTTGCCAACAACAGCCAGCGCAACCGCCATCGCAGCGAACTCACCCGGCAGCTGGAGGCCGCTTTGGTGGGCTTTGAATGCCAGGCCTTGGCTGACCGCCTGGTCCGAGAGGGCGTGCCTTGTGCGCCGATCCAGGATGTGGCCACAGCCCTGTCTGCCGCCCACACCCACCATCGCGGCATGGTGGTGGAGATCGGGTCCTACCGCGGAGTGGCCTCACCCATCAAGCTCTCTCGCACCCCAGCTGCGTATCGACTGCCACCGCCGGCACGGGAGTGAATACGGCCCCAGCACTGCCGTGGGTGAAGCGACCCGGGCATCCTGGCGTCCCGCTAACATCGGATCTCCTGTTGAGTGGGCAAACCCCGCTTGGCGTGCACCCAACCCCACCCGACCACCACCGGAAATGCCAGCCGTGAGCACTCCCTTCCAGCCCGTATGGCCCCAACGGATTTGCACGGCTTTGATGCTGGTGCTGACATGGGCCGCCTCGGTCTCTTGGGCGAATCCCAGTTCTCCCCAACAGTCGACCTACACGCCGCAGCTCGGACAGCCGGGCAAGGATGTGATCTGGATACCCACGCCCGTCGGACTGATCGACCGGATGCTGGAAGTTGCCAAGGTCAGCTCGCGTGACCGGCTTTACGACCTCGGGGCGGGAGACGGCATCATCCCCATCACCGCGGCGCGCCGGTTCGGCACCCAAGGTGTCGGCATCGAATACAACCCGCAAATGGCGGATTTCGCCCGCTCGAAGGTCGCGCAGGCTGGCGTGACCGACAAGGTCCGGATCATCACGGGCGACATCTTCAAGGAAGACTTCAGCGCGGCCACGGTGGTGACGCTCTACCTCTATCCTGAATTGAACATGCGACTGAGGCCCACCCTTCTGGCCATGAAGCCGGGGACTCGGGTGGTCTCCCATGCGTTCACCATGGGCGATTGGGAGCCCGATGCCACGGTGGAATTCGAGGCCGCCCGGGCCTTTCTATGGGTCGTGCCGGCCCGCGTCGAGGGTGAATGGGTGCTGCGGGGCGAGGGCCTTGGCGGTGCACGCCTGAAGTTGGAACAAACCTTTCAGCAGATTGGTGGAACGCTCAACCTCAACGGCATCGACTACCCCTTGGTCGGGGCCAGGTTGGAGGGGCAGGAACTGCGCTTCAAGATCATCACGGCTGCTCGGGAAGTCCAGGCGTTCAGGTCCACGGTGGTCAATGGGCGCCTGGAAGGCCAGTTCGCGGCTTCGCACCTGAACGCGACGTTCCAGGGCGCGAGGCAGTGACAACGCCCAAGCAAGCGGCTCAGCGCACGCGCGCTCACGATGGATGGGCCCGCACCTGATGGGGCCACCATGGCCGTACACCCATAGGTCCACCGCAGTCCACGCCCCGGCAGGATGGCTTCACACCCGGGCCTCATCCCGCCCGCGTGAAGCTGCTGGAGGGTGACCTTCTTATGCCACCCCGTGCTGTTTGAACCACGCCAGGCAGCGCTTCCACCCGTCCTCGGCCGCTTCCTGCCGGTAGGTGGGCCGATAGTCCGCGTGGAAGGCATGCGGTGCTTCCGGGTACACCACGAACCCGCTGCGTTGGGCCGCGGGGCTGCCTTGGGCCAGGGCAGCTTTCATTCGCTCCACTGAATCGAGCGGAATCCCGTCGTCCTTGCCGCCGTACAGGCCCAAGACCGGCGCGTGCAGGCCGCCGGCTTGGTTGATCGGGTGCGCAGGCCAGGTGGGGTTGGTTGCGCCCACGAGGCGCCCGTACCAGGCCACGCCCGCTTTGAGTCGGGGCTGGTGCGCCGCGTACAGCCAGGTGATGCGACCACCCCAGCAAAACCCGGTCACGCCCGCACGGGCAACATCGGCCCCTTGTGCCTGGGCCCACGCGAGGCAAGCATCCAGATCGCCCATCACCTGGCCGTCCGGTGTCTTCATGATGATCTCGGCGATCAGCTTGGCGATCTCGCCATAGGACGTGGGGTCCCCGGCTCGCGCGAACAACTCCGGCGCGATGGCGAAGTAGCCGGCACGCGCAAAACGGTTGGCCACATCGGCGATGTACTCGTGCACGCCGAAGATTTCGCTGACCACCAGCACCACGGGTGCGTTTCGGACGCCTGCCGGTGCCGCCCGATAGGCCGGCAACTTGAAGCCACCCGCGTCGATGGTGACCTCGCCCACCGTCAGTCCGGTGGTGGGCGTCTTGATGGCGGTCTGCGCCACCACGGGCCCAGCGGCTGCGGCGATACCCACACCCAAGGCGGACCGGGTGAAGTGGCGGCGGTTCAGGCCGCCAGGGGGGACCAGGCTGTCGAAGTCGGCTTGTGACATGGAGTGGCCTCTTTGGAATGAAGTTTCATCATACCGATGGGACGATTCCCGACCCGACCCCGGCCTCATGGACGACCCTGCGTCGGGTGCGGCCCCTGCTGAATGGCCCACGGTCCAACAGGGGTTTGCCATGCCCGTGGGCCCCGAATCGTTAGGATGCGCCCCGGTTCGGTGCGTCGTGGCAAGGCCAATTGCGGCGACCTGCGTTTGCGAGCCCTCCGACAATCACAACATGTGGCCGTCATGCCCAGGCGATCGACCGCGCGTGGGGCCAACCATTCATGCACTCACACGCCCCGACCGCCGAGGGTTCGTCCCGTCCCTGGACCTTGGTGCCTTTTGCGCTGACCATCTTCACCAGCGCCTTCCTCTTGTTCCAGGTTCAGCCCCTGCTGAGCAAGCAGATCCTTCCCTGGTTCGGTGGCAGCCCAGCCGTCTGGACCACGGCCATGCTGTTCTTTCAGATCCTGCTGTGCCTGGGCTACCTGTACGCCCACGGCCTGGCCCGCTTGCCCTCACGACCCCTGCAGGCCCGCATCCATGTGGCCCTGCTCGTGGTCTCGGCCCTGCTGGCCACGCGCGTGCTCCCGGGCGCAGAGTGGCGCCCGGCCACGCCGGACGCGCCGGTCATGCAGGTGCTGCTGATTCTGGGTGCCAGCGTGGGCTTGCCCTACTTCTGTCTGGCCACCACCGGTCCACTGGTGCAACACTGGTTCACCCGCACCCCGCACGCGCATTCGGTCTTTCGCCTCTACGCGCTTTCCAACGTGGGCTCCTTCCTGGCCCTCCTGTCCTTCCCCTACCTGCTGGAGCCCTGGCTGGAGCAGCAGCAGATGGGTCGCCTGTGGACGGTGGGCTTCTGGCTGTTCGTGTTGCTGTGCCTGCCGCTGGCCATCGGCCGTTGGCAGGCACCGATGGCCGTGCAGGCCAGCCCCACGCGGCCCGAGACCTTGGCCGAGGGCTCCGGCGCTCCAGCGGTCGGGCTGGTGCAGCGCCTGTCCTGGGTGGCGCTGCCGGCGCTGGCTTCACTGGTGTTCATTGCAGCCACCGATCAGATCAGCCATGACGTGGCCCCCGAGCCTCGACTGTGGATCACGACACTCGGCCTGTACCTGGTCACCTTCATTCTCACCTTCGACCACCCCCGCTGGTACCGCCCCCGTGTCTTTGCGCTGCTCACCCTGTTGCTCATCTTGGCCACGGCCGGCATCAGCGACATTCCTGCTTGGTTCGGCTTGAGTTGGGACTATGGCGTCCATGAGTTGCGCTGGCTGCACTACGGGCTGTTGTTTGTGGTGTGCATGCTTTGCCATGGCGAGCTCTACCGCCGTCGCCCGCAGGACCCCACTCGGCTGACCGAGTTCTATTTGTGCATGTCGGTGGGCGGCGCCTTTGGCGGCTTGTTCGTGACCTTGGTGGCCACGCAATGGTTCGACGACTACCACGAGTGGTTGATGGCACTCGTGGTCGCGGCACTGCTGGCCAGTCGCGTCCTCTTCAGGGGGCCCTTGCCGATGTCGCGGTTCGCGGCTTGGGGCACGGTTGCCCTGTCGGTGGCCATGGTGGGCCTGCTGG
Source organism: Burkholderiaceae bacterium (assembly GCA_049423145.1). Classification (GTDB taxonomy): domain Bacteria; phylum Pseudomonadota; class Gammaproteobacteria; order Burkholderiales; family Burkholderiaceae_C; genus RFTU01. The sequence goes on from JBMSQF010000022.1 coordinate 14,741, forward strand.
TGAACCTGCTCAACCCCTGGTCGTGGCGGGATGTTCGGACGGCCGAGTCCACCCAGGTGCTGCTGGACCAGGCGCGCAATTTCTATGGCACGGTCACCGTCACCGAGCATCGCTACCCCGGGGATCCCGATCGGGATGAGCGCGTCTTCTTCAGCGGCAGCGTCACCCATGGGCAGCAGTCGCTGTCGCCCCACCTGCGCCATGTGCCCACCACCTACTACGCCCGCGACAGCGGGATCGGCGAGACCCTGCAGTGGGCCATGGACCGCCAACCCCGCCTGGAGGTGGCCCTGATCGGCTTGGGTGCTGGGACCCTGGCCAACTACGCCCGCGAGGCGGACGCCTACGACTTCTATGAGATCAACCCGGAGGCGGTGCGCATCGCGCAGCGCTGGTTCGACAACCTGTCCTCATGCAAGGCCCGGCAACAGGAGATCTTTCTGGGCGATGCGCGGCTGCGCATGGAGCAACTGCCCAAAGACAAGCGCTATGACGTCATCGTGCTCGATGCCTTCACGGGCGGTTCGGTGCCGATTCATCTGTTGACCCGCGAGGCCTTTGGCATCTACCGCGACCATCTGAAGCCCGACGGCTACCTGGCGATCAACATCACCAATGCCTATCTGAACCTCTATCCCGTGGTGAAGGCGCAGGCGCAGGCCTTGGGCCTGTCCTTCCGGCACAAGTACCAGGCGTTTGACGAGACACGCAACATCCGGCGCAACCTGCACTTCATCATGACCCGCGATGCGGCCTATCTGCAGGCCCACCCGTCGGTGGATCGGGAGATCCGCGATGAGCAGGGGCGGCTGTTGGGCACCGATCCCCAGGACCTGCCCGGCCTGCGCCTGTGGACCGATCAGTTCAGCAGCATCGCCCCCATCGTGCGCTGAAGCCTCAATCGCGCCTGCCCTGGGTAATCCCCTTAACCATCAAGGGTTATTCCGGCTAAGAATCCGGCTTGGATCGCCCTTTCAGTGGGGCGATTTCCTGCGTTGATGCCCACATGGTCTGCCGATCCCGCCCATGGGATCCAGAGGGAAGGAGAACCGCATGGTGGCCAAAGCGGAAGAGACCGGAACGCCCGTGCGTCCGCTCGAGCACTCGGCCGAGGAGACCCTGGCTACGGGCCTTCCCCAGTCGCGGTTGCGCCCCAGCACGGGTGATGTGATCTTCTTCATCGTCCTGTTGGCGGCCTTGACCGGGGTTGCGCTTTCGGCCCGTGTAGCCTGGCGTGAAGCCAGTCTCATGGAGCATGCCAAGGCCCAGGCCCAGACACTGCACCGATGGGCGGTGTCGGTGGCCAGCGACCCGGACAGCACCGAACCTGTGCCTCCCACCATCTGCGCCCCGTTGTCAGGGGAGCCCGGTGAAGGGGCCGACGCTGATGCTGCAGCGCCCTCCGAGCCCACGGCCCTCACCTGGGGCCAATGCAAGGCGCAATGGTTGGATGCCGGTGGCTTGTTGGCAGGCGCCCAGAACCCCTTTGGTGAAGGCCTGCCGTTGATGCGTGCCCGCTGTGAACGCGGCAACTTTGCCGGGCGTGGCGGTTTGGTGATCGAAAAGGGCGTACACAGTCCGCCGGGCTTTCCGCCCACCGTCAGTTGGGAGCCGATGCCCGATTCGGAAAGCATGGCCAAGGGCCTCTTGATCCGTTTCTCGGCGTGTGACGCCGCGGGTTACGCCATTCATGTTGGGGAGGCCAAACTGTGAGCACACCTGCCGCCCATCTGCACCGCCCCCCAACGGCTGCATCGCACCCAGTCCCCGTGCCCCTGCCGGCTCCGGGCGAGGTACCCCTGCGGCGATGGCTCTATGTCTGGCTGTTGGATCCGCATGCGGAAGGCAATCTGCACAAGCGCGTCGACCGCATCATCGCCCTGCTGATCATCGCCAATCTGTTTGCGCTGCTGTTCGAACACGTGCCGGCAATCTACGACCCTTGGAAAACCGCGTTCCATTGGTTTGACGTGGCCTCGGTGGTGATCTTCACGGCGGAGTACTTGTTGCGGCTCTATCTGGCCCCTGAGGATGCCGAATTCGCACACGCCAAAAACCCGCATTGGGCCTATGTGCGAAGCCCCTTCGCCTTGGTGGATCTGGCGGCCATCCTGCCCTTCTACCTGTCCATGTTCATAGCGCTTGACTTGCGCATGCTGCGGGCCCTGCGCCTGCTGCGCATCTTCAAGCTGTTGCGTCTGATGGTGCCGGCCTACCATGAATTCATGGCGCTCAATCGTGGCCGTACGCTGCGCCAGCACATCCATGCGCTGGTGTGGCCGAGCGAATTTGGCGGCCGCCTCCACGGCTACTTCGATACCTTCATCGTCGTTTGGGTGGTCATCTCGGTGGTGGCGGTGATCCTGGAGTCCGTGGACTCCATCCACTTCGTACTGGCGCTGGAGTTCATCATCCTGGATACGGTGGCGGTGACCATCTTCACGGTCGAGTACCTGCTGCGGATCTACTCGGCGGTCGAAGACCCCAGGTACCAAGATTCATGGCTGCCCCGTTGGAAATACGCACGAACGCCCACTGCGGTGATCGACTTGTTGGCCATCCTGCCCTTCTTTCTGGAGGCGATGCTTCACCACCTGATCGATCTGCGCTTCCTGCGGATCTTCCGCCTGATGCGGCTGCTCAAGCTCACGCGTTACACCGGCGCGACCATGACCCTGGGTCGTGTCGTCAAGCGGGAGTGGCCGGTATTGGGTGCTTCGGCTTTCGTGATGTTGCTGCTGGTGATCCTTACGGCCAGCCTGGGATATCTCTTCGAGCACGAAGCGCAGCCCGAAAAATTCGAAAACATTCCCCAGTCGATCTACTGGGCCGTGGTGACCCTGGCCAGCGTGGGTTACGGCGATATCTCGCCCGTCACACCCATGGGCCGCGCCATGACCATCGTGCTGGCTCTGCTGGGCATCGGCATCTTTGCCATTCCGGCGGCTTTGCTGTCGTCTGCCTTTACCGACCAGTTGCGCATTGAGCGCGAGACCCTGCAAAACGAGCTGTACAAGATGCTGGCGGACGGCACCATCTCGGAAGAAGAGCAGGGCATCATCGATGCCGAGGCCAAGCGTTTGCACCTCAGCCGGGATGAGGTGAACCGTCTCATCGACAAGGCCCGTCAGCAGCGGGCGGCCGTTTCCAACCATGCCTTGATGTCCATGCCACAGCTCATGGAGCAGCCGGCGGCGGCCGTCGAGCGCTACCGCGAATTGCTCAGTCAGATCCGACAGCTGTCGCAGTTGTGCAACGAACCCCGCATGACCGAAATTCTCCACACGCCCGACAAAGGCACGGCCACCGAGCGCGAGATCTGGGACCTGGTCCGGCGGTCCAACTGAGCCGCGCGGCCAAACGCCCGCGACCTCGGGGTTTCCGGTCCCCGGGGGTGTCATCCATGAGTCCAAAACGGCGATTCGCGCGGTAAGCTTGCAGCGCGGTGGCTCCATGGGCGTGGCCGGTACACCGGGCCCGCGCCCGGGACGCCCCCACTGCTTGACAATACAAACCCAAGCGATCCCGCAGGAGAAGGCATGAAATTCCTCTACACGGACCTGGGCCCGCGTCAGCCCGGGGAGGTGGTCCAGGTGAGCCTGACGGCCGTGGCCAATGTCCGGTTGATGGACACGCCCAACTTCACCAATTACAAGAACGGCGTCAAGCACATCTACACGGGTGGCGTGGTCCGACAGTCCCCCATCCGCTTGACCATTCCCACCCATGGGCACTGGCATGTCGCCATCGACACCACCGGCATCCAGGGGTCTCCGGGCGTCAGTGCCAATGTCAAGGTGGTGGGGGCATGAGCATCGCCTGGCGTTTGGGGGTCATGACCCTGGTGGCGGCCCTGGCGATCCCGGCCTCTGGGGTCCAGGCGGAGCAGACCACGGCCGCGAAATCCACCTACACGCCGTCGCGGGGCCAGCCGGGCAAGGACGTCATGTGGATTCCCACGCCCCAGGGTCTGATCGACCGGATGCTGGAAGTGGCCAAGGTGCGGTCTGACGACCGCCTCTACGACCTCGGTGCCGGCGACGGCATCATCCCCATCACCGCAGCCCGGCGATTCGGCACATCTGGCGTGGGCATTGAATACAACCCACAGTTGGCCGACTACGCCCGCGCCAAGGCTGCGCAGGCCGGTGTTGCCGACAAGGTCCGCATCATCACCGGGGACATCTTCAAGGAAGACTTCAGTTCCGCCACCGTCGTCACGCTCTACCTCTACCCGGACCTGAACATGCGCCTTCGGCCGTCGCTCTTGGCCATGAAGCCCGGTACGCGGGTGGTGTCGCATGCCTTCAATATGGGCGACTGGGAGCCGGATGCGACCGTTGAGTTCGGAGCTGCGCGGGCCTATCTCTGGGTGGTTCCCGCGCAGGTCGATGGCGAGTGGACGCTCAGCGGCTTCGGCCCCGGAAACGCCCGGCTCCTGCTGCAGCAGTCGTTTCAGCAAATCGGTGGCTCGCTCACCCTCAATGGCGTCAACCACCCCCTGATCGGAGCGCGGCTCCAAGGCCAGGAACTGCGCTTCAAGATCATCACCGGGACACGCGAGCTACAGGAGTTCACCGCCAAGGTCGCGGGCGGGCGCCTGGAAGGCACGATCAATGCGGCGAACCTGAACACGAGCTTTGAGGGCGTGAGGCGTTGACGCCCGGGTCGTCTCAGGACGGGCCATTGCAGCCTTTGCGGCTGCTGCAGCCCGGTGCGGCGGTGGCCTTGATCGTCGGTATCGTCGTCGGTGCGGGTATCTTCAAGACGCCCTCGCTGGTCGCCGGTATCAGTGGCGATGCCGGTTGGGCCCTGATGCTTTGGCTGCTGGGCGCCCTGATCTCACTGGCCGGTGCCCTGTGTTACGCCGAACTGTGCACGGCCTATCCCCATGCCGGGGGTGACTACCACTTCCTGCACCGCTCCTTCGGAAGGAACCTGTCCTTCCTGTATGCCTGGTCGCGTGCCACCATCATCAATCCAGGCTCCATCGCCTTGCTCGCCTTCGTCTTCGGCGACTACATGACGTCCTTGATTCCCTTGGGGGCTTATTCGAGCGCCCTGTGGGCGGTGGGTATCGTGGCGGTGCTCACGGGTGTCAATCTGGTCGGGCTGACCGCATCAGCCCGCTTGCAAACCCTGCTCACGGCGTTCGAACTCCTGGGCCTGTTGGCGGTGGTGGCGGCCGGTTGGGTGGTGGAAGCCCAACCGACGCAGACGCTGCAGTGGTTCGCGTCTGCGCCGGCCCCCGCCCAGTGGGGCCTGTGCCTGGTGTTCGTCCTGCTGACCTTTGGGGGCTGGAACGAGGCGGCTTATGTATCGGCCGAGTTGCGAGGAGGGCCGCGCACGATGGTGGGGGTGATGGCCACCAGCATCGCGCTCCTGGCCGCGCTCTATCTGTTGGTCAACATCGCACTGCTCTCGGGCTTGGGCTTGGAGGGGCTGAGCAACAGCAAGACGGCGGCTTCGGACCTGCTGGGCCTGGCCTTCGGTCCATGGGCCCAGAAGGCGCTGGGTCTGCTGGTGGCCGTGGCGGCGCTGACCAGCATCAACGCCACCATGGTGGTGGGGTCGCGCAGCAATTTCGCGGTGGGTCGCGATTGGCGCCTGCTGTCGCCGTTGGCCCGCTGGGAAGGCCGCACCGGAAGCCCCGTGGCCGGCCTTTGGTTCCAGGCGGTGGTCAGCGTGGCGCTGATCGGGCTGGGCACTCAGCAAGCCGATGGCTTCTCCGCCATGGTCGAATTCACGGCCCCGGTCTTCTGGGCCTTCCTCTTCTTGGTCAGCACCGCACTCGTTTGGCTGCGCCACAAGGACCCCCAGGCCGATCGGCCGTTCCGGGTGCCCTTGTACCCCCTGCTGCCCTTGGTTTTCGGTGCGGCTTGCGCATGGCTGACCTATTCCAGCGTTCGCTATGCCATCAGCCAACAGGCGGTTCACATTGCCCTGTTGGTATTGGCCAGCGGCTTGGTGGCCTTGCTGCTGCTGCGCGGGCGTGAGTCGGCGCTGGAGCGGTCCAGGGATCACCGAGGTCCCTGACCGAGCGGCTCGAGTCGGCGCCCTGCCAGACGATGCCGACCAACCATTCATCCGCGACGTCTCGACAAGTCACCCACAGACGAACCGTGGCCATCGCTGCTGCGAAGGGGTGGAAAACGCTAAAGCCAACGCTGCGGCTCGATCATCACGCTGCCGGTCTCGCCGCTGATCGTGACCGCGCCGTCCTGCACCGTGGCCTGCAGCTGCATGCTGCGCGCGGCCATGCCTGCCAGGGCCTGCGAGGCCTCGGTCGGCACGCGGAAAACCTGAAGCTTGCTCAGGCGTGTGAGCTTGCTTTCGATGCCTTTCCACCAGACTTCGGCGGCGTGGTTGAAGGCATAGACGCGAACGGCATCGGCCTTCTGGCAAGCCTTGACCAGCGGCCGATCCTCCGGTTGACCCACCTCCACCCAAAGCTTGACCGCTCCGGTGTAGTCCTTCAGCCACAGGTCAGGGTCATCGGGGTCGGAAAGCCCGGCGCCGAAGGCCAGCGTCCCATCGCCCCGGCAGATGTCCTGCAGTTCATGGGCGTTGAGGGCGAGCGCCAGCAGCCGGACCATCATGCGCTCGTCGGTTTCGCTGGGGTGGCGGGCCAGCGTCAGCGCATGGTCGGCGTAGTAGCCGTGGTCGATGTCGGCAATGGCCAGGCTGGCCTTGTAGATGGTGGACTTCAGGGCCATGCAGGCCCTTCAGCTCGAGCGCCGGGTCGACCAGCGGGCCAGGCGCTCGAGTTCGTCTCGCCACGGTGACGCGGGCAGGGTCGCCACACCGTCCAATGCGAGGGAGGCTTCCCGCTCCGCTGCCTGCCGCGTGCCCTCAAGTGCTTGGGTTCGCCGCACCACACTCATCACATCGGGCAAGCGCTCGACTTCACCCTGCTCAATGGCTCGCCGCACCAGGTCCCGTTCTGAAGGCGAGCCATTCTGCATGGCCAGCAGCAGCGGCAGTGTGGGCTTTCCTTCGCGCAGGTCGTCACCCACATTCTTGCCCAAGGCCTCGGTCTGTCCGTCGTAGTCCAGCAGGTCGTCCATCAGCTGGAAGGTGGTGCCCAGGTGTCGTCCGATCTCCGCACAGCGCCGGCGCGAGTCGGCCGGTGCATCGGCCAGAACGGCGCCCAATTCCGCGCTGGCCTCGAACAGCTTGGCGGTCTTGTAGCGAATCACCTTGAGGTAGTCGGCCACGGCCAGGTCAGGGTCGTGCATGTTCATCAACTGCAGCACCTCGCCCTCGGCGATCACATTGGTGGCGTTGGCCAGGATGTCCAACACCGGCATCGACTGGACCGACACCATCATCTGGAAGGCACGCGAGTAGAGAAAGTCGCCGACCAGGACGGCTGCCGCATTGCCGAACAGGGCATTGGCCGTTTGCCGGCCCCGGCGCAGGTTGGATTCGTCGACCACATCGTCGTGCAGCAAGGTGGCGGTGTGGATGAACTCCACCACCGCCGCCAGGGTGTGGGCCCGCGGGCCCTGGTGACCCAGGGCTGCGGCCACCAGCAAGAGCAAGCGCGGCCGCACCCGTTTGCCGCCGGACCCCACGATGTAGTGGCCGATCTGGTTGACCAGGGCCACGTCGGAATGGAGTTGCGCGCGGATGACCCCGTCCACAAGACCCATTTGGGCATCCAGCCAGGCGGCGCAGTCGATTTCGAGGGTGGGGGTCGAGCTCACGGACAGTCCGAAGTGTCAGCCGGCGATTATAGGAACGGGCCCAGGCCCGCCGGGGGGCTGCCGGACCGTACAGACGGTCCGATCCGGCGTTTTGCTATACTTGAGGGTTCCCTGCGTCGTACGGCGGCACCTCGGGCTGCACCCCGTGCTGCCATCGGGCGCGGTGGAAACACCACAAGAAAGGATTTCCCATGTACGCGGTCATAAAAACCGGTGGCAAGCAATACAAGGTTGCTGCCGGCGAGAAGATCAAAGTAGAACAGATTGCTGCGGACGTTGGCCAGGAAATCGTGATTGACCAGGTTCTGGCCGTCGGAAGCGGCACAGATCTGAAGGTTGGCACGCCCCTGCTCGCTGGCGCTTCGGTCAAGGCCACGGTGTTGGCCCATGGCAAGCATGACAAGGTGCGCATCTTCAAGATGCGCCGTCGCAAGCACTACAAGAAGTCGCAAGGCCACCGCCAGACCTACACCGAGCTGCAAATCAGCGCGGTCAACGCCTGAGCATGCGCCCAACCCTCACGGAGTAAAGAACCATGGCACAGAAAAAAGGCGGCGGCTCAACACGAAACGGCCGCGATTCCAAGCCCAAGATGCTGGGCGTCAAGGTGTTCGGTGGCCAGACCGTTCCGGCGGGCTCCATCATTGTTCGCCAGCGCGGCACGCGTTTTCATGCAGGCGCCAATGTGGGCGTGGGCAAGGACCACACCCTGTACGCCCTCGTGGATGGCACGGTGAGCTTCGCTGTCAAGGGCGAACTCAACCGCCACACGGTGGCCGTTACGCCCGCCTGATCCACCGCTCGGAATCCCGGGTGCGGCCGGCCGGTTCCTGACCGACTGCACCCTGAGGGGCCCACGGTTGATCATCGGCGTCCAGGACGCACCAAGCCGCAAACCCCGGTCCGCCGGGGTTTGCCCTTTTTGACCACCCATGAAATTTGTCGACGAAGCCACCATTGATGTCGCAGCCGGCAACGGCGGTGCCGGCTGCGTGAGCTTCCGGCGAGAGAAGTTCATCCCCTTCGGCGGGCCCGATGGCGGCAACGGCGGCCGCGGCGGCAGCGTTTGGGCGGTCGGTGACCGCAATCTCAACACCCTCATCGACTACCGCTACGCCCGCCGCCACGAGGCCCGCAATGGTGAGCCCGGGCGTGGGTCCGATCAGTTTGGCGCCGCTGGCGAGGACATCGTGCTGCGCATGCCGGTGGGCACCATCCTGCGCGATGCGGACACCGACGAGCTGGTCGCCGAGCTGCTGGTGCCGGGCGAACGGGTTCTGGTGTGCAAGGGTGGCGACGGTGGCTTCGGCAACCTGCACTACAAGACCAGCACCAACCGCGCGCCGCGCCAAAAGACCCCCGGATGGCCGGGTGAGGCCAAGAAGCTGCGCTTGGAACTCCGCGTATTGGCCGATGTCGGCTTGCTGGGGATGCCCAATGCCGGCAAGAGCACGCTTATCGCGGCAATCTCCAACGCGCGACCGAAGATCGCCGACTACCCCTTCACCACGCTGCACCCCAATCTCGGTGTGGTACGTGTGGGCCCTGAAAAGAGTTTCGTCGTGGCCGACATTCCCGGCCTGATCGAAGGCGCTGCGGAAGGCGCGGGCCTGGGCCACCAGTTTCTGCGTCATCTGCAGCGCACCGAACTGCTTTTGCATCTGGTCGATCTGGCACCATTCGATGACGTCGATCCGGTGCAACAGGCCAGGGCCATCGTCGAGGAACTGCGCAAGTACGATGAAGCCCTGCATGCCAAGCCCCGCTGGGTGGTACTCAACAAGATGGACATGGTCCCGCCGGAGGACCGCGCCGCGCGGGTCAAAGACTTCGTCAAGCGTTTCAAGTGGAAGGGCCCGGTGTTTGAGATTTCCGCTTTGGCCCGTCAGGGACTCGATCCGCTGATCCACGCCATCTACGACCACGTGGCCGCGCATCGGTCGCCGACCGTTCCGGAGCCTGACGCGCGGTTTGATGCGTCGGCCGAGGTGCTGCCCCAGCCCGAGCCCGAAGACCCGCGTTTCCGTCGCGACTGAGGCCGCCGACCATGAAACTCGCCGACAACCTCGACCCGGCTGTGCTGCGCCATGCGCGGCGCATCGTCATCAAAGTGGGTTCCAGTCTGGTCACCAATGAAGGCCGCGGTGTGGACGCGCAAGCCATCGGCAACTGGTGTCGTCAGATGGCCTCACTCGCCCGCGAGGGCCGCGAGGTCATCATGGTCTCCAGCGGGGCGATCGCCGAAGGCATGAAACGCCTGGGCTGGTCCGCGCGGCCCTCTGAACTGCATGAGTTGCAGGCCGCCGCCGCAGTGGGGCAGATGGGGCTGGCGCAGATGTACGAGTCGCTGCTGAGCGAACAGGGGCTGCACAGTGCGCAGGTGCTGCTCACGCACGCCGACCTCGCCGATCGAGAGCGCTACCTCAATGCCCGCTCCACGCTGCTCACGCTTTTGGGTCTGCAGGTGATCCCCGTGATCAATGAGAACGACACGGTGGTCAATGATGAGATCAAGTTTGGCGACAACGACACGCTGGGGGCCCTCGTGGCCAACCTGGTGGAGGCTGATGCGCTGGTCATCTTGACCGATCAAAAGGGCCTTTACAGAGCTGATCCGCGCAAGGACCCCGCAGCCCGTTTCATCGATGTGGCGGCTGCGGGCGACCCTCAGCTTGAAGAGATGGCCGGGGGGGCTGGCTCTTCGATCGGCAAGGGCGGCATGATCACCAAGGTGCTGGCTGCCAAACGGGCCGCTGGCAGTGGGGCGTCCACCGTGATCGCCTGGGGCCGTGAGCCTGATGTGCTCTTGCGCCTGGCCAGGGGCGAGGCCATCGGAACGGCCCTGGTGGCCACGACGCCCAAGCTCGCAGCCCGCAAGCAGTGGATGGCCGACCACTTGCAGCTGCGCGGTGCGGTCACCGTCGACGAAGGGGCTGCATCCAAGCTCGCCGCCGAAGGCAAGAGCCTCTTGCCCATCGGCGTGATCGAGGTGGAGGGCGAATTCCACCGCGGCGACGTGATTGCGGTGCGGCGCACGGACGGCAGCACCATCGCGCGCGGCCTGTCCAACTACTCCAGTGCCGAGGCCCGCCTCATCGCACGCAAGGCTTCAGCACAGATCGAGTCGGTGCTCGGCTATGTCTATGAATCAGAGCTCATCCACCGGACGAACCTGATCCTGGTGTAGCGTCTTCGCCGGTGGCCTCGGCCCAACCATCTGCCGATGCAGCCATTTGCGTCTGCGGGCTTCCTGGGTCGGGGCGCGCTTGCATCCCACGGGGCGCACCGCCCCGCAGGTAGCGGTTGTGTGTGTGGGCTCGAGGCAGGAAGCGCGCCAATTCCGTCAGCGCCATCTCATACACGCCGCGCTTGAACTCGATCACCACGTCCAGTGGCACCCAGTAGTCGTTCCAGCGCCAGGCATCGAACTCGGGATGGTCGGTGGCGCGCAGGTTCATGTCGCTGTCGCGGCCCAACAATTTCAGCAGGAACCAGATCTGCTTTTGGCCCCGGTAGTGCCCGCGCGACTCGCGCCGGATGAAATGATCCGGGACTTCGTAGCGCAACCAGTCGCGGGTGCGCGCGATGATCTGCACATGCTCGGGGCGAAGACCCACTTCTTCGTGCAGTTCGCGGAACATCGCCTGCTCGGGCGTTTCCCCGTGCTTGATGCCACCTTGAGGGAACTGCCACGAATGCGTCTTCAGCCGCTTGCCCCAGAAGACTTGATTGCGACTGTTGAGCAGGATGATGCCGACGTTGGGCCTGAAACCCTCACGGTCGAGCATAATCAAACCCCGATTTTTTAAGTTGCTTCGATTATTGCACCGGCCCTGTGCGTGATGCGAATGCTCGCTAACCCTGGGCCGTTCCACTTTCATGAAAGCCTCTGAGTTCCTCATCAGCACCCTCAAGGAAGCGCCAGCGGACGCCGAAGTGGTCAGCCATCAGCTGATGATGCGGGCTGGGCTCATCAAGCGCCTGGGCGCGGGCATCTACAACTACATGCCCATGGGCCTGCGGATCATTCGCAAGGTCGAGGCCATCATCCGTGAGGAGATGAACCGCGCGGGTGCAGTCGAGGTCACGATGCCGGTGGTGCAGCCCGCCGAGCTGTGGCAGGAAACGGGGCGCTTCTCGAAGATGGGGCCTGAGCTCCTGCGGGTGAAGGACCGGCATGAGCGCGACTTCGTGGTGCAGCCCACCAGCGAAGAGGTGGTCACCGATATCGCGCGCCAGGAGTTCCGCAGCTACAAGCAGTTGCCCAAGAACCTCTACCAGATTCAAACCAAGTTTCGAGACGAGCGCCGCCCCCGTTTCGGCATCATGCGCGGCCGTGAGTTCACGATGAAGGATGCCTACTCCTTCGACCGTGATGCCGCCGCAGCAGCCAAGAGCTACGACACCATGTTTGCGGCCTACAAGCGCATCTTTGACCGATTCGGGCTGCAGTACCGGGCCGTCGCAGCGGACACGGGCGCCATCGGCGGCGACCTCTCGCATGAGTTCCAGGTGATCGCAGACACCGGTGAGGACGCCATCGTCTATTGCCCCACCAGCGACTTTGCGGCCAATATCGAGTTGGCCGAAGCGGTGGCGCTGCTCCCGTCGCGTACCGCGGCCGCCCAGGCTCTGGTGAAGACGCCCACGCCAGGCAAGAGCACGTGCGCCGATGTGGCCCAGCTCCTGGGGCTGCCCTTGCAGCAAACCGTCAAGAGCCTGGTGTTGGCCACGGACGAAATCGGCGAGGACGGCGTGGTCAAGAAGTCCACCGTGTGGCTGCTGCTCGTGCGTGGCGACCACGACCTCAACGAGGTGAAGGCCGGCAAGGTGGACGGCCTTCAAGGTGGATTCCGGTTCGCCACGGTTGCCGAGATCGAGGACCACTTCGGTTGCAAGCCGGGTTACCTCGGCCCCTTGAATTTGAAGAAGCCGGTCAAGGTCATCGCCGACCGTACCGTGGCGAACATGAGCGACTTCGTCTGCGGCGCCAATGAAGTGGACTTCCACTACACCGGCGTCAACTGGGGACGCGACCTGCCCGAGCCCGATGGGGTGGCCGACATCCGCAATGTGTTGGAGGGCGACCCCTCGCCGGACGGCAAGGGCGTGTTGGCCATCCAACGCGGCATCGAGGTGGGCCATGTGTTCTATCTGGGCACCAAGTACAGCAAGGCGATGAACGCGACCTTCCTCGATGAAACCGGCAAGCCCCGGTTCTTCGAAATGGGCTGTTACGGTATCGGCGTCACCCGCATCCTGGGCGCGGCCATCGAACAAGGCCATGACGAGCGCGGCATCATCTGGCCCGCCTCCATCGCCCCTTTTGAGTTGGTGATCTGCCCCATCGGCATGGACCGCAGCCCCGAGGTCAAGGCCGCAGCGGAAGGCCTGTACGAGCAGCTGATCGCCCAGGGCGTGGATGTGCTGCTGGATGATCGCGGCGAGCGCCCCGGCGCGATGTTTGCCGACTGGGAACTCATCGGCGTGCCCTTGCGCGTCGTCTTCTCCGACCGCGGCCTCAAGGCCGGCACGGTCGAAATCCAGGGTCGCCGCGACACGTCAGCCCAGACCGTGCCGGCTGCCGAGGTCTTGGCGGAGATCCGCCGCCGTCGGTGATGGCCGGCCTGCCTTGATCCCCCGCCGCGCTCTGCTGCTCACGGGCTTGGCCAGCCTATCCACCGGGGTTGGGGCAGGCGCCCAGTCGGAGGAGCGCTTGGCCGACTCGGTGCGTTCGGCACTGGCCGCCGCCATACGCCTGGACCCACCACCACAACCGCCACCCACCGTCGAGGGTGACCAGAGGCCGTCCTACCGCCACTGGCTGGTGCCCACGGTGGGACGACTGCAGCCCTACAAGGCCGACCTGAGCACCCGGCAGGAATTCGCCCAAACGCTTTGGTACGAGGCGCACCGGGCACGATTGGATCCCGATCTGGTCTTGGGCCTCATTCAGGTTGAAAGTGGCTTTCGCAAATACGCCATCAGCCCGGCCGGTGCCCTGGGCTATATGCAGGTGATGCCCTTCTGGGCCCACAGCATCGGCGATGGAAACCCCCAGCGCCTGTTCCACACGCAAACCAACCTGCGCTTCGGTTGCGTCATCCTGCGGCACTACCTCGACCTTGAACAGGGTGACCTGTTCATGGCACTCGGACGCTACAACGGCACGCGAGGGCAGGCGGTGTACCCGCGGGCGGTGTTGTCGGCGCGCGAGCGCTGGAAGGTATAGACCGCAGGCGCAGCGACAAGGGCCGCGCTCAGAGGCCGGTCCAGGCCCGCGGCTGCGCCCGCCCGATTCCCAGCAGGGCGAGCACGCGCTCCACGCCGTCGTCGACGATCTCCTGCACGCTTTGCGGTCGGTGGTAGAAGGCGGGCAGGGGGGGGAAGATGACGCCGCCCATTTCCGTGACAGCCGTCATGTTCCGCAGGTGCGCCAGGTTGAACGGCGTCTCGCGCACCATCAGCACCAAACGCCGCCGTTCCTTGAGCGTGACGTCCGCCGCCCGCGTGAGCAGGTTGTCGCTCAAACCATGGGCCACGGCCGCCAGCGTTTTCATCGAACAAGTTGCCACCACCATGGCATCCACCGGATAGGAGCCGCTGGCGATGCTGGCCCCCACATCGGCCGGACTGTGGGCTTCATCCGCCAGCCCTTCGAGCGTCGCGCGATCGATGCCGAGTTCATGATGGACGTTGAGCACACCCGCCGGTGTGGCCACGAGATGGGTGTGGACGCCGAGTTCGCGGGCCCGCTTCAGCAGCGACACGCCGTAGACAGCACCACTGGCGCCCGTGATGCCCACGATCAGCCGAGGGGTGTGGCTCATGTCGACGCAATGCCAGTTGTGATTGCGCCCGAAAGTCGCATACCCAAGGGCCTTCAGGACCGGCTCAGTTCGCCGGACCCAAGGCCTGTTGGAGTTCGCCGCTCTGGTACATCTCCATCATGATGTCCGAACCGCCGACGAACTCGCCGTTGATGTAGAGCTGCGGAATGGTGGGCCAGTTCGCATATTCCTTGATGCCCTGGCGGATGTCCTCATCCTCCAGCACATTGACGGTTGCAAGATCCTGCACGCCGCAAGCCTTGAGCACCTGCACCGCACGGCCGCTGAAGCCGCACATCGGGAACTGGGCAGTGCCCTTCATGAACAGCACCACACGGTGGCCTTTGACGATCTGGTCAATGCGTTGCTGGGTATTGCTCATGGTGACTCCGGGTTCCAACTTGAAAACAGACTGAAATTATCCGGCAAGGCGCCCGCCCGTGCAGCGCACATGGCCGGCCAGGTCATGACGGTGCCCGACCGCTGCAAAGCCCGCCCGCGCCAGCAGGGCGGCCACCTCGGGCCCCTGGGTGTGGCCGTGCTCCAGCAGCAGCCACCCGCCGGGGCTCATGTGGGAAGCCGCACCCTCGACGATGGCTTTGAGGTCTTTCATCCCGCCGTCATCGGCGACCAGGGCCGCACGCGGCTCGTGAACCAAGGCCGGCAGGTGGGGGTCACCCTCGGCGATGTAGGGCGGATTGCTCAGGACCAGATCGAAGCGCATCGGTGGCAGTGCGGCCCACCAGGAACCCTCATGAAACAGCATCGGCAGGCCCAGTGACTCGGCGTTCCCCCGCGCCACGTTCAGGGCGGATGCGCTGGCATCGGTGGCATGCACCTCACAGGCGGGCCGCGCCGCCTTGAAGGCCAGCGCGATCGCGCCGCTGCCGGTACCCAGGTCGACCACGCGGCAGCCCTTCCGATTCGGCAAGACCAGTTCCAGCGCCCAGTCCACCAAGGTCTCCGTGTCGGGCCGCGGGTCCAGGACGTCGGGCGTCACCCGCAGCATCAATCCATGAAACTCGCGCTGCCCCAAGAGATAGGCCAGGGGCACGCCGGCGGCCCGTCGATCCAGAAGCGAAGTGAACTGGGTGACTTGGCAGCTTGTGAGCGCTTGCTCACTATGTGCGGTCAACCAGCTTCGCTCCCGCTGCAGCACCAGCCCCAGGAGCCGGATCGCATCCAAGCGCTCGACGCCCTGCGCACGCGCTCGGCGCAAGGCCTCGTCAACCGTGGGGTCGGGCTCAAGCGCCGCCACGCCCGGCTTCCAGGGTCGCCAGTTCCTCGGCCACTTGTGCAGCGTTCAAGGCCTGTACCAGATCGTCAAGGTCGCCATCCATCACCGCGCCCAGTTTGTACAGGGTGAGGTTGATGCGGTGATCGGTCACCCGCCCCTGCGGGAAGTTGTAGGTGCGGATGCGGTCGCTGCGGTCCCCGGTGCCCACCAGATTCTTGCGCGTGGCCGCCTCCCGCGCCGCCCGCTGGCTGCGCTCGCGATCGCGCAAGCGCGCCGCCAAGACCTGCATGGCGCGGGCCTTGTTGCGGTGCTGGGAGCGGTCATCCTGACATTCGGCGACCAGGCCGGTGGGAATGTGCGTGATCCGGACCGCCGAGTCCGTCTTGTTGATGTGCTGCCCACCGGCGCCGCTGGCGCGGAAGGTGTCGATGCGAAGGTCGGCCGGGTTCAGGGCCACATCCTCGGTCTCGTCGGGCTCTGCCAGCACCGCCACGGTGCAGGCACTGGTGTGGATGCGCCCCTGACTCTCCGTGGCCGGTACGCGTTGTACGCGGTGGCCACCGCTCTCGAACTTCAGTCGCCCGTAGGCTCCTTCGCCCTCCACGCGCAAAACCACTTCCTTGTAGCCGCCCAGATCGCTGTCACTCGCACTGAGGATCTCGGTGCGAAATCCCGTGCGTTCGCAGTCCCGCAGGTACATGCGCAGCAAGTCGCCGGCAAACAGGGCGGATTCGTCGCCACCGGTGCCCGCCCGGATCTCCACGAAGCAGGGGCGTTCGTCGTCGGGGTCCTTGGGCAGCAAGGCGGCCTGCAGTTCGGTCGCCAGGCGCTCGAGTTCGGCTTGCGCCTGCTGCACCTCTTCGCGTGCCATTTCGGCCATTTCGGCATCGGCCGCCGCACCCCCCCCCAAGAGCTCCTGGGCCTCCCGGAGGTCGGCTTCACGCTGCTGGAAACGTTGCCAGCGACCGAGCACCGCGCCGACCTCCGCCTGTTCCTTCAACAGCGCGCGGTAGCGCTTCATGTCCGATGCCACCGCGGGGTCGGACAGCACCGATTCCAGCTCCGCACCCCGCAGGACCAGGCGCGCGAACTGCTCGCGCAGCGCAGGTTTCATGCGGCCGGGCCGCCGCCGCGCAGGAAGAGTCGCGCCAGGGTCCGCGCCCACTCCTCGCGTTGCGGCCCGTCGCTCGCATGAAGCTCGGCGAAGGCGCCGTGCAGCATCTTCTGTGAAAGGGCCTGACTGAGCGCCTCCATCACCGCCATGGGGTCCTCACCCTTGGCCAGTCGCTTGCGTGCGCGCGCCAGTTCGGCCTCCCGCCATTCCTCGGCGCGGCGATTCAGCGCCTGAATGAGGGGCACGCTGGCACGCTGGTCCATCCAGTGCACGAAGCTTTGTACGCCGGCATCGATGATCACTTCGGCCTGCTCGACCGCGGCCTGGCGCTTCTCGCTGGCCACCTGCACGATGGCCGAAAGATCGTCCACCGTGTACAGGTAAACATCTTCCAGTTGCGCCACCTCGGGCTCGATGTCCCGCGGCACGGCCAGGTCGACCATGAACATCGGCCGGTGGCGCCGCGCCTTGAGCGCACGCTCCACCGCGCCCAGCCCAATCAAGGGCAGGCTGCTGGCGGTGCACGACACCACCACATCGAACTCCTGCAGCCGAGTGGCCAAATCGGTCAGGCGCAGCGCCTGCGCGCCAAAGCGCGCGGCCAGCTTCTCGCCCCGCTCCAGCGTTCGATTGGCCACCGCCATGGCGCGCGGCTCTCGAGCTGCGAAATGAGCGGCCACCAACTCGATCATCTCGCCCGCACCCACCAGCAGCACCCGCACTTCACGCAGGTCCTCGAACAGTTGCGAGGCCAGGCGCACCGAGGCGGCCGCCATGCTGATCGAGTGAGCGCCGACCTCGGTCGAGGAGCGCACCTCCTTGGCCACCGCGAAGGAGCGCTGGAACAACTGGTGCAGCGTGGTGCCCAGCGTGCCGGCCGCATCGGCCTCCCGCACGGCCTCTTTCATTTGGCCCAGGATCTGCGGTTCACCCAGCACCATCGAATCCAGGCCTGAGGCCACGCGAAAGGCGTGTCGCGCGGCATCGCGTTCCTCGCGCAGATAGGTGTGCTCGCGCAGCGTCGCGTCCGAAATCTGCCCCTGAGCGGCCAGCCAGGACAGCGCAGGTGCCGCGATGTCGCGCACGGCGGTGGCATCGGCGGCCACGTAGAGCTCGGTGCGGTTGCAGGTGGAGAGCAGCGCCGCCTCGGGCGCCGCCCGCTGCAGGCGTTGGCGGAAGTCCTGCAGAACCGTCGGCAGTTGCCGCGGCGCGAACGCCAGCCGGCCCCGCAGGTCCAGCGGTGCAGTCTGGTGATTGAGCCCCAGGGCAAGAACAGCCATCGGTCACGAATTATAAAATTGGGGTCCCATGACCGCCTTGGACGCCATTTGGCATGTGCTCAACGCAATGGCGGCACCTTTGGGGCTGGCCCTTTTGTCGGCCGGCGCGGTCAAGTTGCTGTGGCGCCAGGCCTGCGTCGGCCGTTCGTGGGCAGTCTTGACGGGTTGGGGTTCTGTCGCGGCCTTGACGGCTCACATCGGCACTTGGGCCTATCTCGATGTTGAGGGCACGATGCTGGGTTATGCGCTGATGGTCTTGGCTTGCGCCATGGCCCTTTGGTTCCGGGTGTTTGTCTTGCCTGCTCGGCCTGAGTGAGCCCCCCGAGCCTTCAACCCACCACCGCTTCACCCCGCAAGGAATGCGGCAGCGCCTGCGTGATGCGCACGTCCAGCATCTGCCCGTGCAGCCGCACGCCTTGCGGCCCACCTTCGAAGTTGACGATGCGGTTGCACTCGGTCCGCCCCATCAGTTCGGTGGCCGAGCTGCCGGCCTTGCCGTTGGCACTGTTGCGCGAGGGCCCTTCCACCAGAATGCGCTGCACCGTGCCGACCCGGCTGTCGCTGATGTGCCGCACATGGGTCTCGATGGTGGCCTGCAGGTGCTGCAGCCGCTTGAGCTTCAGGTCCTGCGGCGTCTCGTCGGGCAGGTTGGCAGCCGGGGTGCCTGGCCGCGGGCTGAAGACGAAGCTGAAGGAGGCATCGAAGCCGATGTCTTCGATCAGCCGCATCATCTTGCCGAAGTCCTCCTCGGTTTCACCGGGGAAGCCCACGATGAAGTCGGAGCTCAGCGAGATGTTGGGCCGAACGGCGCGCAGCTTGCGAATGGTGCTCTTGTACTCCATGGCGGTGTAGCCGCGCTTCATGGCCATGAGGATGCGGTCTGACCCGTGCTGAACCGGCAGGTGGAGGTGGTTGACCAGCTTGCCCGTCTTGCCATACACATCGATCAGGCGCTGACTGAATTCATTGGGGTGACTGGTGGTGTAGCGGATCCGCTGTACGCCCGGGATTTCCGCCACGTACTCCAAGAGGAGCGCGAAATCGGCGATTTCGGCGGTCTGCCCCATGCGACCGCGGTAGGCATTGACGTTCTGCCCGAGCAGGGTGATTTCCTTGACGCCCTGGTCGGCCAATCCAGCCACTTCCGTGAGCACATCTTCGAAGGGCCGGGACACCTCCTCGCCGCGCGTGTAGGGCACCACGCAGTACGAGCAGTACTTGCTGCAGCCCTCCATGATGGAAACAAAGGCCGAGGCGCCTTCGGTGCGGGCGGGCGGCAGGTGATCGAACTTCTCGATCTCAGGAAAGGAGATGTCGACCTGAGCGCGGCGCTGGGTCCGTCGCTGCTCGATCATTTGCGGCAGGCGGTGCAGCGTTTGTGGGCCAAACACCAGGTCCACATACGGCGCGCGCTCGATGATGGCAGCGCCCTCCTGGGAAGCCACGCAACCACCCACACCGATCAGCACGCCTTTTTCCTTGAGGTGCTTGACCCGGCCCAGGTCGCTGAACACCTTTTCCTGCGCCTTCTCCCGCACCGAGCAGGTGTTGAACAGGATGAGATCGGCTTCTTCGGGGTTGTCCGTGGGCTCGTAGCCCTGGGCCGCGTTGAGCACGTCGGCCATCTTGTCGGAATCGTATTCGTTCATCTGGCACCCGAAGGTGCGGATGAA
>JBMSQF010000023.1:0-34230 GCA_049423145.1 Burkholderiaceae bacterium
GCATCGGCTTCACGCTCATCTTCGGCGTGATGCACAAGATCAACCTGTCGTATGCAGCGGCCTCCATCGGTGCGGCCTACCTGTCGCTGATCGTGGTGACCGCCGTACCCACACCCCTGGTGTATGCCTTCGCGGCGCTCGTTGGGGGCGTGCTGGGCTGGCTGATCTACCTGATCTGCTTCCGCTTCATCCCCATCAACAATCCGCTGGCCACACTGATGTCCACCGTGGGCATGTTGTTGGCCATCGAGGAGCTGATCTCCCACCTCACCTACGGGATGCCGCAGAACTACCCGGCGCTGTTTGCCAGCTCCAATTTCGAGATCGGTCAGTTCTTCCTGCGCGGCGATCTCATCTTCGTCTTTCTGCTGGGATGCGCCGCCATGGTGGCGCTCACGCTGCTGCTGAAGAAGACCCGACTCGGCCTGGCCACGCGCGCCGTGGCCCAGCAGCCGGTGGCCGCTCAGTTGTGCGGCATGGGCGTGAACACCACCAACGCCAGCACGTTCATCATCGCGGGTCTGCTCGGCGGCACCGCCGGCGCCATGGCCGGAGCCGCCATCGGGGTGCTGTCGCCACTCATGACCCTTCCTCTGACCGTCAAGGGCCTCGTGGTCACCGTGATCGGGGGCCTGGGCAGTATTCCTGGCGCGATCGTGGCGGGCCTCATCGTCGGTGGTGTGGAGAACCTCTTCCAGTTCCTGCGGGGCGTCAGCGAGCGCGACATCTATGTGATGCTGCTGCTGTTCGTATTCCTGGTGTTCCGTCCGGGCGGTCTGTTTGCCGCACCCGGCGGCCGCGATTGAAGCGCGAGGAGCCGACAACATGGACTTCTATCTTGGTCTGGCCCAGGTCATCGGCATCCACACGCTGCTGGGATTGTCGGCCTGGTGCGTGCTGCACACCGGACAGGTGAGCATCGCGCAGGGCGCCTTCTTCGCCATCGGCGCGTACGTGGCGGGCATGCTCACCTCGATGTGGGACTGGCCGCTGGCCCTGGCCCTGGGCACGGGCACGGCGGTGGCCGGGCTCGTGGCCGTGGCCGTGGGCTTCCCGGCCCTGCGGGTCAAAGGCCTGATGCTGGTGGTGGCCACCACGGCGTTTGCCGAAATCGTGCGCCTGTTCTTCTTCAATCTGAAGTGGCGCGTGGAGACGCCCGATGGCCTGGCCGGCCCCGATGGCAGCCTGGGCTTCGGCGGCATCCGTTACTTCCCGAGCAACGGCTGGACCACCTTCGATGTGAATCTGCTCATCTGGGTGCTGGTGGGGGCGGTGATGCTGCTGCTGTGGGCGCTGGACCGCTCGCGCATCGGCACCATTTGGCGTGCGGTGGGTGAGGACGAACTGGCCGCGCAGAGCGCGGGCATCAACCTCACCGCAGCCAAGGTCTCGGCCTTCGGCATCGGCGGGGCCATCGCCGGCCTGGGCGGCGGCGTGTTCGCGCACTACGCCACCCACATCGAGCACAACAACTTCACCATTCTGCTGGCCACCTTCGCCATCGCCTACCCCATCCTGGGCGGCCTCTCCAGCCTGGCGGGCACGCTGCTGGCTGTCATCTTCATCCAGGGCTTCCTGCTCGAGGGCCTGCGCTTCATCGGCGAATGGCGCAGCCTCCTGTTTGGGGTGCTCATCGTGGTGGTGATGCTGGTGCGACCCAACGGCATGATCAACCGGTCCCTGGGCATCGGCAGCCTGTTCGGCACCAAGGGGGCCAAGCCCTCGGGTGCGGCAGCCAAGCCCGGCAGCGCCGATCAAAAGGGAGCACCCGGCCATGCTTGAACTGCGCAACCTCAGCCGTCACTTTGGCGGTGTCAAGGCCGTGGACACGCTGGACCTGACGGTCCGCAAGGGCGAGATCCTGGGCCTGATCGGCCCCAACGGCTCGGGCAAGAGCACCACGGTCAACCTGATCACCGGTGTCTACCAGCCCACGGCCGGCACGGTGAGCTTCAAGGGCCAGGACATCTCGCAACGGGCACCGCATCAGCGCTGCGAGCTGGGGCTGGCGCGAACCTTTCAGAACATCCGCCTTTTCGGTCACCTCACCGTGTGGCAAAACCTCTGGGCCGCGCGGGTGGTTCGGGAGACGGGCTGGGCAGGTTTCAAGCAGCGCTGGCTCTCAGGGGCGGCGGCAGCGCGCGAGGAGGCCGAAGCCCTCTTGGTATTCGGTGACCTGGCCCACAAGCGCGACATGCTGGCCGGCAACTTGGCCTTCGGTGAGCAGCGTCGGCTGGAGCTGATTCGGGCCGCCGCCTCGGGCGCAGAACTGCTGCTGCTCGATGAGCCCGCCGCCGGCATGAACGCCGAGGAAATCAACGATTTGGACAACCGCATCCGCAGCCTGCGCGACCAAGGCCGCACCATCCTGCTCATCGAGCACCACATGGAGCTTGTGATGGAAGTGTGCGACCGCGTGGCCGTGCTGAACTTCGGCCGCAAGATCGCCGAAGGCACGCCTGCGCAGGTGCAGGCCGACGCGCAGGTGCGCGCGGCCTATCTGGGCACCGAAGAGCCCGCGGCGGCTTGAGTCTGCGCCACACGGATCAGAAGGAACACAGCGATGCTCGAGATCACCGACCTGGCCACCTCCTACGGCAAGATCGAAGCGCTCAAGGGTGTGTCCCTGCAGGCCAAGGCCGGCGAGGTCACCTGCCTGCTAGGCCCCAATGGCGCCGGCAAGTCCACCCTGATGTTGACACTCTCGGGCATCCTCAAGCCACAGCGCGGCTCGGTGAAGTTCGAGGGCGAGGAACTGGTCGGCAAGACACCCGCACAGATCGTGGAGCGTGGGATGGCGCTCGTCCCGGAGAATCGGCTGGTGTTCCCGGCCCTGAGCGTGCGCGAGAACCTCATGGCCGGTGCCTACAAGCGGCGCGACATGGCCGGCATCAAGCGTGACGTGGAGGCCATGTTCGTCCGCTTTCCGCGCTTGAAGGAGCGTATCGAACAGCTCGCCGGCACCCTCTCGGGCGGCGAACAGCAGATGCTGGCCGTGGCGCGCGCGCTCATGTCGCGCCCGCGCCTGCTGCTGATGGATGAGCCCTCGGTCGGCTTGGCGCCGCTGGTGGTGGCGGAAATCTTCTCCATCATCAAGCAGCTGCATGCCGAGGGTGTGAGCATCTTCTTGGTGGAGCAGAACGCCCATATGGCGCTCAAGGTGGCGCAGCACTTCTACCTGATGGAGCAGGGGCGGGTGAGCTTTTCGGGCACGCCGGGCGAACTGGCGGACGACGATGTCATCCAGCGCGCCTACCTCGGCCAGAAGAAGGCGGCCTAGCGCCTGCCGCAGGCCCGCACCGACTGGCGTGTAGAACCGCAGAGCGGGCACCGCTGACCGGCCCTCACCATGATCGACCTGCTGCAGACCACGCTCGACGGCCTGCTCGATGGCGGGTCCTATGCCCTGGTGGGCCTGGGCTTGTCGCTGACCTTCGGCAGCCTGCGGCGGCTCAATCTGGCCTATGGCGCCACCGCCATGTTGGCCGCCTACACGGGCGCCTGGCTTCACATTCGGTATCAAGCCCCCGTGTGGCTGGTGGCGCTCACGGTGATCGCAGCCGCCACCCTGATCGGCCTGTATGTGGAGCGGCTGTGCTTTGCGAACACGCGTGACGAAGCCACTCAGCCGCGCGGGGCACCCATAGCCGGTGCCGACGGGCGCGAGGTGGTGGCCCTGGCCTCGAGCTTTGCCATCTGGATGCAGCTGGAGCAGCTGGCGGTGAACCTGTTGCCGCGGCACCTCAACGCATTTCCCTCGCTCGCTGTCGAACAGAACTGGTTTTTGAATCTGGGCCCAAGCGAGCTGATGCTGCGCCCTGACCGTCTGGTGCTGGCCTTGCTGGCGGCGGGACTCACCCTGGGCCTGGCGCACGGGCTGGAGCGCACGCGCACCGGGCTTTCCTGGCGCGCGGTGGCCGATCAACGTACGGCCGCCCACCTCATGGGCATGCCCGTCCCCCGGCTGCAGATGATGGGTTTCGCGGCGGCTTGCGCGCTGTCGGGGATTGCCGCATTCGCCGTGCTGTCGGTCGACGGCCAGGTGACGCCGATGTTCGGCATGTGGGTGTTGTTCAAGGGCCTCGTGGCCGCCATGCTGGGTGGCTTGGGATCGGTGCGCGGTGTCCTGTGGGGTGGTCTGCTGCTGGGCGTGGTCGAAGCGCACGCGCAAAGCCTGCTGGGCGCACAGGGCCGAGAGTTCGCCACCTATGCCCTGCTGTTCGCCGTGCTGGTATGGCCCCGTCGCTCACTGGCCGACCGCCGAGCGGGAGCCGCCGCATGAGCGACCGCATCTTCGCCTCCACCACCGCAGCCACCGGTACGGATGGCGCCGTGGCGCAAGCCGTGCGGGCTGCGCTGTGCCACTTGCCGGGCGTGGACGAAGCCGGCAGCGCACACCTGGTGGGCCTGGCCAGCGACATGGCCATCATGTCCCTGCTGGCGCTGTCGGCCTACCTGATGCTGCTGGTGGGGCGCGTGTCCTTCGGCCAACAGGCTTTCTTCGGTGTGGGCGCCTACGGGGCCGGCGTGATGACCGCCCTGTTCAATGTGCCCCTGCCCCTGGCGCTGCTGGTGGGCATGGCTCTGGGCGCTGCTTGCTCCTGGCTGCTCGCGTTGCCGACGATGCGCCTGTCGGGCCTGAACTACGCCGTGGCCACGCTGGCCTTCGGCGAAATGGCGCGCATCACCTTCAGCTGGTTCCACTGGCAGGTGAACACAGCGGATGGTCCGGTCGGCCCGGCGGGGCTGGAGGGCTTTCGAGACATCCGTTGGCTGCTGGAGAACAACCTGGCCCCCGAGGTCTATCTGCTGATCACCCTGGCCATCCTGGCCATGGTGTTGGGCCTGCTGGTGTGGAACGAGCGCACCCGGCTGGGCGTGGGCCTGCGCATGATCGGTCAGGATGATCTGCTCACCGCCTCGCAGGGCGTGGCCGTCGAGCGGCTGCGCCTGCTGGCCGCCGCGGCCGCAGGCGCGCTGGCCGCGCTCGGCGGCGGCCTGTACGCCCATCGAACCACCTACATCGAACCCGCTCTGTTCGACCCGATGCTCGGCGTGCATGCGGTGGGTTACGCCCTGCTCGGTGGCCTGGGCACGGCCTTGGGTCCTCTATTGGGCGTCGTGCTGGACCTGGGCCTGCTGGATGCTTCCCGAATCCTGCCGGGATGGCGCATGGTGATCTTTGGTGGCCTGGTGGCGCTGTTCCTGCGCTGGCGCCCCCGCGGTCTGCTGGACGAAGTGCTGGTGCACCGCATCTCGCAGGCGTGGGCGCGGTGGCGGCGCCCCGGTCTGCCACCGGCCGGCCCTCGCCCCATGAACAGCAGCCGCGTCGGCCGCGCATCCGGAGAGACCCTTCCATGAGACCGCCACGACCGCCGTCCCTGCGGGCCATCGGCCTGCGCACCTTCATCGCCATGCTCCCGCTGCTGGGCGCCTCGGCCCCGTGGGCCCAAAGCAGCGGCCGCCCGCAGGTGCACGTGCAATGCCTGTCCTACGGGATGGGGCCGATGCTGGAGTGCACCGTGGACCTCAAGCGGCGTGATGGAACGCCGCTGGATGGCGCGCAGGTGATGCTGGGCGCACTGATGCCCTCCATGCCCATGGCCCACACCGTCAAGCCCATGAAGGCCGCCCCCACCGGCGCGCCCGGGCAATACCGAGGCACGCTGGAGCTGGAGATGCTGGGCGTGTGGTCGCTGGACATCGACATCAGCGGCCCGGTGCGTGACAAGGTCGCTCGCAATCTGCTGGTCAACGAGTGCCCGGGCAAGGACCGTTGCCCGGCGCCACCCGCCACACCAGCGCCGGCCGCCCGACCCGCGCGGTAACCGCAAACCGCGGGAGCCGCACCGCCCACACCAGGGGCCGTGCGGCGCCGACAAGGCTTCGATCAGCTTATTCGAATTCAGAATTTTGCGATGAGCGGCCACCATGGCGATCTCTAACAGCCTTTGAAGCCCGAAAGGAACATCCGTGAGCGCCCAAAACCTGCTTCCCGAGCAAACCATCATCGTCACCGGTGCGGCCACCGGCATCGGTCAGGCCTTTGCACGGGGGGCCGCCGCACAGGGTGCGCACGTGGTGGTGGCGGACATGCATGGCGCAGATGAAACCATGGACCTGATCGCCCAGGCGGGCGGCCGCGCCACCTACGCCAAGGTGGATGTCAGCGACGACACCAGCGTCCAGGCCATGGTCGCCGCAGCACTGCAGGCCACTGGCCGAATCGACGGCCTCATCAACAACGCCGCCTATTTCCGAGAGGTCAAGCTCACCCCCTTCGAAGAACTCGATCCTGCGGTCTGGGACCGGATCTTCCAGGTGAACGTCAAGGGTGTTTGGCTGTGCTGCAAGGCGGTGATGCCGGCCATGCGCACTCGCGGCAAGGGCTCCATCGTGAACATCGCCTCCGTGGTGGCGGTGGCCGGCCAACCCGGCTACCTGCACTATGTGGCCACCAAGGGTGCGGTGCTGGCCATGACCAAGGGCCTGGCCAAAGAAGGCGGCAAGGATGGCGTGCGCTGCAATGTCATCGCACCCGGCTTCGTCATCACCGATGCCACCAAGAACCGACCGATCGAATGGCAGCAGAGCTTTCTCAAGGCCCGCGCAATTTCACGCGAACAGCGGCCCGACGACCTCGTGGGCACCGCGCTGTACCTGCTCAGTGATCTGGCCGGCTTCGTCAGCGGGCAGACCATCGTGGTCGATGGTGGGCACATCATGTACTGAGTCGCCCCCCCCCCCGCATTCGGAACACCCGCGATCTCTCGAACAATGCGCATCCCACCCCAAGGAGACCCTCATGCAATTCCTGGCCAACACCACCTCGCCCTATGTGCGCGTCGCCCGTATCTCGATGATCGAAAAAGGGCTCGACATTGAACCCACCATCGTCGACCCCTGGGCCGATGACGCCCGCCTGCGCGCAGCCAATGCCGCCACGCGGGTGCCCACCCTGGTGCTGGCCGACGGCACCCCCCTGGCCGAAAGCATGATGATCGTGAATTGGCTCGAAGCCACGCGGGCGGCCCCGGTGCACGAAAGCCTGTTCGGGCCAGCTGCCGGCATGGAAGGGGTGCTCTCGCGCAGTGGCATTGCCCTGGGCGTCATCGATGCGGCGGTGCACACCATCATCATCCGCAAGGTCACTGCCCCCGTGCTGTTCGATGAAACCCCGGTGGGCCTGCGCCGCCGGCGCACCATGGCCGAGGGGATGGAGCGCCTGGAAGCCTCCGCGGCAGCCTCACCGATGGCGGCCGATGGCATTCCGCGGCTGGATGCCATCTGCGCGATAACGGCCATCGATTACCTCGACTTCCGCTTCACGGATGCGCCCTGGCTCCCCCCGATGCCCGCGCTTCGCGCATTGAGTCAACGCTTGCGCGCGCGGCCTTCATTTGCGAAGACGATGCCGTACGTGGCGGCTTGAAGACCGGGGTTGCCAGAACGCCGCTTAAACGGCGTCCACGTACTCGACCTTGCTGGTGGCCGGAGGAAGGGGCAAGCCATCCTCCCGCAGGCCGTCAAGGTGCATTGAAATGGCTTCCTTGATGGCTGATTCGACTTCCGCCTGCGAGCGTCCCGTGGCCACGCAGCCCGCCACGGTCACGCGCCCAGGCAGATGCTGATGCTTGTATTGTCGATGGCTTCCTCGCTGGCTGACAAGAAACCAACCGTAACGTTCCAGCAAGGCCAGTACTTCAGATACCTTCAATGACGACCCGCTGGCGACCCAGTGTTGCAGGGTCGCCATCAGGCGTCTTCGATCCTTGGGGCCACTCCGATGGGGTGGGCGAGAAACTTCAGGCCACCGCGTGCGCACACCGCTCCAGGTGCTGCATCAAGAGCGCCAGCGGCGTTCCTGCCGCCGGCTCGCTGCGCGAGATCAGGTTCATGCGCCGCAGGGCCCATTCGTCATTGAGCGGCAGCACCTTCAGATTCATGGCCGGTGCGAAGGAGCGCGCGGCCGTCATCGGCAGCACGCCCACGCCCAGCCGCGCCTCCACCGCGCGGCACACCGCCTCGAAGCTGCGCACCTGCACCCGCAGCACCATGGCCCGCATCAGCAGCGCAGCCTGTTCGGCCAACAGGCGGGTGAGCGTGCTGCTGCCCTCCAGACCGATCAGGTCACGCTCCAGCAGATCGGCAAACTTCAGGCCGGCGGTAGGCACATCATCGTCCTCACGCACCACCGCCGCCAATTGGTCACCGCGGTAGGGACGCACATGCAGACCACTGACATCGGCACCCTCGACGATCACGCCCAGCTCGATCTCACCCCCACGCACCCGCCGGATGGCGTCCTCACTCCAGCACTCCTCCAGCACGATGCGCACCTCGGGCTGAGCCTGCTGAAAAGAGGCCACGTCGGCCGGCAGAAATTGGGTCATGGCCGAGGTGTTGCCATGGATGCGCAGCACACTGCGCGAACCCTGCGTGTAGTTGGCCATCTCGGCGCGCATGTGGTTCACCGTGGCGATCACCTCGCGCGCCAGCAGCAGCAACTGCTCACCGGCCGACGTGAGTTCCATGCCTCGAGAGTGGCGCTCGAACAACTGCGACTTGAACTGGTGTTCCAGCAGCGACAAGCGCCGGCTGGCTGCGGGCACGGTGATGAAGCTCGCCTCGGCCGCGCGGGTGAGGTTGCGCATTTCGGCCGCACGCACGAAAAGGGCCAGGGAATCCAGATCCGGCAGCATGGGCAGGATTTTGGCACCGGGGTTCAAGGGAAGACGGTGCGGGTATTCCGCAGGCTGCGCAGCGCGCCCAGACGCGCTCCGTTGACCCATGTCTTCCATTTCAGGCAAGCCCTGTTGCCCTGAATTCAATTCACCGGCGACCGACAGCCCCCTACAGTCTGGCCCAGCTCGCGGCGAAGCCCTCGCTTCCGTGCCGCTCCACACCAAACGGAGACTCGAATGAAACAGCTCTTCATTGGCGGCCGCTGGATGGCCGCGCAGGATGAACGCACCCTGCCCGTGGTGAACCCGGCCGATGGTGAGACCTTCGACCAGATTCCGCGCGGCACCGCGCACGAAGTGGACCTGGCGGTGAAGGCCGCCCGCGGTGCGCTCGATGGCGCCTGGGGTCGGCTCACCGCCACCGAACGCGGCCGCCTCCTGATCAAGCTGGGCGCCCTGGTGCTGGACCACCACGAGGAGCTGGCCCAGATGGAAGCCCGCGATACCGGCAAGCCCATCACCACCGCGCGCAACGACATCACCGTGTTGGCGCGCTACTTTGAGTTCTACGGTAGCGCTGCGGACAAACTGCACGGCGAGGTGATCCCGTTCCTGAACGGCCACCACGTGGCCCTGGTGCGTGAGCCCCTGGGTGTCACCGGCCACATCATTCCCTGGAACTACCCCGCGCAGATGATGGGCCGCACCATCGCTCCGGCCCTGGCGGCCGGCAACGCGGTGGTCTTGAAGCCCGCCGAAGACACCAGCCTGTCCGCCCTGCGCGTGGCCGAATTGGCGGCCCAGGTGGGATTCCCGGATGGCTCACTCAACGTGGTGACCGGACTGGGCGAAGAAGCGGGCGCCGCGCTGGCGGGCCACCCCGGCATTGACTTCATTTCCTTCACCGGCTCCAACGAAGTGGGCACCCTGGTGCAGCAGGCCGCAGCCAAGAACGCGGTGAAGTGCGTGCTAGAGCTCGGCGGCAAATCACCGCAGATCGTGTTTGAGGACGCCGACATCGATCGCGCGGTGCCCATCATCGTGCGCGCCATCGTGCAGAACGCGGGACAGACCTGCACCGCCGGCAGCCGCTTGCTGGTCCAGCAGTCCATCTACGACCGCTTCGTGGAGCGGGTGGCCGCGGCCTATGCCCAGGTGCGCGTGGGCACACCCGAAATGGACCTCGACTGTGGCCCGGTGATGAACCCGGCACAGCAGGCACGCGTGAACCGGTACATCGCCAATGCCCGCGCTGCGGGCATCCCCGTTCTGGCCGAAGGCCGCATCGACAGCCGTGTCTCGCCCAGCGGCCACTGGGTCACGCCCACCTTCTTCGGCCCCGTGCCGCGCGACGCGCAACTGGCTTGCGAAGAGGTCTTCGGGCCGGTCCTGGCCGCCTTCCCCTTCCGGGATGAAGCCGACGCCATCGCACTGGCCAATGGCACGCCCTATGGCCTGCTGGCTGCCGTGTGGACTGAAAACGGTGGGCGCCAAACACGCGTGGCCAAGGCGGTTAAGGCGGGGCAACTCTTCATCAACTGCTACGGCGCCGGTGGTGGCGTGGAACTGCCCTTCGGTGGCACCAAGCGCAGCGGCCATGGCCGGGAAAAGGGATTCCTCGCGCTCGAAGAGATGACCACGACCAAGACCGTGATCCAGTACCACGGCTGAGAGGACAGCCCGCGGTTCAGCGCCGCTGAGCCAGCAGTGCCTGCGCGCGCAGCAGCACGGGCTTGTCCACCATCTTGCCGTCGACTGCCACGGCCGCTCCTGCGGCAGCCTCGAAGGCCGCCACCACCCGTTGCGCCCATTCCACCTCCGCCGGGCTGGGGCTGAAGGCTTCGTTCACCGGGGCGACCTGGTTCGGATGGATGCACAGCTTGCCGCCGAAGCCGAGTTGACGCGCCCGGCGTGCATCATCAGCCACACGCGCGGAGTCGTTCACCTCCACCGTGACGCCATCCAGCGGAGCGGGCCGACCGGCCAGGCGGGACGACAGCACCAGAGCGCTGCGAAACATCAGCAGGGCATCACCCTCGCCCGCAATGCCCAGGTCCACCTGAAAGTCGATCGACCCGAACGCCAGGCGCTGCACCGCCGGGTGGGCGGCCAAGCGATCCCGTTGCGCAAAGCCCTGCGCCGTCTCGATGAGCGCCACCAGTGGTTTGCCGCCGCAGGCCTGGCATGCCGCGTTCAACTGCGCCTCCGATTCCGCCTTGGGGACCATCACCGCTCGTACGGCCTCTGAAGCGGCACACAGTGCCAGATCGGCCTGCAGCCAAGGCTCCACGGCATTCACCCGCACCCAAACCGGTGTGTCGGCATGAACTTCGGGCGTCCGGAGCGCAGCGGCCAGCGCCACACGCGCGTCATTCTTGTCCTGCGGTGCCACGGCATCTTCGAGGTCCACGATCACCGCATCGGCGCCACTGAGCAGGGCTTTGGCCAGACGGTCGGTCCGTGTGGCGGGTACGAACAAGGCGCTGCGCGCCGGGTCAGTGAGCATCATGCCACCGAGCATGCACCGAATCCTCAACTCGATCCATTGCCAAGCGGCGAAGGGCGCCTTGCCGTCAAGACAAAACGGCCGCTAGGCCCGCACTTTGCGCACCGCCCCAGCCAACACCCGCCACACCATCCGGAGCATCACCAGCGTGGCCAGGATCTCCAAACCCGTCACCACCACCGCCCAAGGCGTGTTGCGCGCCGCGCTGCGCCGACGGAACTTCTCGAACAGATGGTCGCGCATCAGCTCGATCGAGTCGTAGAAGCTCGGAATCACCAACAGTGTCAGCAGGGTGGACGTGATGGTCCCCCCGATGATGGCCACCGCCAAAGGTCTGTAGAACTCGCCGCCCATGCCCATGCCGATGGCCACCGGCAACATGCCGGCGATCAACGCGAAAGTCGTCATCAGGATGGGTCGCAGGCGCTTGCGCCCAGCGGCCATCAGCGCCTCCTCGCGGTCCACGCCCTGCGCCTCCAGCACGCGCGCGGCATCCAGCAGCAGAATGGCATTCTTGGCCACCAGACCCATCAGCATGATGATGCCGATGAAGCTCATCAGATTCAGTGTGGCGCCGGTCATCAAGAGCGCCAGCACCACGCCGATCAGGGACAGCGGCAGCGACACCATCACCGCCAGAGGGGCGGTGAAGGAGCTGAACTGAATCACCAGAATGAAGTACATCAGCGCGATGCCCGCCACCAGGGCGGTGCCCATGCGCTTGAACACCTCCTGCTGATCCTTGGACGCCCCTGCCAGCTCAATGCCATAACCCGGCGGGAAATTCATGGCACGCGCCAACTTCATGGCGTCGGCTGTCACCTCGCCCGGCGCGCGTCCCTGTGCATTGGCGGCCACACCCACGCTGCGCTTGCCATCAATGTGCTCGATGCGCGAGGGCGCCTTGCCCATCGTGACGGTGGCGATCTGCGACAGCGGAACGGTCTGGCCCGTCATGCCGATGGGCACGGGCAGTCGCTCGATGCTCGAGGCATCGAGCCGGTCCGAGGGCATCAGCCGCACCGCCACATCGCGTGCCTCGCCGGTGGGGTCCACCCAGTCGCCGGACTCCACGCCCGCAAACGCCACGCGCAGCGTGTTCGTGACATCGCCAGCAGAGATCCCCAGCGCCGCGGCCAGCCCGCGATCGAGCTCGATCTGCAGCTCGTTCTGTGGGCTCTGCAGCGACAGGGCCACATCCACCGCACCGGGCACCTCGCGCAGCTTGTCCATGTACTGTTCGGTCAGTTCCAGCAACTTGCGCGAATCCGGACCGGTAAATCGCACCTGCACGGGCTTCTGCGCGCCACCGGCCAAATCGTCAAGCACCGAATACTCCGCACCGACCAACACCGCGACCTTGCCCCGCAACTCCTCACCCACCTCGACGGTGGAGCGCTTGCGGGACTTGGTGTCACCCACATCCACGTACACGCGGCCGCCATTGACATTGATCTGCGCGTTGGTCGCCTTGGTCTCTGGGAGTTCGCGCGCCAGCGCCGCGGCCGACTCCACCTTCATCCGGGCATATTCCAGGCTGGATGAGGGTGGGGTGCGCACATCGATGGCCAGCACGCCATAGTCGCTCACCGGCAGGAAACTGGTGCCACCGAACTTGGCCTGCAAGGCCAGCGCGCCGACAAAGCTCAAGGCCGCAAAGGCCGTCATCCACCGGCGGTGGTGCAAGGCCCAGGCGATCACCGCGCCATAGCGGTCCGCCTGGTGGTCGAACCAGTTGTTGAAGCGCTCAAGCAGCCGGCTGATGCCGCGCTTGGGTGCCCGACCATGGTCCGGGGGGTCGCCCCAGTAGGCCGACAACATCGGGTCCAGCGTGAAGGAGATCAAGAGGCTCACCAACACCGAAGCAACCACCGTCAGCGCAAAGGGGCGGAACCACTCACCAGAGATCCCGGGCATGAAGGCCACGGGAATGAACACCGCGACGATGGAAAAGGTGGTGGCCGCCACGGCCAAGCCGATCTCCGCCGTGCCCTGCAAGGCTGCCGTCACCCGGTCGGCACCCCGCTCCATGTGCCGAACGATGTTCTCCCGCACCACGATCGCGTCGTCAATCAACACGCCGATGGCCAGCGAGAGCCCTAAAAGGGTCATGAAGTTGAGCGTGAAGCCGCACAGCCACACCGCGATGAAGGAGGTGAGCACCGATGTGGGCAGGGACAGCGCCGTGATCAGGGTCGACCGCCAGGAATTGAGGAAGACATAGACCACCAACACGGTGAGCACCGCACCCAGAACCAGCGCCTCAATCACATTGTTCAGGCTGCGCTGTGCGTTCTTGCCTCCGTCCTCGGTGATCGCAATGCTCGTGCCCTGCGGCAGCTCGGCTTCAATCGTCTTCACCAGGGCCCGCACATCGGCCGCCACGCTCACGGTAGACGCCTCGCGCGAGCGCACGATGGACAGGCCCACATTGGGCTTGCCATTGCGCTGGCTCAGTGAGGTCACCTCGGCAAAGCCATCCTGGATGACCGCCACCTGGCCCAGACGCACCAGTTCGGACCCGCTGCGGCGCACCACGATCTGCGCGAACTCCTCCGGCTTCTCCAAGCGCCCCATCAGCCGAATGCTTTGGTCTTCCAGGAGACCGCGCACCTTGCCCACCGGTGCGGCCGTGTTCTGGGTGCGAAGGGCTTGCAACACTTCGGTCACCGTCACGTTGAGCTCCCGCATCTTCTGCGCTTGCAGCAGGACACTCAGTTCACGCCGCAAGGCGCCATAGACGTTCACCTGCGCGATACCGGAAATGGCGCGGAATCGGTCGGCGATCTGGTCCTCAGCCAAGCGGGAGATCTCGGCATGGGTCTGCGTGCTCGAAGACAAAGCCACCTGCATGATGGGCTGGGCCGAGGGGTCGATGCGCAGAATCACCGGCTCTCGAATTTCGGTGGGCAGCTTGTAGCGCACGGCACCCAGCGCATTGCGAACCTCGTCCGCCCCCTCGACCAGGTTCTTGCCGAACTCGAAGAACATCTGGATGGACGCGCTGCCCTCATTGGCGCTGGATCGCACCTCGCGCACCGCATTGACCGACTGCAGGGACTTCTCGACGCGGTTGAGCAGTTCGCGTTCCACCGTCTCGGGCGAAGCGCCCGGATAGGGAATGTTCACGACCAGCAGCGGCAGCGCCACATCGGGTCGCTCGTTGACCTTGAGCTGCGTCAGTGCCATCAGGCCCATGGCCATCAAGCCGAAGATGATGACCACCGTGGCCACCGGACGGCGGACACTGAAGTTCGAGAGGAACATCGCTCAGCCCCCCTGGCGGGCGGTGTGGGGCGAAGGGGCCGGCGCATCAGCAGAAGCGGCCACGCCCCGGACCGAGAAGCGCTGACCCTCCTGCGGTCGGCTGCCCGGACTGCGCAGCACGCGGTCGCCCGCCTGAAGGCCCTTGGTCACGGTAAACAGGCCGGTCCGCAAGTCCCGCGGCGCCACTTCAACCGGCTGCCGCTGCAGGGTGTCGCCCACCAAGCGCCACACCATCATCTGCTCACCCTGTCGAACCAAGGCCGTTTCCGGCAGCGCCACCACAGGGCTCACCGGGACATCGACGGTGCCCTCCGCATACAAGCCCGCGATGAGGCCACTGCGAGAGCCGCTGCTGAGGTCCACCACCACGGCGACCTGGCGGGACACCGGCTGCGCCACCGCATCGATCCGGCGGATGCGGCCCTCGCGGTCCGGATCCCCGCTGCCCTGGATGCGGATCTTCACGGCCTGGCCCACGAGGAGGTCGGCCACGCGCTCGGCTGGCACCAAGGCCTCATAGCGCAGGCTGCCTGGGTCGATCACCTGCACCAGCTCCTTACCCATGGTGGCGGTGTCGCCCGCCGACACTTTGCGCGCAGCGATCACACCGTCGAAGGGCGCGCGGACCTCCGTACGCTCCAGCTGTTGGCGGGCCGTGGCCATCCGCGCACGCGCGGCCACCACCTCACTCTGCGCCAGGTTGCGCCGTACTTCGGCATCTTCCATCGCCTGGATGGAGGACATTCCTTGGGCCTGCAGCGACTTCAGGCGTTCAAAAGTGCGCTCCGCACCCTCAAACGAGCGGGTCGCCGCGCGCAGGGATTCCTCGGCCGAGGCCAGACTGTCTCGAATGGCCGCATCGTCCAGCTTGACCAGCAACTCACCCTTCTTCACCGCCTCGCCGTTGTCCCGAGCCACCCGGAGCACCACCGAAGCGATCTCGGCGCGCAAGTCCGCCCGCCGCTCGGCCTGGATGGCGCCGGTCAGCACCGGCGGGAGGGCGCCGCTGTTGCGGCCGGCCACCAAGACATCTTCGGCGCCCAGGCTCAAGACAGGCTGCTCGCGCTTGGCCTCTGCAGGGCTCGTCGCTTCACCGGTTCCACCCTTGCCGCAGGCGGTGACCATCACAGCCGTCAGCAGCGCCGCCAGCACGCCCAAGCGGCGGTCGACCCGATTCATCCATCCACTGTTCAACTTGTTTCTCCACTGGTGAACCGGCGCCCCTCGGGCAACCCGTCCTGTCCTGAAGATGGCCGAGGGCTCGGCTCGATTCAGGGATATGGCGATTTGTCGCCCAAAACGGGACTTTGTTCCAACCCCGGGCGACGAACTGCAGCCTGGGACGACCATCGGACCACCCGAGAGGATAAACCCTCATGCAACCGGGCGCCGGCAGCCGCCAAGCGGCCCCGGCGGCGCGCCCTTTCTACCGTGGCAGCAAGCGCGCCTCCGACAGCGCCAAACCCACCCGAACGCGCTGGCCCGGGTCGCGCTGATGGCGCCCAGCGGCATGAGGCTCATCCACCTGCACCCGAAACGGGTTCCCAGCCAGGGCCCCTGCAGCCGGCGCGATGCCACGAGCCGCCGCAACCTGCCAGCCAGCCAGGCCGTCCAGGCGAACGCGGTAACGGGTGCAGGCGCCCAAGAACTCGCGGTCCTCGACCACCCCCTCCAGCCAGGCGTGCTCAAGGTCTTGCGCCTGCGGCCCGTCGCGCAAGACCACATGGTGCGGCCGCAGGCACAGCCAAGCCGGCGCACCCTGGTGGTCCACCGGCAGAGCGTTCATCGTGCCGACAAAGTGCGCCACGAAGGCATTGGCCGGTTGATCGTAGAGCTGCTGTGGCGTGCCCACCTGCTGCACCACCCCTTGGTCCAAAACCGCCATCCGGTCGGCCGTGGTCATGGCCTCCTCCTGGTCGTGCGTCACGAAGAGCGTGGTCAGGCCCAGCCTTCGCTGCAGCGCAAGCAATTCCTGCCGCATCTGTACACGCAGGGTCTTGTCGAGATTGGAAAGGGGCTCATCGAGCAAGAGCACCTGGGGCTCCACCACGAGGGTGCGCGCCAAGGCCACACGCTGCTGTTGCCCACCGGAGAGCTGTGAGGGCCGCCGCTGGCCGTAGGCGGACAAACCCACCATCTCCAGCGCAGCCCCCACGCGCTGGCGCATGTGGGACTTCTGCACGCGCCGCTCCACCAAGCCAAAAGCCACGTTGTCCCAGACATTCAGGTGGGGCCACAGGGCGTAGTTCTGAAAGACGAGCCCCACCGGTCGTTGCCAAGTCTCGAGGGCGGTGATGTCGCGCCCATCGACGCGCAGCTCACCACGCGTGTGGCGGTTGAAACCGGCGATCAGGCGCAGCAAGGAACTCTTGCCCGAGCCGGAGGGCCCAAGGAGGGCGAAGAACTCACCCGGTTGCACGCTCAGATTCACGCCGCGCAGGACTTCGGTAACCCCATAGGACAGCCCGATGTCGCGGCACTCTACGCTGACCTTCTTCATGCCGTCCTCATGCCTTGTTCAAGTTGTGGGCGGTGAGCCCCTGCGTGCGCTCCACCACCACGTGGGACAGATAAGTGCCCACGGCGACCACCGCAATGGCCAACACACCGAGCGCTGCACCCGGCCCACGCCCCGACACACTTTGCATATACAGGTAGATGCCATAGCTCATCGGCGCCTGGGAATCAGCCGACACCAGCAGGATGGTGGCTGACAGCTCCACCGCCGCCGTGATGAAACTCGTCACAAATCCCGCCAGGATGCCCCCTGCCATCAGCGGAACCATCACGCGCCGGATGGTGCGCACGCGAGTGGCCCCCAGGCTCTGCGCGGCCTCCTCCAGGGACTGGTGCAACTGCTGCAGGGCCGCCATGCAGCTGCGCAGGGCATAGGGCAGGCGACGCACCGCATAGGCCAGCATGATGGCCACCCAAGTCCCGGTGATGAGCATCTCGGTTCCCGGCACCGTGACACCCTTGAACAGGCGCAGGAATCCAATGGCCAGGACAATCCCCGGAACCGCCAGCGACGCCGTGGCGATGCCGTCCAGCCACTGCCGCGCGGGCAGCCGCGTGCGCAAGATGAGATAGGCAATCGTCACGCCCAGCACCACGTCCAGCAAGGCTGCCAAGCCGCAATAGACCAAGGTGTTGCGGATCATGCCGCTGGACTCCTGGAACACCGTGGTGTAGTGCTGCAGGGTGTAGGCATCCGGTAGCGGTGAAAAACTCCACACCTGCGCCACCGACAGCAACAGAACGCCCAGGTGCGGCGACAGGGTCACCAGCAGCACCAGCGCCACCCAGGCATGCGCGGCCACCGCCCCCCACCAGGAAAGCTCGCGGCGCTGCAGCCCCGTTCCACCCTTTTGCAAAGTGGAAAAGTCGCGGCCGCGCAGCACCCGTGCCGACAAGGCCATGGCGGCGATCGAAAACCCAATCATGATGACGCTGATCACATAACCCAAGGGATCCTCCAGCCCGACCTGCGTGATGCGCAGGTAGGCCTGGGGAGCCAACAGATTCGTCTGCCCCATCACCAGCGGCGTGCCCAAATCATCGAAGACCTTCACAAACACCAGCGAAGCCCCCGCGACAAAGCCGGGCAGGGACAGCGGAAACACCACCCGCCCGAACAGCCGCCAACCCCGGCAGCCCAGGTTCAGCGCAGCTTCCTCCATGGCACCGTCGATGTTGCGCA
This sequence comes from Burkholderiaceae bacterium, assembly GCA_049423145.1. Classification (GTDB taxonomy): domain Bacteria; phylum Pseudomonadota; class Gammaproteobacteria; order Burkholderiales; family Burkholderiaceae_C; genus RFTU01. The sequence goes on from JBMSQF010000023.1 coordinate 18,158, forward strand.
AAGCCACGGTGAGGTTCATCAGAATGAAGGGAAAGTAATGGATGGCCTCCACGAACACCACCCCATTGAGCCCCTCCATGATGGGTAGCGTGATGCCGAAGTACTCCTGCAGCAGGAGGTTGAGCGAGCCCGATCGCCCGAAGATGAGCTGCAGCGCCACCGCACCCACGAAGGGCGGCATGATCAAGGGCAGCACCCCCAGCGTCTGGATGAGCAGCGCCCCGCGAAAGCGAAACCGCACGGTGAGCACGGCCAAGGGCACCGCCAGCACCGATGCCCACAGCGCCGACATCAAGGCCACATAGAGGCTGTTGGTGAAGGCCTCGCGCATGAGCGCCTGGCCAAAGAAGGCCCCGAAGTGGCTGAGCGTCAAGCTGTTGTCAGCATCCAGAAACGCGGTGATGAACACCTGCGCCACGGGAAGCACGAAGAACAGAAACAGAAAGCCCAGCACCAAGGCGCCGGCCAGCCATACGCCCGCGCCGACTTGGCGCCACCCGGTCGGGATCACTTCACCGCGGCCAGGGCCTGCTCCGCGAGGCCGCGTGCACGCTCATAGTTTTGACGCGCGCTGGTATTCCAATGGTTCTCCAGCGCGGTCACTCCTTTGTTCACCGCCGCATCCTTCTTGTTGGCAGCGAACAGGGCCAGGAAGGCCTGGTCGGCCACCTTGGCGGTATCCACCACGGGGGTGTAGGCCGCCTCTCGGGCCTCCTTGAGCAGCTGTGCCCCTTTGGCGTTGGGCTTCTTGGCCAAGGCGGCCTCGGCCACATGGATGGCCTTGGTGGCCGCCTGAAGCTCCTTCAGGCGAAAGGTGATGGTCTGGTCGAACACGGCCGACACCACGTTGTAGCGCGCCTCGGAAAGGTCGGAGTTGAACTGCACCTTGGCCCGCTTGGCGATCTCAAAAGGATTCGGGTAGCCTGCGGGCACCCGGGCGCCCGCGGCAGCCATGGCTTCGGGTGTCAGGATGGGCAGGCGTGAAATCTTCGGGTCGTACAACAACTGTTGGCCCTCGAAGGACACGGTGTAGGCGATGAACTTGCGGGCCTCCTCCTTGTTCTTGGCGCCCGTGACCAGGCCGATGTTGGCCGGCACCACGGCTGTGACGTCGGGATAATGAAAGTCCACCGGGAAGCCCGAGTACTTGCCCGCCAGCCCAAAGAAGTCGATCACCAGCCCGATCCCGAACTGTCCGTTGTTCACGCCGTCGGGCACACCGAAGCTTCGCTCGGTAATCGAAGCGCAATTGCCGGCAATCTGCAGGATCTGCGACCAGCCCTTGTCCCAGCCTTCCCCCTGAAGCAGCGTCTCCACGGTCAAGTGTGTGGTGCCCGAACGCGAGGGGGAGCTCATGGCCAGGTGGCCGAAGTACTGTGGCTTGACCAACTCGGCCCACTGGCGCGGCAGGGACAGTTTGTGAGCGGCCACATAGCGCGTGTTCCACATCAGCCCATAGCCGGCCAGAGCCTGCCCCAGGTACTTGAAGTCCGGCGGGTTGATGGGATAGGCCCCCACGCGAGCCGGCGCGCTCTTGTTCACCAGATCCGCGATGGGCTCCAGTAGGCCCTGCCCGGCCAGCACCTCGAAAGCGTCCGGCGCCGACGCCCAAAACACATCGGGCCGCTGGCCTGCAGGCAGTTCACGGACATAGGCCATGCCCTGCACCGTGTTCTTGTTGAGGATCTCGATGCGGATCCCGGGGTGGGCCTTCTCGAAAGCTGTCTTGTATGCCTGGGTGAGCTCTTTGGGAAACGAGGTCACCACGGTCACCGTACCGGCTTGCGCGGCACCGATGGCCGCGGCCAACAAGGCCGCTATCGCCGTGTGTTTGAAGATCCGCTTCATGGTCGGGCTCCGGGGTGTTGAACTGCGCGAATGCTAGCCACCCTTGGACCCTGTGCGCCCCATTGCCCTACAGGGACTTTTCCCGATGGTGCGTTGGGCCACAGGCCGAAGTGGGCCCCGGTGATGGGAGCTGCGCCACGGTTGGCGTCCAGCTCATCGGCACCTCGGGGAAATCACGACCCCGGTATCTTGGCACAGGCGGCGAACTTCCATGCACACTCGAGCGCATGAGCTCCCAGCCACCGAAACCACCGGCGCCGCGGCAAGACCCCCCGCCGTCCAGCGCCTTCAGCCCCCAGGGCACCTCGCACATGGCCCTGGTCGAGCCCGACCGAATCGTGGTCCGCGGCAAGGACTTGTGCCGCGACATCTTGGGCCAGCAATCCTTCACCGCCTACTTCCTTTTCCTCCTCACCGGGGAGCAACCCTCCGCGCAACTGGTACGGGCTGCCGACGCCGCCCTGGTGGCGATTGCCGAACACGGGCTGGTGCCCTCCGTGCAGGCCGCTCGGATGACGCACGCCGCCGCACCCGACGCCCTGCAGGGCGCGGTTGCCGCAGGCCTGCTCGGCTGCGGGCCGGTCATCCTGGGGGCCTCGGAGACCGCCGGCCTGCTGCTGGCCCGGATCGTGGACCGCAGCCAGCAGACCCAAGGCACCCTGGCCGACGTCGCGCGTGAAGAACTTCTGCACCTGCGGCAGGCCCGCGCACCCCTGCCCGGTTTCGGCCACCCCGTGCACAAGCAGGGCGACCCACGGTCCGCCCGGCTCCTCGCCCTGGCCACCGATTGGGGCCTGGCGGGGGATCATGTGGCCGCCTTGCGCGCCTTGAGCGACCAGGTCGCCGATGTGTACGGAAAACCGCTGCCCACCAATGTCTCGGCCGCCATCCCGGCGGTCCTGCTGGACGCCGGCTACCCGGTGGGCGCGCTCAAGGGCATTCCGCTGTTGGCGCGGACGGCCTCCCTGGTGGCCCATCTGCTCGAAGAGCAAGAGCGGCCCATCGGCTTCAAGCTGGCCGCCGCCGCCGATCGCGCCATGGTCTACGACGGCCCCACCGGTGCGCACGAACCGAAGGGCCCTTAGGTCCCGCGGATCCGTGATGGCCCCGCCCGAGTCCGATCACCTTTGGCCTCCGTGGGAGGTCTTGCGCCAGTTTGCGCCGCACGATGGATCCTTGAGCGGCTTCTTCGACGCTCGCACCGCCCTTCGGGCCGATCAGCCCCTCTTGGAGTACGGGGCGGCGCGCTTGACGTGGCGCGAGGTGGCCACCCAGGTTGACCGCGCTGTGGGCTGGCTGCATGGGCTGGGGGTCGCCGAAGGCAGCCGCCTGGGCCTGATGGCCCACAACCACCCCGCCACCCCGGTGCTGCTGCTGGCCTGTGCGCGCGTGGGCGCCGTCCTCGTGCCCTGCAACCCCGATGTGTCGGCCGGGGACGCCCGCTACATCTTCGAACACGCGGGGGTGCAGATGGTGCTGTGTTCGCCGGAAGCGCTGCCCCGCGTGCAGGAAGCGCTCGAGCGTCTGCAGCCCGCCCCGGTCATCACGGTGTTGGAAGAGGGCGCTGCGGAAGCGCCGGGCCCTTTGATGCCCTGGCGGGATGCCCCCTTGCGGCCCGACGTCCGCATCGGGCACGCCGACCGCACGCTCTTCATCCTCTACACCTCGGGCACCACCGGCTTTCCCAAAGGGGTGATGCACAGCCAGCGCACCTATGTGCTCACAGCCGAGTCCTTTGTGCAGCGCCTGTACCTGCAGCCGGATGAGCGGGTGTTGTGTGTCCTGCCCCTGTTCCACATCAATGCGCTGATGTATTCACTGGGCGGCGCTCTGGCCTGTGGCGGCACGCTGATCCTGGCGCCGCGGTTCTCCGCATCCACCTTCTGGGCCACGGTCGCAAATACGCGCGCCACCGCGGTGAATGTGATCATGTCCGCCGCGGCCATCTTGGCGCGCCGGCCACCTGAAGAGTTCGTGCCGGGGCACGCCCTGCGCAAGATGTTCATCGCACCGCTGAACCAAAGCCTGCACGAAGCCTTCACCCGGCGCTTTGGCGTACCCACGCTCATCGAGTGCTACGGCATGACCGAGATCCCCGGCGTATTGGCCAACCCCTTCCTCGGTCCGCACAAGCTGGGCAGCATGGGACTCGTCTCCGCTCACCCCGACCCCGCGATTGAACGCCCTCTGGTGCGCGTGGTCGACGAACAGGGCCGGGATGTCCCGCGCGGTGAGGTGGGTGAGCTGGTCGTGCGCACGCCGCTCCTGATGCAGGGCTACTGGAAGGATCCCGAGCAGACGGCTGCTGCCTTGCGAGAGGGCTGGTTCCGCACGGGTGATCTGGCGCGCCAGGACGAAGACGGCTACTGTTTCTTCCATGCCCGCCTGAAGGACATCATCCGCCGGCGCGGGGAAAACCTCTCCGGCGCCGAAATCGATACCGCCATCGCCGAACACCCGGATGTGCAGGAGTGCGCCACCATCGGTGTGCCCAGCGATCTCGGCGAAGAAGAGGTGCTGTGCGCGGTGGTGCCCAAGCCGGGGTCGCCGCTCACACCGCAAGGGGTCTATGCCCACGCCTGCAGGCGCCTGGCCCCCATCAAGCGCCCTCGCTATGTGGTGCTGGTGGATGAGCTGCCGCACACCGGCTCCATGAAGATCGCCAAGTTCCGCTTGAAGCCCGCCGACGCCCTGCTGGCCCGCGCGACCGATTTCAATCACCCGGAGATGCCCAGATGAAAACGACTTCAGCGCCTGCCGCCTACGACAGCACCGACCTCATCACCCAGGAGGTGCTCCAGCGCTACGGGTCCACCCCGGACCCCCGTCTGCGCGAGCTCATGCTCAGCCTGATCAAGCACTTGCACGCCTTCGCCAAGGAGGTGAAGCTCACCTCGGCCGAATGGTTCGCCGCCATGCAGTTGCTGGAGGAAACCGGGAAGTGGTGTGCTCCGGGCCGCAATGAGTTCATCATCTTCTCAGACGCCTTGGGCCTGTCGATGCTCACGGTCACCCAGGACTACGCCCGACCTGAAGGTGCAACCGAGCCCACGCTGTTGGGCCCCTTCCTGGTGGAGGGCGCGCCGAAGTTCGCGATGGGCGCCGATATCAGCCATGGCGCCAAGGGGGTCCCGTTTCACGCACGGGGCCTTGTGAAGGACGGTGAAGGCCGGCCGGTGCGGGGTGCGGTGATCGATGTCTGGCACAGCGACGACCGCGGCATCTACGACGTGCAGGACCACTTTGAACAGAACGGCGCCTGGGCCCGCGGACAACTCATCACCGGGGAAGATGGCCGTTACCACTTCTGGAGTGTGATGCCGGTGGACTACCCCATCCCGCAGGACGGCACGGCCATCCGCATGATCCGCGCCACCACGGGAGAAAGTTGGCGCCCGGCGCACCTGCACTTCCGCATCACCGCGCCCGGTCTGCGCCCCCTGGTGACGCACCTGTTCGACCGACAAAGCCAGCGCCTGAGCCGGGATGCGGTGTTCGGCGTACGGCCCTCGCTGGTGGCCGATTTCGTGCGTCATGCGGGCGGGGTGGCGCCCGATGGTCGCGAAATGGGCGCCGCCTTTTGCACACTGGAGCACGACTTCATCATGGCACCCGCGTGATGAAACGCCCCGGGATCAGACGTCGATATTGGCCGCCCGCAGAGCGTTGGTCTCGATGAAGTCGCGCCGTGGCTCCACCTCGTCGCCCATGAGCATGGTGAACACCCGGTCGGCCTCAATGGCGTCCTCGATCTGCACCTTCAACAAACGGCGGACCGCAGGGTCCATCGTGGTCTCCCACAACTGCTCGGGGTTCATTTCGCCCAGGCCCTTGTAGCGCTGCCGGCCCACCGAGTTTTCGGCCTGCTGCATCAGCCAGGCCATGGCCGCACGGAAATCGGCCACCTTGTGTTCCTTCTGCTTGTCGCCTTCGCCGCGCTTGATCACCGCGTCTTCAGACAGCAGCCCCTTGAAGGTGAGCCCGGCGCGGCTGAGCACCTCGTAGTCGCCGCCATGCACAAAGTCGGCGGTGATCACGCTGGTCTTCAGGTTGCCGTGGAAGCGCCGGCCGATGCGCAGCACATACTTGTCGCTGCGAGCGTCGAACGCACTCTCCACCTCCGCCTCATGCACGGCCGCCCGCAGCGCCGCTGCAGAGGCTTCGGCGGCGGAAGCCGTGTCCAGGTCCAGCGTCAAGCCGTCGCTGATGGCACGCAAGGCTTCCACGTCCATCCATGCCGACAGGCGATCGATCACATTGGTGGCCGCCACATACTGCCGCGCCAAGGCCTCCAGGGCCGATCCCGAAATCGCCAGCCGCCCGCCGCCGGGCTCCACCACGGCGCCGTCCAAGGCCACCTTCAGCAGGAAGGCATCGAGTTCGTGTCCATCCTTGAGGTACTGCTCGTGTTTGCCGTGCTTGACCTTGTACAGCGGCGGTTGCGCGATGTAGATATGGCCGCGCGCCACCAGCTCGGGCATCTGGCGGTAGAAGAAGGTCAGCAGCAGCGTGCGGATGTGCGCGCCGTCGACATCCGCATCGGTCATCACGATCACGCGGTGATAGCGCAGCTTCTCAATGTCGAATTCCTCGGGCCCGATGCCGGTGCCGAGTGCGGTGATCAGGGTCAGAATGGCGTCACTGCTCAGCAGCTTGTCGAAGCGCGCCTTTTCCACATTCAGTATCTTGCCCCTCAGAGGCAAGATGGCCTGGAACTTCCGATCACGCCCCTGCTTGGCAGACCCACCGGCCGAATCGCCCTCCACGATGTAGATCTCGCAGAGGGCGGGGTCCTTTTCCTGGCAATCGGCGAGTTTGCCCGGCAGGCCCATGCCACCCATGACGGTCTTGCGCGTGGCCTCGCGAGCCTTGCGCGCGGCTTCGCGGGCACGGGCGGCCTCCACGATCTTGCTGCACACCGACTTGGCGTCGTTGGGGTTCTCCAGCAACCAGTCGGTCAGCAAGCGCCCCACGATGTCTTCCACCGGTGCCCGCACTTCGGAGCTCACCAGCTTGTCCTTGGTCTGGCTGGAAAATTTCGGCTCGGGCACCTTGACACTCACCACGCAAGCCAGTCCCTCGCGCATGTCGTCGCCGCTGATCTCCACCTTGGCCTTCTTGGCCAATTCGTTGTCTTCGATGTACTTGTTGATGACGCGGGTCATCGCCGCCCGCAGACCGGTCAAGTGGGTACCCCCATCGCGCTGGGGGATGTTGTTGGTGAAGCAGAGCACGGATTCGTTGTAGCCGTTGTTCCACTGCATCGCCACTTCGACGCCGATGTTGGTGCCTTGCTCGGACACCTTGTCACCCATCGCGTGGAAGATGTTGCTGTGCAGGGCCGTCTTGCCCTGATTGATGAATTCGACGAAGCCTTTCACGCCGCCAGCGTAGGCGAACAGGTCTTCCTTGTTGTGGCGCTCGTCCACCAGGCGGATCTTGACGCCGTTGTTCAGGAAGGAGAGTTCGCGCAGCCGTTTGGCCAGAATGTCGTAGTGGAACTCGCTGTTGTGCTGGAAGATATCGGTGTCGGGCAGAAAGTGCACTTCGGTGCCGCGCTTGTCGGTGTCCCCGGTCACCTTCATGGGTGACACCTCGAAGCCCTCGCGCATCTCCAGCACACGATCCTGCGGTACACCGCGCTTGAACTCGATGAAGTGCGTCTTGCCTTCGCGCCGTACCGTCAGGCGCAGCCACTTGGACAGTGCATTCACACACGAGACGCCGACGCCGTGCAGGCCACCCGAAACCTTGTAGCTGTTTTGGTTGAACTTGCCCCCTGCATGAAGCTCGGTCAGTGCAATCTCGGCAGCCGAGCGCTTGGGCTCATGTTTGTCGTCCATCTTCACGCCGGTGGGAATCCCCCGGCCGTTGTCGATGACGGAAATCGAGTTGTCGCTGTGGATGGTGACGGTGATGTCGTCGCAGTGGCCAGCGAGCGCCTCATCGATCGAGTTGTCCACCACCTCGAAGACAAGGTGGTGCAGGCCCGTTCCATCGGAGGTGTCGCCGATGTACATGCCGGGCCGCTTGCGCACGGCCTCCAGGCCTTCGAGGATTTGGATGCTGCCTTCACCGTAAGCGGTGTCGGCGGGGGATGAGTTGGGGTTCTGCTCGGGCGGGTTTTGTTGATCGGACATGTTGTTCTGTTCTCAGATGCGCATGGGCATCACCACATACTTGAAGCCGCCCTGCTGCGGGATGGTCAGCAGAGCGCTGGAATTGGAGTCCTGCAGCTCCACCGTCACCATGTCTTGCGTCATGTTGGCCAGGGCATCCATCAGGTAGTTCACGTTGAAGCCAATCTCAATGGCATCGCCTGCGTAATCAATCTCGATTTCTTCGCTGGCCTCTTCCTGCTCGGCGTTGCTCGAAGCGATCTTCATCAAACCAGGCTCCACATTCAGTCGCACACCCTTGAACTTGTCGCTGGTGAGGATGGCCGCGCGCTGCAATGAGGCCAGCAGTGTGGTTCGTCCCAGGGTGACCTTGTTCTTGTGGTTCTTGGGGATCACACGGTTGTAGTCGGGGAACTTGCCTTCGACCAACTTGGTCACAAATTCAAGACCCGAAAAACTGAACTTGGCCTGGTTGGGCGCAAAGCTCATCTCGATCGGCGCCTCATCGGCACCATCGCCCTTGGTGTCGCGCAGCAGCCGCATGAGTTCCAGCACCGTCTTGCGCGGCAGGATCACCTCCTGTTTGGGCATCTCGTTGGCCAATTGGGCCTGGGCCAAGGCCAGGCGGTGACCATCCGTGGCCACCACGGTCAGCGTCTTGCCCTCGGCAACGAAGAGGATGCCGTTGAGGTAATAACGAATGTCGTGTACGGCCATGGCGAAATGCACCTGACCGATCAGCGCCTTGAGCGTGGCCTGCGGCACTGAAAAGACTGGGCCAAAGTCCACCGACTCATTGACCAAGGGAAAGTCATCAGCGGGCAGGGTCTGCAGGGTGAAGCGGCTTTTGCCACCCTGCAAGGTCAGGCGGTTCTGTGCCGTGCTCAAGGACACGACCTGATCGGCGGGCAAGGTGCGCAGGATGTCGATGAGCTTGCGCGTTCCCACGGTGGTCGCATAGCTGCCTTCGTCACCACCCAAGGTGGCCCGTGTGCGGACCTGGATTTCCAAGTCCGAGGTGGTGAACTCGATCTCCTGTCCGGTTTTGCGCATCAGCACATTGGCCAGGATGGGCAAGGTGTGGCGCCGTTCCACGATGCCTGCCACAGCCGCAAGGGCATTGAGGAGTTGTTCCTGGGGCGCCTTCACAACAATCATGTTTTCAATCTTTCAGATTGGTAGAACTGAATAGAGGCTTCCACTTGCTGTGGAAAACCGTATTTTCACCTGATTGTTCAAGCACTTGGGTCCTCCACAACCCTGTGCCCGAGTTCGGTATGGAAACGGGACGAGATGACAACAACTCTGGGCTTTCGGGGGTCTGTGTGGGCAACTCTGGACTTGTTCATCATCGATACCAGGCTTGTCCCCAGACTTGTACAGGGGACCGGTCGCACCGAACTCATCCTTTGAGTGTTTGTTCCAGAACGTGCAGCTGCTGGTTGAGTTCGCTGTCCTTCTGGCGTTCCCCGCCGATCTTGCGAACGGCATGCAGCACCGTGGTGTGGTCCCGACCGCCAAAGTTGTCGCCGATCTCCGGCAGGCTCTTCTGCGTCATTTCCTTGGCCAGGTACATGGCGATCTGGCGCGGGCGGGCGATCGAGTTGGGCCGCTTCTTGGAATACATGTCGGCGACCTTGATCTTGTAGAAGTCGGCCACGGTCTTCTGGATGTTCTCGATGGAAATCTGCCGGTTCTGGAGGCTCAACAGGTCTTTGAGGGCTTCCCGGGCCAGGTTGATGGTGATTTCCTTGTGGGTGAACCGTGCGTAGGCCAGCACCTTGCGCAGCGCACCCTCGAGTTCCCGCACATTGGCGCGAACGTTCTTGGCGACGAAGAAGGCCACCTCCTCGGGCATTGCAGCGCCTTCGCTGACCGCCTTTCGAATCAGGATGGCCACGCGCATTTCCAACTCCGGCGGTTCGATGGCCACCGTCAAACCCGCATCGAACCGGCTGGTCAGCCTTTGGTCGATGTCCACCAGGCCCTTGGGGTAGGTGTCGCTGGTCATGATGATGTGGGCCTTTTTCGCCAGCAGGGCCTCAAAGGCATTGAAGAACTCTTCCTGCGTCCGCTCCTTGCCGGCAAAGAACTGCACGTCGTCGATCAGAAGCAAATCCAGCCGGTGGTACTTGGCCTTAAGTTCGTCGAAGGTCTTGCGCTGGTAGTTCTTCACCACATCCGAGATGAACTGTTCGGCATGCAGGTACAGGATCCGGGCATCGGGCTTGTCCTGAAGCAGGGCATTGCCCACGGCGTGGATGAGGTGGGTCTTGCCCAAGCCAACGCCCCCATAGATGAACAGGGGGTTGTACATCGCCCCCGGAGCCCCGGCCACATGCAGCGCAGCGGTGCGAGCCATCTGGTTGGCCCGTCCGGCCACCAGGGTGTCAAAGGTCAGGGCGGGGTTCAGGCGGTTGGCCAAGATCCCGGCCGGCGCGGTGGCGCCCGAAGCAAAGGCCGCCGAGGCACCACCACTCGCGCGCGCCTGGGCCTCGGGCTCGGGACGGGCACCACCGCCGGCCTCACCCAGCGAGGGCACTGCTTCGGAAGGCAACGTCGAGCCGGCAGGGCCCAAGCCCCGTCTTGAACTGGGCGTTGACGTGGCTGCGCCTGAGGCCAGGGACAACTCCAATCCCACCTCCCGATCGGCCACCTCGCTCATGATGGCCTGCAGGCGGACGCCGTATTGGGCGCGGATCCAATCCAGCTTGAAACGGTTGGGTACGGCGAGCCGGGCCACGAGGCGGTTGGGTGAGCGTTCCGAGAGCACGGGCTCGGACAGCGGGCGCATCCAGGTGTTGAACTGCTGTTCAGGTATCTCAGCTGCCAGACGCTCACAGCAGCGGGTCCAAAAATCGGGGATCATGTGGATAACTGTTCGATCAAGCGCTGCATTCTAGTGATTTGAAACCGTTGGGAAGCAGGGTTATCCACAGAACAACAGGCCACCGGAAGGGCTTGACAAACGCGCACAGATGGAGCACCGGACGGTGGAATAGGCGGCCCTGGTTTGACCGCTGATGTGCCCGGTGTTCTAATAGCGGGTTTCCCCGATTTCAGGCCTCTACCATGAAGCGCACCTATCAACCATCCAAGACGCGCCGCGCCCGCACGCACGGTTTCCTGGTTCGCATGAAGACTCGCGGCGGCCGCGCCGTCATCCGTGCGCGCCGCGCCAAAGGCCGCAAGCGTCTGGCCGTCTAGGCGGTTCGGCTTTTCCGCTGCAGGGGGCGCCCGGTTCTGCCGGCCAGCGCCCTTTTTCATTTGCTGAGCAAGCCCCCCATTCGGTCTATCACGAACGCTGAAGCGTTTCAGCGGGCGATGGCTCGGCCGTGGCTTGCCAAGACAGCGCACTTTGCGGTCCACCACCTTCCGCCCTTGGGGCCGGACGCCATCAACGCCCCCCGCAAAGGGGGCTTATCCTCAGTCTCGGAACCACCAGCCCACCAGCCTGTGGATAACTCTTTTGAAAACCCGGTGGATAAGTCGGTGGACACCCCGCTGCAAGCCGCATGGGCCGGTTATGTGCTGCCCAAGCGCCATGCGCGGCGGGCCGTGACCCGCAACCTCTTGCGCCGGCAGATGCGACAGGTGTTGTTGGACCAGCAATCGGGCCTGCACGGCCTGCCCACCGGCGTTTGGGTGCTGCGCTTGCGCCAGGGCTTTGATCGGGTGGCTTTCCCCAGCGCGGCCTCCGAGCCGCTGCGCCGAACCGCCCGGGCGGAGCTCATCACCTTGGTGGGCCGTGCGGTCCAGCGGCTTCAGGAGGCCCGTCGGTGACACCGGGAGCCCGTTTGCTCAGTGGGCCCATCAAGGCCTATCGGCTGCTGTTGAGCCCCTGGCTTGGCACACAATGTCGATTTACGCCCAGCTGCTCGCTTTATGCCTTGCAGGCATTGGAGCGGCACGGTGCGTGGCGGGGTCTGGGTCTGGCTGGATGGCGCGTGTTGCGTTGCCACCCCTGGTGTGCCGGCGGCCACGACCCCGTACCGGGCCTGGAACCCGCCACCACTTCCCTTTCTGAACCGGCCCATCCGGCCAAGCCGGCGGACACCGCCGCAAAAGGATCCCCAACATGACCGACATGCGCCGCACCCTGCTGTGGGTGATCTTCACGATGTCTCTGGTGCTGCTGTGGGACGCCTGGCAGAAGCACAACGGCCAGCCGTCCATGTTTTCTCCGGCGCCCCCCAAGACGGCCGCACCCGCCCCCCCGGCGGCATCGCCCGCCCCGGTTCCCGGCGCCGCGGGCAGCGGTGCGGGTGTCCCCACCCCTGCAGCGACGGCCGCTACCCCAGCCGGCGTGCCCGCCACTCCTGGCGCGGTTGCTGCGGCCGCCGCGGCGCCAACCTTCACCATCACCACCGATCTCGTGAAGGCCACCTTCAGCACCCGCGGAGGTGAGCTGCAGAAATTGGAGCTGTTGCAGCACCGGGACCCGGACGATGCGCGCCGCAACGTCATGCTCTTTGACCAGTCGGCCCAGCGCGTGTACCTCGCGCAGACCGGGCTGATCACCAACCAGGCGGGCACGGTCCTGCCCAACCATCTCAGCGCCCTGCGCCTGACCAGCCAGGAGACGGCCTTTAAAGACGGCGGGTCTTCACTCCAGGTGCGGTTTGAAACGCCGGACAGCGCAGATGGCGTCAAGCTGATCAAGACCTACACCTTCAAGCGCGGTGACTACACCATCGCGGTCCAGCACGAGGTGAGCAATGGCAGCGCCGCGGCCATCGAGCCGCAGCTTTATCTGCAGCTGGTGCGTGACGGCAACCCGCCGCCTGGCGAATCGGCCTTCTACTTCACCTTCACGGGCCCCGCCCTGTACACCGACGCCAAGAAGTTCCAGAAGATCGAATTCAAGGACATCGAAAAGGGCAAGGCCGATCATGAGCGAGCCGCCGACAACGGATGGGTGGCCATGGTGCAGCACTACTTCGCGTCGGCCTGGATCCTCCGAGACCAACAAGCCCGTGAATTCCGAACCGCCAAGGTGGGCGAGAACCTGTATTCGATCGCCACCGTGGTGCCCCTGGGCAGCGTGGCCCCTGGTGCGGCCGTGGTCCATGAAGCGCGACTGTTCGCTGGCCCGCAGGAAGAGAAGAAGCTCGCCGAACTCGCCCCGGGCCTTGAGTTGGTCAAGGACTATGGCTGGTTCACCGTGCTGGCCAAACCGCTGTTCTGGCTCCTGGACCAGCTCTACAGCGTGATCGGCAATTGGGGGTGGGCCATCGTTGCCCTGGTCTTCCTGCTCAAGGCGGCCTTCTACTGGCTCAATGCCAGCGCTTACCGCAGCATGGGCAAGATGAAGGCCATCAACCCCCGCATCATGGACCTGCGCGAACGGTACAAGGACAAGCCTCAGCAATTGCAGCAGGAAATGATGCGCATCTACAAGGAGGAGAAGGTCAACCCGCTGGGCGGCTGCCTGCCGATCATGGTGCAGATGCCCTTCTTCATTGCCCTTTACTGGGTGTTGCTGTCCAGCGTGGAGATGCGCAATGCACCCTGGATCGGATGGATCAGTGACCTCTCGGCCAAGGACCCGTTCTTCATCCTGCCGCTCTTGATGACCGCCTCCACCCTCCTGCAGACCTGGCTCAACCCCACCCCGCCGGACCCGGTGCAGGCCAAGCTGATGTGGATCATGCCCATCGCCTTTTCCTTCATGTTCTTCTTCTTCCCGGCGGGGCTCGTCCTGTACTGGCTGACCAACAACATCCTGTCGATCGCTCAGCAGTGGATGATCAACAAGCAGTTGGGGGTTTTGGGCAAGTAAGGGCCGCCTGATGCTGCCGCGCGACGACGACCCGATCGTGGCGGTGGCCACCGCGCCCGGGCGCGGGGCGGTGGGCATCGTGCGGGTTTCCGGCCGGGGTTTGGGGCCCTTGGCCCAAGCCCTGTGCGGTCGGCCCTTGATGCCGCGCCATGCGCACTACACGGCCTTTCGCGATGCGGCGGGCGCCGCCCTGGACCAAGGGTTGGCGCTGTACTTTGAGGCGCCCCACTCCTACACGGGGGAAGATGTTCTGGAGTTGCAGGCCCATGGCGGCCCGGTGGTGCTGCAGATGCTGGTGCAGCGGTGCCTGGCCTTGGGGCCGGCGGTGGGCCTTCCCAAATTGCGCCTGGCCGATCCGGGCGAATTCACCCGCCGTGCATTTCTCAACGACAAACTCGATCTGGCCCAGGCCGAGGCCGTGGCCGACCTGATCGAGGCCGGCACCGAGGCGGCGGCCCGCTCCGCGGCGCGATCGCTGCAAGGGGAGTTCTCGGCCCGCATCGATGCGCTGGCCCAGCGCCTGCTGCACCTGCGGATGCTGGTGGAAGCCACGCTCGACTTTCCCGAAGAAGAAATCGACTTTCTCCAGAAGGCCGATGCACAGGGGCAACTCCATGCCATCGCGGCCTCGTTGTCGGCGGTGCGGGCCCAGACCCGTCAGGGCGTGCTGCTTCGAGAAGGGTTGCGGGTGGTGATCGCCGGCCAGCCCAATGTGGGCAAGAGCTCGCTGCTCAATGCGCTGGCCGGTCAGGAAGTGGCCATCGTCACACCCATTGCCGGCACCACGCGCGACCGCATCGAGCAGGCGCTGCAGATCGATGGCGTGCCGCTGCATGTGGTGGACACCGCCGGCTTGCGCTCAGCCAGCGATGCGGCCGACGAGGTGGAGCGCATCGGCATTGGGCGCAGTTGGGAGGCCATACGCCAAGCGGACGTGGTGCTGTTCGTGCGAGACCTTTCGCGGCAATCGCAGCCCGATTACCGCGCGGCCGATCAAGGCATCGCCGATGAACTCAGCGCCCATGGCGTCGCCCCGGAGCGGGTGTGCTCGGTCTGGAACAAGGCCGATGCCGCACCGAGGGCTGCGATCGGCGGGCAGGGGTCGGGCCAGGAAGCCGCGGTCGTCTCCGCGCGCACCGGCTGGGGCCTGGCCGAGCTGCGCCGGACCCTGCTGGAGCGCGCGGGCTGGGACGCCTTGCCCGAGGGCGTGGCCATCGCGCGCACGCGCCACCTCCAGGCCTTGTCACGCAGTGCCGAGCATCTGCAGTGGGCACAAGATCAACTTCAGACGCCCGCGCCCGCGCTGGACCTTCTGGCCGAGGAACTGCGACTGGCGCACAACGCCCTCGGTGAAATCACCGGACAGGTCAGCGCAGACGACTTGCTGGGCGTGATCTTCTCCAGCTTTTGCATCGGCAAGTGAGACGGCCCCGACCGGGCTCCGCTGATGTGTATTCCCCGCTGGTGTAGGGTGGTCCCGGCCAGCATCGACACTCCCGGCTTCTAGGCCCCCATCGACGAGGAATCGGTGGCGGGCACAGCCAAAAGGCCCTTGCGTTCAACAAAGCCAATCACCTGGTCCAACCCTTGTTGCGTGCGCAGGTTCGTCATCACATAGGGCCGCTTGCCCTCGGCCTGCGGCCGCATGCGCTCGGTGTCGGCCTTCATGATGTCCAGATTGGCACCCACCAGGGGGGCGAGGTCGACCTTGTTGATCACCAGCAAGTCACTCTTGGTGATGCCGGGGCCGCCCTTGCGTGGAATCTTCTCGCCCCCGGCCACATCGATCACGTAGATCGTGAGGTCCGAGAGCTCGGGGCTGAAGGTGGCGGCCAAGTTGTCGCCGCCCGACTCGATGAACACGATGTCGGCATCGGGGTAGGCGGCCAGCATGCGGTCCACCGCCTCCAGGTTGATGGACGCGTCCTCACGGATGGCGGTGTGCGGGCAACCGCCGGTTTCCACGCCCATGATGCGCGCGGGCTCCAGTGCGCCCGCCACCGTCAGCAGGCGCTGGTCTTCTTTGGTGTAGATGTCGTTGGTGATCACCACCAGGTTCCAGCGATCGCGCATGGCTTTGCACAGCATTTCCAGCAACGTGGTCTTGCCCGAGCCCACGGGCCCACCGATGCCCACACGCAGGGGCGGGTTCTTCTTGGTGCGGCCGGGGATGTGGTGCAGGTGGGGCATGGTGATCGCCTCGGATGTCGGTGTTGAGGGGCTGCGGTAAAGGGTTCAGGAACGGAACAGGCGGGAGTACTGCTGCTCGTGTTGAGCGCTGAGAATCGCCAAGCCGGGTGCGTAGGCCTGAGCCTGATCGGACG
>JBMSQF010000024.1:0-33604 GCA_049423145.1 Burkholderiaceae bacterium
CCGAAATTCCCGCAAGGGCTCGGTCTACATCGTCAAGCCCAAGATGCACGGCCCGACCGAGGTGGCCTTCGCCGACGAACTGTTCTCCCGCGTGGAAGCCTTGCTGGGCCTCAAGCCCTACACCGTGAAGCTGGGCATCATGGACGAGGAGCGCCGCACCAGCGTGAACCTGGCAGCCTGTATCAACGCGGCCAAGCACCGCGTGGCTTTCATCAACACCGGATTCCTGGACCGCACGGGCGATGAGATCCACACCGCCATGCACGCAGGCGCGATGGTGCGCAAGCCGCTGATCAAGAACGCGCAGTGGCTGCGCGCGTATGAGCTCAACAACGTGCAGATCGGCCTGGCCTGCGGGCTGCGCGGCCGCGCACAGATCGGCAAGGGCATGTGGGCCATGCCCGACCTGATGGCCGAGATGATGAAGCAGAAGATCGCCCATCCCCAGGCCGGTGCCAACACGGCCTGGGTGCCTTCACCGACGGCCGCCACCCTGCACGCGCTCCACTACCACCAGGTGGACGTGGCCAGCCTGCTCAAGAGCATGGATGTGTTCGTGCGCACCGACAAGTCGCGTGCGATGGAGGAGAACCTCCTGGACTCGATCCTGCAGATCCCGTGCGCCTTGGTTCCCTTCTGGACCGAGGCCGAGAAGCAGGCGGAGCTGGACAACAACGTGCAAGGCATCCTCGGCTATGTGGTTCGCTGGGTCGCCCAGGGGGTGGGTTGCTCCAAGGTGCCCGACATCCACAACGTGGGCCTCATGGAAGACCGCGCCACGCTGCGCATCTCCAGCCAGCACATCGCCAATTGGCTGCTGCACGGCATCGTCACCAAGAAGCAGGTGCAGGACACCTTCAAGCGCATGGCGGCAGTGGTGGATTGGCAAAACTCGGGCGATCTGCAGTACCAGCGGATGTCCGACGACTTGAGCCACTCGATGGCCTACAAGGCGGCCACCGATCTGGTCTTCAAGGGCCTGGAGCAGCCCAATGGCTACACCGAGCCCCTGCTGCACGCTTGGCGCCTGAAGGTCAAGGCAGCCGCGGCCTGAGCCATCCAGCCGTGTTCCGGAGCCTGGCTCAGGGGCCTCGCTCGAACTGGAACACGGCCACGCTGGCCATGAGGTTGGGCAGCCGGTCAACCCGGCGGCCTTCCTGCAAGCCAAAACGCTGCGTCACACGCAGGCCGTTGCGCTGGGCCAGCACATCGAAGTCTGCGAAGGTCGAGACCCGGATGTTGGGGGTGTCGTACCACTGGTAGGGCAGGGCCCGCGTGACGGGCATGTGACCGCGCAGCACCGACAGCCGGTTGGGCCAATGCGCGAAATTGGGAAAGCTCACGATGCCCATGCGGCCCACCCGCGCGGTCTCGCGCAGCATGGTTTCGGTGTTCTTCAGGTGTTGCAGCGTTTGCAGCTGCAGCACCACATCAAAGCTGTGGTCGGCAAACATGGCCAGCCCATCTTCGAGGTTGAGCTGGATGACATCCACACCGCTTTCCACGCAAGCCTGCAGGTTGGTGTCGTCGATCTCCACACCATAGCCGCTGCAGCCATGCACCGCGATCAGATGAGCCAAGAGCTCACCGCGCCCGCAGCCCAGGTCCAGCACGCGCGACCCCGGCGGCACCAAGTCCGCGATGGCCGTCAAGTGGGTGGGCAGTGGCATCTGGCTCATGCGCCCACCTCGCCGGCGATGTGCTTGAAGCGCAGCCGCATCACGGCGTGGTAGCGCGGATCTTCGAGCAGGAAAGCGTCGTGTCCGTGGGGTGCATCGATCTCGGCATAGCTCACTGCTGCGCGGTTGTCCACCAGGGCCTTGACGATTTCGCGTGAGCGCGTCGGGGAGAACCGCCAGTCCGTGGTGAAGCTCACCACCATGAACTGCACGTCGCGCGCGGCTGCGAAGGCGCGGGTCAGTGAACCCCCGTGTTCGCGGGCAGGGTCAAAGTAGTCGAGTGCGCGGGTGATGAGCAGATAGGTGTTGGCGTCGAAATACTCGCTGAACTTGTCCCCCTGGTGGCGGAGGTAACTTTCGATCTGGAATTCGATGTCCTGGGTGGTGTAGGCCAGATGACCATGGCGCAGTTCGCGCCCGAACTTGGCCTCCATCGAATCATCCGACAGGTAGGTGATGTGGCCGATCATCCGCGCCACGCGCAGGCCGCGGCGGGGCACGGTCCCGTGCAGCAGATAGTGACCACCGTGGAACTCGGGGTCGGTGACGATGGCGCGGCGCGCGACTTCGTTGAAGGCGATGTTCTGCGCCGACAGGTTCGGCGCAGTGGCCACGGCCACGCAGTGACGAAGGCGCTGTGGATACCGCAGGGCCCAGGCCAGGGCCTGCATGCCCCCCAGACTGCCGCCCAGCACGGCGGCCAGTCGCTCGATGCCCAGGCGGTCCAACAAACGGGCCTGTGCATCGACCCAGTCTTCCACCGTGACCACGGGGAAGTCGGCCCCCCACGGCGTTCCGGTGGCAGGGTTGGTGTGCGTGGGCCCGGTCGAGCCGAAACAGGAGCCCGGGTTGTTCACACCGATGACGAAGAAGCGGTTCGTGTCCAGCGGCTTGCCCGGCCCGACCAGGTTGTCCCACCAGCCCACGTTCTTGGGCTGGTCGGCATAGGTGCCCGCCACGTGGTGGCTGGCATTGAGGGCGTGGCACACCAACACCGCATTGCTGCGCTCAGGATTGAGCGAGCCATACGTCTCGTAGGCCAGCTCGTAGGCGGGCAGGCTGGTGCCACTGCGCAGGTTCAGCGCCTGGCTGAACTGCATCGTGTGGGGAGTGACGATGCCGACGGACACGGAGCGATGGTGTTGCAGAAAAGAAAAAACCCGATGCCGCCCATGCGGACACCGGGGTGTCCCGTTTTAGCGGCATTTTTTGAGAGCGCCCGCAATCTGGACAAATCGGCGCTTGAGGGATCAGTATAGCGGCCGCTGTCCGGGGGCGCGGGGACGGGATCCTTCGCTTGCGGCCCTGCGCGGTTTGTGCAAACTGCTGCCTTGGGCTGTTTCAAGCGCCCGATGGAGGAGACCATGCCCCGTGTTCTGGATGTCATCGACGGGTGGATGCCGATCCGCTATTCCACTTGGCTGCTGTTTGGAGTGGCGGGTGCGCTGGGCCTGTCCATGGCCATGGATGGAAGGGGCTTGGCGTGGTGGTGCTTGGCGGTAGTGGGCCTGGCGGGCGCCTTCCAAGGCTGGCGCGATGTGCGGCAAACCAAGCGGGCCATTCTGCGCAACTACCCCCTCATCGGCCACCTGCGGTTTCTGTTCGAGTACATCCGCCCCGAAATCCGCCAGTACTTCCTCGAAGGCGACAACGAGGCGGCACCGTTTTCCCGACAGCAGCGCTCCTTGGTGTACCAGCGGGCCAAAGGTGACGGCGACAAACGCCCCTTCGGCACGCAGCTCGATGTGCATGCCGAAGGCTACGAGTGGATCAACCACTCTCTGAGGCCCTCGGTGGTGCCCGGCCACGACTTCCGCATCCTGATCGGCGGCGGAGGTACATCGTGTTCCCAACCCTACAGCGCCAGCGTCTTCAACATATCGGCGATGAGTTTTGGCGCTTTGTCGGCCAATGCCATCCGCGCCCTCAATGGCGGGGCGCGCCGGGGGAACTTTGCCCACGACACGGGCGAGGGTTCGATCAGCGTGCACCACCGCGCCAATGGCGGCGACCTCATCTGGGAGATCGGTTCGGGCTACTTCGGTTGCCGACATCCCGACGGCACCTTCAGCGAGGAGCGCTTCGTGGAGAACGCGCGGGACCCGCAGGTCAAGATGATCGAGATCAAGCTTTCCCAAGGCGCCAAACCCGGGCATGGTGGTGTCTTGCCGGGCCCGAAGGTGACGCCGGAGATCGCGCAGGCGCGTGGCGTTCCGGTGGGTGAGGACTGCGTGAGTCCGGCGTCGCACAGCGCGTTTTCCACGCCGCGCGAAATGATGCACTTCATCGAGCGGCTGCGCACGCTTTCAGAGGGCAAACCCGTGGGCTTCAAGCTCTGCATCGGCCACCCGTGGGAGTGGTTCGGC
Source organism: Burkholderiaceae bacterium (assembly GCA_049423145.1). Lineage (GTDB taxonomy): Bacteria > Pseudomonadota > Gammaproteobacteria > Burkholderiales > Burkholderiaceae_C > RFTU01. Next base: position 4,046 of record JBMSQF010000024.1, read on the forward strand.
CTTTGCAAGGCGATGCTGGAGACGGGCATCACGCCGGACTTCATCGTGGTGGACGGTGCCGAAGGTGGCACCGGCGCGGCGCCGCTGGAGTTCGCCGACCACATGGGTGCTCCGGTTCAGGAGGGACTGCTGTTGGTGCACAACACGCTGGTGGGCATCAACCTGAGGGACCGCATCAAGATCGGTTCCGCCGGCAAAGTGGTGAGCGCCTTCGATATTGCGCGCATGATGGCCCTGGGGGCCGACTGGTGCAATGCGGCGCGTGGATTCATGTTCGCGCTGGGCTGCATCCAATCGCAGAGCTGCCACACGGGTGCCTGTCCGACGGGCGTGGCCACCCAGGATGCGGACCGGCAGAAGGCGCTGGTGGTGGCCGACAAGACCGAACGGGTGTGGCGCTTTCACCAGCACACGCTGGAGGCTCTGCAGGAGCTGGTGCAGGCCGCCGGCCTCACGCACCCTGGTCAGATCAGCGCATCCCACATCGTGCGCCGCACCGGCCATGGCGTGACCTTGTTGTCGGCCTCGCTGCCCTTCGTGACCGAAGGCTCCATCCTGGCGGCCGAGCAGGGGACGGCGGATTGGCCCTATGACGTGTTCCGCATGTTCTGGCCACGGGCCAACGCGGACACCTTCGATCTGAACATGGACCTCAAGCGCACGGTGGCGGCGGGGCGGCAGAGCCGCGCCACCGAGCGCCCGGTATTCATGATGGACGCCGCCGGCGCCGGCGAGGACACCGCCAAGCGGCACTGAGCCGCGGCGGTTCAGCCCCTGGGGGGCGCGGTGTCGATGAAGCTTGGGCGCGCCGCGAGCTTGTCATGGTGGCGCGCCAGATGCCGGTGGTCGGCGCGCCAGTTCACCTCGGGGAATCGGAAGTCCAGGTAGCCGGTGACGCAGCCCATGGCGATGTCGGCCAGGCTGTAGTGGTTGCCACAGCACCAAGGCTGTTCGCCCAACGCGGATTCCATGGCCTTCAAGCTGGCGTGGACCTTGTTCATCTGCCGCTGGCACCAGGCCGCGCTGCGCTGTTCGGCGGTTCGCCCGCCCCAGGTGTTTTCCAGGCGGATGGCGATGAGCGCGTCCAGTACCCCGTCGGCCAAGGCCTCCCAGGTGCGGACCGCGGCCCGCTCGCGTCCCGTTGAGGGAATGAGCTTGCCCACGGGGCTGAGGGTATCGAGGTACTCGACGATGACGCGGGAATCGAAAACGGCCTCTCCGCCTTCCATGACCAGGCAGGGGACCTTGCCCAAGGGGTTGCTCTGCAGGATGGCGTCGCTGTTCCAGACGTCTTCCAGTACGAACTGGAAGTCGAGCTTCTTTTCGGCCATCACGATGCGCACCTTGCGCACATAGGGGCTGGCCAGGGAACCGATGAGTTTCATGCCGGTGAGTGTAATGGCCAGGCTGAGCGGCAACTGACGCAGTGGGTCGCCCCTGCAGGCCGGTCGCGGGTGGCCCACAGGGGCGTCCTGTGTGATCCGAGAGTGATCCGAGAGGGAGCCGCCCAGGCGCCGACCGGGTGCCCTCTTGGAAGGGCCCCGTGTCGACTTTCAGCAGCGGCGCGGGACGCGCGTCAGAACTGGTAGCGCAGCGTGAGCTGAGCCGCCCACTGCGACTCACCCGAGACCTGCCGCGTGATGAGGGACTCGGTGCTGCCCAGGCTGTAGATGTACTTGCCCGAGGGATCCAGGCCCGCGTAGTTCACGAAGCTGCGGTTGGAGGGGAAGCCGATCTCTTCGATCCGGCCCCACTTCTTGTTGAGCAGGTTGCCGAAGTTCAGGATGTCCAGGGTGATGGTGGCGCGCTGCTTGCCGGTGAAGCCCGGCAGTTGCTGGCTGAACCGCACGTCAAAGTTGTTCACCCAGGGGGCGAACTCGTTGTTGCGGCCGACCACGCCGCCCTTGGCATTGCGCAGGGCCGGATTGGCCTCAACGATCTCCCAGAAACGGGCTTCTTCGGCGGCACCGCCGCGGAAGACCACCTCGCCCGAACCCGGGCCCTTGGGGATGTACATCAGGTCGTTGCCAAAGACGCCGTCACCGTTGAGGTCGTTGAGGTAGGTCCAGCTGTAGGGCTTGCCGCGGCGGCCTTCGAAGAAGACGCCCACGGTGGTCGGCGCCTTGGCGATGAAGGCCTTGGACCAGCTGAAGGCGGCGTTGAAGCGGTCGCGGATCAGGTAGTTGGAGTTCTGCAGGACCTGCTCGTTGGGGTTGAAGATGTTGCGGTTGAGCCAGTTGGAGTTGGCCACCGAGGAGGTGAGCGGGCTGACTTCGGTTGCCGAGGTGCGGGTGTAGCCCACCGACCAGCTGGCGCCGCCGGGGATGACCTTGCTCAGTGAGACCGTCATCGCATTGCCGCCACCCATGTCGGTGCCCTTGGCCAGCAACACGTTGTTGAAGGCCGGGTTGCTCAGCGCCTTGGAGCGCAGGTCGGGGCAGGCGGCGCCGGTGATGGTGCTGCCGCCGGCCGTCCAGCAGTTCGGGTTGTAGCCCGATGCGGTGTAGAACAGCTGGCGACCGTCCTGACCGGTGCGGGTGGCCACACCCAGGTTCAGGTGCTCGTAGTAGATGGCGTCCTTCACGCGGGTACCGAGCAGCTCGAAGCCGGCGGTGGTGCGGCCGATGAGGGGCAGGTCGGGCAGTTCGGTGTCGAAGGCCAGGTTGAACTTCCACACCGAGGGCTGACGCAGACCCGGGTCGAGGAAGTCGACGTTGGCCGCCGGGATGGTGCCGCTGAGTACCGGCTGCGCATCGGGGTTGGCGCTGAAGCGCGCGTTGGCCGTCGTACAGGCTGCAAAACTCGTGCAGCTGTAGGTGACCGCGGCCCGTCCGGTGTTCGAGTAGGGATTGGACAGCCAGACATTGGCCGCTGCGCCCTGGAACAGGCCAAAGCCACCGCGCAGCTGTCGCCGCGTGTCGGGTGTCCCGAGGTTCCAGTTGAAGCCCACGCGCGGCTGGAACAGCGTGGCGCCATCCAGCGTGCGGGAATTATCGAGGCCGAAGCCACCGCTGGCGCGGGGGTGGGTGGGCGGGTTGCCGGCCACCGGCGCGGCTGCGGCGGCCGAGTTGAACAAGGGCGACTGCGGCATGTCCATGCGGTCCAGGCGGAGACCCGCCACGACGCTCAAGTCCTTGCTGGGCTTGAAGGTGTCCTGGAGGAACAGGCCGGTGTTGTTGTAGCTCCAGATGGCCACGGCGTCGTTGAGCACGCGGCCGGGCTGGGGCAACTGCACCTGGTACAGGCTGGGACGGCCCAGGCGGAAGTTCTCCAGGACGGCGGCGGCCACCTGGTCGGCACTGGCTGTGGCGCAGTTGATGGCGCCGAAGCTGTAGGTCAGCGTGGCGCTGCTGTTTTCGCACTGGAAGCGGTACTGGCCGTTGGTGTCCTGCAGGAAGGCGTTGTAGATGTCGTTGTCCGCCCGGTCCACGCCGAACTTCAACTCGTGGCCACCCAGTCGGTAGTTGGCGCCGAAGTAGGTGTCCAGGGTCTCGGTTCGCAGCACATTGAAGTGGCGGCTGCGCTCGGTGCCCATCAGCAGGCTGCGGGTGTTGGCGCTCGTGCCGGCAGGCGCATCGCTGGGCAGTGCGCCGGCAAAGCTGAGCGTGATTTGGGGCAGGCGCACGCCGTTGACCGGTGTGGGCGCGCTGTCGTAGTCCCGCTTGGAAATCTTGAATTCGGTGCTGAGGTTGTCACTCCAGTCGGAGAACAGCTGCCCCACCACGCTCTTGAGCGACTTCTCTTGGTTGTACCAGTAGGAGCTCAGCGACAGGCTGGTGGTACCGAAGCCCACCAGGAAGGGCTCGGTTTGCTCGGTGCGGGTGAAGCGCACGTTGGCGCGGTGGTTTTCGTTGATGTTCCAGTCCAGCTTGAGCAGGCTGTCCTTCACGTTGACCGCCACACCCTCCGGCACCGCCGAGGACCCGACATCAACCTTGTAGGTGTCCCGCGCGATGGCAGTGGCCTGGTCGATGGTGGATTGGCGCAGGCCGACGATGGTGCCCGCGCCGCCGATGGGGGCGAAGTCCGGCCGGGTGCGCGAGCTCGTCAGCGTCTCGTGGTTGACGAAGAAGAAGAGCTTGTCCTGGATGATCGGGCCGCCCAGGGTGAAGCCCTTGGTGTTTTCCTTGAACTTGGGCGCATCGAAATAGGCGCCGGTGGTGGAATTGAAGCGCTGGCCCACGAGGCGATCGTCGCGGGTGACGTAGTAAACACTGCCGCTGACTTCGTTGGAGCCGCTCTTGGTGACGGCGTTGATGTTGGCGCCGGTGTAGCCCTTCTGGGTGACGTCGTAGTTGGAGATGTTGACCTGCACGCTTTGGATCGCCTCGATGGAGATCGGCTGCTTGATCGTGGGCAGGTTGTTGGACTCCAAACCAAAGGTGTCGTTGGTGGTGACGCCGTCGATCGTGATGGAGTTGAAGCGGGTGTTTTGCCCGGCCGCCGAGATCTCGCCGCGCTCTTTGTCGGTTTGCGCCAGTCGGGGATCGAAGCGCGCGTAGTCCTGCAGGCTGCGCTGGATGGACGCTTGAGCGGCCAGGTCGCGGCTGCTGATGTTGGTGCCCGCGCCCATGTTGGAGCTCTCGAACTTGTCCGAGGCGCCGCGGCCGGTGACGGTCACCGAGGCGGCGCTGCCCAGCATCGCGATGTCCAGCGTAGCGGTTTCGGCCAGTGTGAGGAAGACGTTGTCCCGCTTCTCGGTTTGGCCCCCCTTGGTGACCGTCACGGTGTAGGGGCCGCCCACACGAAGGCCGCGGGCGCTGTAGCGGCCGTCCGCGTCGGTCGTGAGGTTGCTGGCGGTGCGCGATTCGATGTGCAGGACCGTGACGGTGGCGCCGGCGACCGGCTTGCCGTCGGCACCCACAACGCGGCCGGCCACGCTGCCGGTGGTGTTCTGTGCAAGGGCGGGCGCCATGACGGCAGCCACAGCCAAGCCGATGGCACTGCGGGTGAAGCCAAGCAGGCGGGTCGAGTTCATGGTGGGGATCTCCAGTGAGGACAAGGCGCGGCGAGGCCGTGGGGCCCACGCACGGCCCAAACGGTACCGAACGGATGGTTGGAAACAACGAATCCCAACCCCGGATGGCGAATCCGGGTCGGGATCAGGACAACCGAATATCCCGGAGGACCGGGGATGTGCGCAACATCATCGCCCACCCCGATGACGGGACTGTGACAAGCGTACAACATCGGCTGGGGTCGCTGGCCCTGCCTTTCAGTTCTCGACCGTGATCCGAGCGGGAGCGTCGGCTGCAGGCCCGCTGCGCAGGAAGGCCATCATCGCGTCCAGGTCCTGCCCGCCCCCTGTGCGCGAGCGTCCGCGTTGCAGCACGGTGTAGCCGTCCCCTCCCTCGGCCATGAAACTGTTGACCGTGACCCGGTAGGTGGCTGCCGGGTCCAGCGGCCGCCCCTGGACCCGGATGTCGCGCGCCCGTTGGCCCACCGGCGCGGTGGGCTTCCAGCGGTAGGTCAGGCCCGAAGAGGGGGACATCAGGGGGGCGTTGGGGCCGCCCCGCTGCTGCTGCTCCAGGAGTTCGACCACTTCCGCCCCGGTCAGACTCATGACCACCAGGCTGTTGCCGAAGGGCTGCATGCTGAACAGGTCGCCGTAGGTGACCTCGCAGGGTGGGGTGCCGCGGCAGGCCAGGTCGGTGCGGATGCCCCCCGGGTTCATCAGCGCAAATTGGGCTCCGCCCGTGGCTGGGCTGCGGGTGGCTTCCCATTGGGCCTGTGCCACCAAGCGCCCGGCGGGCGAGTCGCCGACTCCCCGGCGGTCCAGCGGACCAGCGATACGGCCCACCACGCGGCGGGCCTGGGGTTCGGCTGCCGCGGCGTAGCGCTGGACGAGCTGGGCCACTTCGCGGTCGGGCTGGGTGGCGGCCAGGGCGGACCGGAAGGGCTCGGGCTCGCCGGCGATCAATTTCTGACGATGGCCGGGGTCGGTGCGCGCGTGGATGACCGGCAGGTTGCGTGCCAGGGTTCGGCCGCGTTGCACATCGCCGGTTCGGGGGTCGATGTGCAGGTCGGCCACGGACAGTCCTCGGCCGTAGGAGACCGCCTGCATCACCGGGCGACCGTCGATCCGGCAGTTGTAGCCCTGATGGGTATGGGCGGTGAGGATGAGATCCACCGCCGGTGTGATTCGGCGGATGATGTCCACCGCCTCGCCGCGCAGCCCGGGGCACCCGGTGTCGTTCCAGTCCGCGGGTTTGCCGGGCGCGCCGATTTCCGCCCCTTCGTGCAGGGTCACCACCAGGGTTTGAACGCCTTGGGCCTGCAGGGCTGCGGCAGCCTCATTGATGGCCTGCGCTTCGTCGATGAACTGCAGGCCCTCCACGCCGGAGGGCACGACCAGTTGCGGGGTCTGTCGCGTCACGGCGCCGATCACCCCCACCCGGATGGGGCCGGCCTGCATCACCCAAAACGGCGGCAGCAGGGTCCCACGGGCGGTTCGCACATTGGCCGAGACCATCGGAAAGCGGGCGCCTTGGTAGCGGCCCAGGGCACAGGTCTTGACCGGGTCGTCGGCGCGTTGGTCGCCGCAGCCGCCGCGCAGGATGCGCAGAAGCTCGGGCGTGCCGGCGTCGAACTCGTGGTTGCCGGCGGTGGCCACGTCCACGCCGATCGCGTTGGCGGCCTCGATGGTGGACTCATGTCGGAAGAGCGCGGAAACCAGCGGCGTGGCGCCGATGAGGTCGCCGCTGGAGACCACCAGGCTGTGAGGAGCGCCGGCGCGCAGGCTGCGCACCAGGCCCGCCAGGGCGTCCGCACCACCAGTGGCCACCCGGAGGGTGGTGCCGGGCTGCGTGGGGTCAGCCAGCGTGAGGTTCAATGAGCCCGGTTCCAGGTGGCCGTGCAGGTCGTTGAAGGCGATCACGCGTACATGGACGGAGGGCTCGGGTGCAGCGGCGGGGGGGCCGCCTGCGGTGGTGCAGGCCGCCAGGGCCAGGGAGGTCAGCAGGGCCAGCAGGCTTCGGCGCGCCAGGGTTGTCCGATGGGGGAACACCCTCGTCAAGGGTTTCATGGGCGCTGGGGTCATGATGAGAGATCCGGCTGCGTGGGGTTGGCGTGCCACGCCGCCAGGGCGGCGCGGGCGGGGGTTTTCAGGTCTTCGGCCAGGAAGGAAGCCTCCAGGGCGAGGGCCTGCATGCGGGCCAGGTCGTGCAGGGCGAATCCCGCTTCGTCGAGCAGGGCCTGACCTTCGCTGTTCATGTCGGTACAGGAGATGAGGTGGTTGTCGGTGTGGAAGGACAGCGACACCCCGGCTTCCCACAAGGCGCGAATCGGGTGTTGCGCGATGGATAGGGCCGCGCCGGTCTGCACATTGCTGGTGGGGCAGACCTCCAGGTGCACGCCGAACCGGTGCAGCGCCTCGAGCGCCGCATCGCGCTCCGGTGTGTGCAGAAGATCGGCCAGTCGGACGCCGTGACCGATGCGCCGCGCGCCCAGCGTGATGGCTTCCATCACGCGGGTGGCGTCATCGGCTTCACCGGCGTGCAGCGTCAGCGGCAGGCCGGCATCCTGCACATGCCTGAGCGTGGCTGCATGCCGCACAGCCGGAAATCCGCGCTCGGGCCCGGCCAGATCGAATCCCACCACGCCGATGCGGCGGCCTGGCCCTGCGCGGTGCCTGAGCGCCAGTTTCGCGGCTGCGGCCACCCGCTCAGGCGACTCTTGGCGCATGCCGCAGATGATCAAGCCACAGGGCAGGCCACTGCGCTCCAACCCCGCCAGCAGGGCTGCGGTTGCGTCGTCAGGGTCCACACCGTGGGCCTGCAGCAGCAGGGGCGCCATGCGGAATTCGGCCAGCGCGCAGCCCTCGGCCCGCGCGTCTTCGGCGGCCTCGAAAGCCACCTGCTCCAGGGCCGGCAGGTCGCCCATGGCCGCCACCGTGAGCTCAAAGCCCTGAAGGTAGCGCTCGAGACTGCCCGCCATGGCATTGCGGCGGAACCACTGCGCGACCCCGTCGGTGTCCGAGGCGGGCAGGGCCAGCCCCCGTCGCCGGCACTGGGCGACCAGCGTGTCCACGCGCAGGCTGCCGTCGAGGTGGTCGTGCAGCAGCACCTTGGGCAGCTGGGCCAGTTCGGGCAGGATGAGCCGGTGCGGTGCGGATGGCATGGGGGCGGTGGCAGTGGGCCGGTGGCCACGGGTGGGGGTACATGCTAATCCCGCCGGACCTGCAGTGGCCCCTGGGCTTGCTATCCTTGATCGTTTACGGATGAAAAGACAGGTGGCCCATGCCCGGCTCGACGACTGTGCTGATGCGTTCCCGCTGTTCCTCGGTCCTGGTTCGCCGGGGGCTGATGGCCTTGGCTTTGTGGGGCTCCGTCGCGCAGGCCTTGGCCTCATCCCCGGCCGTCATCTTCGACATGGGCGGCAAGTTCGACAAGTCCTTCAACGAGGCGGCCTACCGGGGCGCCGAAGCCTGGAAGAAGGAGACCGGGCAGAACTACCTGGAATTCGAGATCAGCAACCCTGCCCAGCGCGAGCAGGCGATGCGTCGCATGGCCGAGCGTGGCGCCAATCCGATCATTGGCGTGGGCTTCTCGCAGGGCACGCCGATGGAAAAGGTCGCCAAGGCTTACCCCAAGCTGCAGTTTGCGCTCATTGATTCCGTGGTGACCCTGCCCAATGTGCAATCGATCCTGTTCAAGGAGCACGAGGGCAGCTTCCTCGTGGGGATGCTGGCAGCGATGGCCAGCAAGTCGGGCAAGGTCGGCTTCATCGGTGGAATGGACATTCCGCTGATTCGCAAATTCGCCTGCGGCTATGAACAGGGTGCGCGCTACGCCAATCCGAAGATCGAGGTGAGCGCCAACATGACGGGCACAACCCCGGCGGCATGGAACGACCCGACGCGCGGGAGCGAGTTGGCCAAAGCGCAGTTTGCCAAGGGCGTGGACGTGGTGTTTGCGGCCGCCGGCGGCACCGGCATCGGCGTGTACCAGGCCGCCAAGGACAGCGGCCGCTATGCCATCGGCGTGGACAGCAACCAGAATCACCTCCAGCCCGGAACGATGCTGACCTCGATGGTCAAGCGTGTGGATGTGGCGGTGGCGCGCGCCATGAAGGGCGTGACGCCGGGCCTGACCGTGCTGGGCCTGGCAGAAAACGCGGTGGACTATGCCCTTGACGAGCACAACGCCAAGCTCATCACGCCTGAGATGAAGAAGCGGGTGGATGCGGCCAAGGCCGACATCATGGCCGGCAAGATCAAGGTGATCGATTACATGGCGGCCAACGCCTGCAAGTGATGACGGCCTGCGCCGTTCGGATGCGGGGCATCCACAAGCGCTTTGGCGCCGTGCACGCCAACCGGGGCGTGAACCTGACGGTGGCTGCCGGCTCGGTGCATGGCATCGTGGGTGAGAACGGTGCGGGCAAGAGCACGCTGATGAGCATCCTCTATGGCTTCTACCAGGCCGACGAGGGTTCCATTGAAGTCGATGGACGCGAAGTGCGCATCCGCGACTCGCGCGAGGCCATGGCGGCGGGCGTCGGTATGGTCCACCAGCACTTCATGCTGGTGGACACGATGAGCGCCCTGGACAACATGCTGCTGGGTGCCGAACCCACTTGGCGCTTGCATTCGGCGCGTGCCGAGCTCCGACGGCGGCTGTGTGCCTTGATGGAGCAGACCGGGCTGCAAGTGCGCTTGGACGTGGCCGTGGAAGACCTGCCGGTGGGCGAACGCCAACGGCTGGAGATCCTCAAGGCGCTCGTACGCGGCGCCAAGGTGCTCATCCTGGACGAGCCGACCGCGGTGCTGACACCGGATGAAACCACAGCCCTCTTCGCCGCCCTTCGGGGCCTGCGCGAGCGCGGCACGACGCTGCTCTTGATCACCCACAAGCTCAAGGAGATCATGAGCCTGTGCGACCGGGTCACGGTGATGCGGGCTGGTGAAGTGGTGCTGGAGCGCGAGATTGCACAGACCAACATCGACGACTTGGCGCAGGCCATGGTGGGACGCCGTGTGGCCACGGGTCGGCGCGCTGCCGCAACCGACGATGGGCCGCGGGGCACGGCTCATCGACCGATGCCCGCCGGCGGACCTCACCGGGAGGACGCCGCCGTCGGTGCCACGGAGGTGACTCCAGGGCCCCTGATGAAAGCAGAAGGATTGCGCTGGCTCGATCCGCTGGGGGTCCCACGCCTGGATGGCGTGAGTTTGGTGCTGCGCCCGGGTGAGATCGTCGGTGTGGCGGGCGTGTCGGGCAATGGCCAGACCGAGTTGTTGGATGTGCTCTCGGGCCTGAAGGTCCCGACGGAAGGCCGCTTGTCGGTGGACGGTGAAGGGTTTTCTCCTGCGCTTTGGATCACGCCGGCCCGCGCGCGCGAACTGCGCGTGGCGCATGTACCGGAGGACCGGCTGCACCGTGCGCTCGTCCTTCCCTTCGCCGCCTGGGAGTCGGCGGTGCTGGGGTATCAGCAGCAGCAGCGGTTTGGGCGATGGGCCTGGATGCGCCGCTCGGCCATGCGCGCGGCCACAGCGGAGATGATGGACCTCTACGATGTTCGGCCGCGGAACCCGGACTTGCGCTCCTCGAAGTTTTCGGGCGGCAATCAGCAGAAGCTCGTCCTGGCGCGCGAGGCCCAGGCCGGGCCTCGCGTCATGCTGGTGGGCCAGCCCACGCGAGGGGTGGACATAGGGGCCATCGAATTCATCCACGCCCGCTTGCGCGCCCACCGCGACGCGGGCGGCGCGGTTCTGGTGGTGTCCTCCGAGCTCGACGAGATCCTGGCGATTTCCGACCGGGTGATCGTGATGAACGCCGGCCGCGTGGCCGGCGAGTTGCCCATCGAGGACTGCCATGAGGCCGCATTGGGCCGCCTCATGGGCGGTGCGGTGCACTGACGGCAGCGTGCGCAGGGCCCATCCATGAGCACGAACGCGAGCCTGCCACGATGGATGGACCTGCTGCTGCTGCCCCTGATGAACCTCGCCTTGGCGATGGCGGTGGCCAGTGCCGTGGTGTGGGCCATCGGACTGGAGCCGGGGCCGGTGATCGGCCTGCTGTTCAAAGGTGCTTGGGGCAGTGCCTCGGGCATCAGCTACACCCTCTACTACACCACCACCTTCGTGTTCACCGGTCTGGCGGTGGCGGTGGCTTTTCATGCGGGCTTGTTCAACATCGGCGGCGAGGGGCAAGCGGCCATGGGGGGCTTGGGAACGGGCTTGGTCGCGCTGGCCGCCCTGCAGTGGATGCCGGGCCTGCCGGCGACCATCCTGGTGCCGGCCATGGTGCTGGGTGCGATGCTGTTCGGTGCCGCCTGGGCCGCCGTCCCCGGTGCCCTGCAAGCCTGGCGCGGCAGCCATGTGGTGATCACCACCATCATGTTCAATTTTTTGGCGGCGGCCCTGATGGGTTACCTCTTGGTCGAGGTGCTCAAGGAGCCGGGAACCATGGACTTGCAGAGCCGCGCCTTTGAGCCCGCTGCTCGGATGCCCGGCGTCCACGAATGCTTGCTGGCCCTGGGAGTGGACTGGCCCGCCACGCCATTGAACCTGACGGCCGTGCTGGCCGTGCTGGCCATTGCAGCCGCGTGGTGGTTGCTTTGGAAGAGCCGCAGCGGCTACGACTTGCGAGCCAGCGGCCATGCGCCGGCGGCCGCCCAGTACGCCGGCATTGATCCGCGGCGGCAGGTGATGTTGGCCATGCTGGTATCCGGCGCCTTCGCCGGCCTGGTGGGTGTGAATGAAATTGCCGGTGTGCACCAGCGGCTGTTGCCGGACTTCGTGGCCGGTGCGGGCTTCGCCGGGATCGCCGTGTCCTTGATCGGGCGCAATCACCCGCTGGGAATTGCCTTGGCATCCCTCCTCTTCGGAACGCTGTACCAAGGGGGTGCCGAACTCGCTTTCGAGGTGCCTGGTTTCAGCCGGGACATGGTGTTCACGCTCCAGGGCTTGATCGTGCTGTTTGCCGGTGCGCTGTCCACGGTCTTGGTCGGTCCGCTGGCGCGGCTGCACCGGCGCTGGTCCTCAGGGGCGGCGCAGAGGGTCTGGCCATGATGGAACTGCTGCACGAGATCGGCGTCCAGGCGGGGACCTTGATCGGTTCAACCTTGCGGGGCGCCACGCCGCTGATCCTGTGCGCCTTGGCGGGTTGCCTGGCCGAGCGCTCCGGCGTGGTGGATCTGGGGCTGGAGGGCAAGATGCTGCTGTCGGCCTTTGCGGCCGCCAGCGTGGGTGCCGCAACCGGGTCCTGGGTGCCCGCGCTGGCGGTGGCCTTGGCGCTGGGCGTTTCGATGTCCTTGGTGCAGGGCTGGGGTTGCGTCACGCATCAAGGTGACCAGGTGGTGATGGGTATGGCGTTGACGATGACAGCCGCCGGCTTGACCGTGGTCTTGGGTGGCGCATGGTTCGGCCTGGGCGGGCAGACACCCCAGGTGGGTGATGGCGCGCGGCTGACGGGCTGGTTCACCGATGCGGCCCAGTCGGTGCAGGCCCTGCCGGTGCTGGGTCCGATGCTGGGACTGGGCTTGATGGGGCACAACGGTCTGGTCTATTGGACCCTGCTCTGTGTGCTGCTGGTGTGGGTCCTGCTGTTCCACACGCGGTTTGGACTTCGACTGCGCGCGGTTGGCGAAAACCCGCTGATGGTGGATGCCGCGGGTGTTTCGGTGCGCGGCTTGCGGCATCAAGCGCTTGCGCTCAACGGGATGCTGGCGGGTTTGGCCGGGACGTATCTGGTGCTGGCGCTCAACGCCAACTTCATCCCCCACATGACGGCTGGCCGCGGTTACATGGCGCTGGCGGCCTTGATCTTTGGCAAGTGGAATCCGCTGGGTGCCCTGGCCGCCTGTCTCTTGTTCGGTTTTCTGGACGCTTTGGCGATTCGCCTGCAAGGGGCCCCCTGGCCCGAGATGCTCGGTGGTGGTACCGTGCCGGTGCAGGCGATTCAGGCCTTGCCCTACCTGCTGACGGTGGTGTTGCTGGCGGGATTCATCGGCCGAGCGCGCGCACCTGCAGCGCTGGGCGTGCCCTACCTCAAGGAACGCTGATTCGGCGGGGAGTGAACGGGTGGACGCGAAAGAGGGACTCTCACCAGACCAAGAACGCCACCTCGTGCAGGTGGCCCGAGACGTACGGTTGCGTGCGCATGCCCCGTATTCGCACTTCGCGGTGGGTGCCGCCTTGCTGGATGAACAGGGTCGTGTGCATGCCGGCGCCAACATCGAGAACGCCGCCTACCCCCAGGGCCTGTGCGCGGAGGCTGCGGCGCTGGCGCACCTGGTGGTGGCCGGTGGCCGCCGCATCCGGGCCGCAGCGGTGGTGGGTGAGGGCGAGCAGCCGGTGACGCCCTGCGGCGGCTGCCGCCAGAAGCTGCGTGAATTCGCGGGTGACGATCTGCCCGTGATCGTCGCCGATGCCCGCGGTATCAGGCTGCGCACCACACTGGGCGCTTTGCTGCCCCACAGCTTCGGGCCGGACCACCTCAAGAGTGGGCGCGGGCGATGAATGCACCCCTCAAACCCGCTGGGCCTGCCGCAGGTGCCGCCAGCGCCGGGTGGTCGGCTGCGGTGCAGGCCAGTGCAGCCCGTCTGCGTCACGCTTGGGGCCCGCGGCAGCCGCGAGTGGCCGTGGTGTTGGGCTCGGGCTGGTCGGGGATGGCGCAAGGGCTGCGCGATGCCGTCGATGTGCCGTATGCAGAACTGCCAGCCTTCCCGACGCTGGCGATTGCCGGCCATGCTGGCGGTGTCCGCTTGGCGTGCCTGCCCGTGGAGCCACATGCGGGAGGATCAGCGCCAGGCCCACAGCCGGCCCTTGATGTGATGGTGTTGATGGGCCGTCAGCATGCCTATGAGGCCGGCGACGCCACCGCCATGCGAGAAGCCGTCCAGACGGTGGCCGCCGTGGGCTGTCGGGCCATCGTGGTCACGAATGCGGCCGGCAGTTTGCATGCCGACTGGCCGGCCGGGACCCTCATGGCCCTGAGCGACCATTTGAACTTGGTGCAGCGATCGCCCTTGCAGGGCCTGGAGGGCAGCGACCGTTTTGTGGACATGAGCCTGGCCTATGACCCCGACTTGCGACAAGCGGCCCGATCCGCTGCAGCCTCCGAAGGCACCGTGCTGCACGAAGGGGTGTATGCCTGGATGATGGGCCCGCAGTTCGAAACGCCCGCGGAGATTCGGATGCTGCGCACTTTGGGGGCGGATGTGGTGGGCATGAGCACGGTGCCCGAGACCATTGCGGCGCGTCATGCGGGTCTTCGTGTGCTGGCCCTGTCCTTGATCACGAATCCGGCGGCTGGCCTCTCGGCCGATGTGCTCAGCCATGAGCAGACGTTGGCAGCGGGTGCTGCCCATGAACAGCGCGCCGCGCGGGTGCTGCGCGCCATCCTTCGATCGATGGTGGTGTAGCCGATGAACTTGACATGGCGCGGGGCCTTGGCTCTGCTGACGATCCTGACGATGAACACGAGCCCTGCACCGGTGCACGCCCAGGCGCCGGCGTCCGCCGCCACGCTTCGGATGGCGCCAGAACCGCACGACCCCTACACCGCTCTGGAAGATGTGCAGGCCGAGGCTGCGTTGGCCTGGGTGCGCCAGCGCAATGCGCAATCGGAGGCCGTGTTGCAGGCCGATGCGCGATACGCCGCCTTGCAGCGCGAATTGCGGGAGGTGTTGGACGCCCAGGATCGGATCCCGACGGTGAGTCGTCGGGGCGATTGGCTCTACAACTTCTGGCAGGACGCGCGACACCCCCGTGGCATTTGGCGTCGCACCACCTTGGCGGAGTACCGAAAGGCCGAGCCGAAATGGGAACTGCTGCTGGATGTGGACGCACTCGGCAAGGCCGAGGGACAAAGCTGGGTCTGGCAGGGTTCGAGCTGCCTGTCGGCGCAATCCACGCGCTGCTTGGTCGCCCTGTCGCCGGGGGGGAGTGACGCCAGCGTGGTGCGGGAGTTTGATCTGGGTACGCGGGCGTTCGTGAAGGACGGCTTTGTGCTGCCCTTGTCCAAGAGCCGCTGGACCTGGCTGGACGCCGATACCCTGCTGGTGGGAACCGCCACACCGGCGGACCCGGTCACGGACTCGGGCTACCCACGCGCCATTCGGCTCTGGAAGCGCGGAACGCCCTTGGCTGAGGCTCCGGTGGTGTTCGAGGGTCAGCAGTCCGATGTCTGGGCTTCTGCCGGCAGTGACCGAACGCCTGGGCATGAGCGGGCGTTCGTGATGCGTGGCATCGACTTCTACCGGCACGAAATGTTCCTGCTCCAAGGCACGGACCTGAAGAAGGTGCCCAAGCCCGATGAGGCGCAGGTGACCTTCTGGAAGGACCGCGTGCTGATGCGCCTGCGGACCGCGTGGCGTGTGGGCGAACAGCAGTGGCCCGCGGGGAGCTTGCTGGTCATGCCGGTGGCCAGCTTGATGGCCGGTCAACCGGAGCCGGTGGCCTTGTTCACACCAACGGCGCATCGATCACTGGCCGGCTTCACGACCACCGCCACGTCGGTTGTGTTGAATGTGATGCAGGACGTGACGGGCCGCTTGGAAGTGCGCCGGCCCGAGGGATCGGAGGGCCGCACTTGGAGCACC
Source organism: Burkholderiaceae bacterium (assembly GCA_049423145.1). GTDB lineage: Bacteria > Pseudomonadota > Gammaproteobacteria > Burkholderiales > Burkholderiaceae_C > RFTU01. The sequence goes on from JBMSQF010000024.1 coordinate 19,592, forward strand.
CGCACCCTACCGGTTCCGAACACGGGCACCGTCGCGGTGGCCGCGCTTCACGACCCCTCGCTGAAGGATGACGCGTGGGCCGAAGGGCTGCTGGTCACCTACACCGACTTGCTCACGCCGGAGAGCCTTCTGCTGGCGCAGGCGGACCGGGCTGGCATCGAGAACCTGAAGGCGCGACAGGGCTTGTTCCCGACGCAGGGTTTGCGACTGGAGCAGCGGTTTGCACTTTCAAGGGACGGCACCCGCATTCCCTACTTCATCGTGACGCCCAAGGGCCAGCCGCGCGACGCCGGACCGCGGCCCACGCTGCTGTACGGCTATGGCGGCTTTGAGATTTCGATGCGCTCGACCTACTCGGGCGGCATCGGGCGCGGCTGGTTGGCGCGCGGTGGCGTCTATGTACTGGCCAATATCCGGGGTGGTGGTGAGTACGGGCCGCAGTGGCACCGGTCGGCGATTCGCGAAAACAAGCAGCGCAGCTACGACGACTTCATTGCGGTGGCCGAGGACCTGGTGCGCACGGGGGTGACAACGCCGGCGCAGCTGGGCATACGCGGCGGCAGCAACGGCGGCCTGCTGGTGGGCGCGGTGATGACGCAGCGGCCGGACCTCTTCGGCGCGGTGGTGTGCCAGGTGCCGTTGCTGGACATGCGGCGGTTCCATCGGCTCTTGGCCGGCGCAAGTTGGATGGCCGAATACGGCAACCCCGATCGCGAGGAAGACTGGGCCTTCATTTCTCGCTACAGCCCCTACCACCACATTCCGCCGGCCTCGGGTGAGGGCTCGAAGAAGCTACCGCCCATGCTCCTGGTGACCTCGACCAAGGACGACCGCGTACACCCCGGCCATGCGCGCAAGATGGCCGCGCGCTTGAGTGAGCGTGGGCAGCCGGTGCTGTACTGGGAGAACATGGAAGGCGGCCATGGCGGCGCTGCCGACAACGGCCAGCGGGCCAAGATGCAGGCGCTGGAGTACACCTTCCTGTGGAGGCAGTTGCAAGGGGAGGCGAAGTGAGCGGCTACGAGGCGCTGGGCACCGCCGGCGGGTCCGCTGTCCCGAGGACGGACGTGAGCGATGCAAGCCTCGGCCATGCGCGCGTGGCACTGGCCTGCCTGGACCTGACCAGCCTGGGCGATACGGACACGGCGCTGCAGGTGGCGTCGCTGGTGATGCGCAGCCGCGGGGGTGCCGGCGCGCCGGCGGCGCTGTGCGTGTGGCCGCGGTTCGTGGGCCAGGTGGTGGGCTTGCTGGCTTCACTGCACGGCCCGGCCTCGCGGCCCAAGGTGGCTGCTGTGGCCAATTTCCCATCGGGCCAGGAGCCATTGGGGTCCGTCCTCGCCCAGGTTCGCCAGATCCTGTCGCAAGGCGGGGACGAAGTGGACCTGGTGCTGGATTGGCGCGCCATGCGAAGCGGCGGGGCCGCCGCGGTGGAAGGCGCGGCGCGAACGGTGCGGGCGGTTCGTCAGGCGTGTGGGACGGCGGGCCTGAAGCTCATCATCGAATCGGGTGAACTGCGCGAACCGGCGCTGATTGCCTTGGCCTGCCGCATCGGGCTCAACGAGGGCGTGGACTTTCTGAAGACGAGCACCGGCAAGACCGCCACGGGCGCCACGCCCGAGGCCGCGCGCCTGATGCTGGAGGCGATCGCTGCGCACCCGCGCGGTGCGCGCGTGGGCTTCAAAGCCTCCGGCGGCGTGCGCACGGTGCGTGATGCGGCGGTCTACATCGATCTGGTGCGTGAGGGGCTGGGCGGTGCCGCGTTGGTGCCGGCGCGCTTTCGCATCGGGGCCAGTTCCTTGCTCGATGATGTGGAGGCGGTGCTTGAGGCCGCTGCCCGCTGAGATCATCCGGGACAAGCGGGACGGGCGGGCGCACGCGTCGGCGGATGTGCAGGCGCTGGTGCAGGGCATCACCGATGGATCCTGGAGCGACAGCCAGGTGGCGGCCTGGGCCATGGCCGTGACGATCCGCGGGATGGACGCCCAGGAGCGGTGTGACCTGACCCGCGCGATGGCGGAATCGGGGCGCGTGCTGGATTGGCGCGGCGTTGCGGGGCTGCAGGGGCCCATACTGGACAAGCATTCCACCGGCGGTGTGGGTGACAAGGTGAGTCTCATCCTGGCGCCGCTGGTGGCGGCCTGCGGCGGTGTGGTGCCGATGATCTCGGGGCGTGGTCTGGGGCACACCGGCGGCACGCTGGACAAGCTGGAGGCCTTGCCGGGATTTCGCGTTCATTTGGGCGAGGCTGAGTTGCAGCGTGCGCTGCGCGAGGCCGGTTGCGCCATCGTTGGCGCCGGCGACGACTTGGCACCGGCCGATCGGCGCCTGTACGCGATCCGCGATGTGACGGCGACGGTGGAGTCGCTGGACCTCATCACCGCCAGCATCCTCAGCAAGAAGCTGGCCGCTGGCCTGCAGGCCCTGGTGATGGATGTGAAGGTGGGCAGCGGGGCGGTGATGCCGGAGCTGCCGCGGGCACGTGCCTTGGCGCGCAGTCTGGTGGACGTGGCGACGGCGGCGGGTTTGCCGATTCGTGCCTTGATCACCGACATGGGACAGGTGCTGGGGCGCTCGGCCGGGCACGCGGTGGAGGTGCGTGAAGCCATCGATGTGCTGACCGGATCCACCGCTGATCCACGCTTGAGCGAACTGAGCGTGCTGCAGACCGCCCATCTGCTCGTGATGGGTGGTTTGCAGCCGGATCTGGAGTCGGCCCGGGACGCCGCCTTGCGGGCCCTGGCGTCGGGACAGGCCGCCGAACGGTTCGAGCGCATGGTGGCGCTTCAGGGCGGCCCGCCCGCGGTGCTGCGCGATGCGGGGCTGTTGATCGCGCCCTGCTCGGTGGGTGTGTGGCCCGAGGCGCTTGCCCGGGGGCGTGTGCGGTCGGTGGATGTGCGTGGGCTGGGCTTGGCCTTGCAGCGCATCGGCGGCGGCCGTGGCAGACCGGGTGATGCGATCGATCCCCGGGTGGGATTGACCGCGGTGCTCGGCGTGGGTGAAGCCTTCTCACCGGATCGCCCCTTGGCCGTGGTGCACGCAAGCTCGGCTGTGCAGGCGGAGCAGGCCGCGCGCGAAGTGGCGACGGCGTTCGACTGGGTTGATGAGAGCGTGCCGGTCGCGCCGGCGCCGTTGGTGGTCGAGCTGCTGACGCCCTCGGCCTGAACACCGACGGCCGCGCAGCTACTTCGTCCCGTAGATCCGGTCCCCGGCATCCCCGAGGCCCGGCAGGATGTAGCCATGGTCATTGAGTTGCCGGTCGATGGCGGCCGTGAACACCGGTACATCGGGGTGGGCCTCACGGAAGGTGCGCAGGCCTTCAGGCGCAGCCAGCAGGCACACGAAGCGGATGGACCGCGGGTTCGTGGCCTTCAGCCGTGTGACCGCGGCCACGGCCGAGTGACCGGTGGCCAGCATGGGGTCGAGCACGATGGCGTCGCGCTCGGTCATGCCCGCGGGCATCTTGAAGTAGTACTCCACGGCTTGCAGCGTTTCAGGGTTGCGGTAGAGGCCGACATGCCCGACGCGGGCACCCGGCACCACATCGAGCATGCCGTCGAGCAAGCCGGCGCCGGCGCGCATGATGACCACGAAGACGGTCTTCTTGCCGTCGATCACCGGGGACTGCATGCGCTCCAGCGGGGTCTCGATCTCGATGAGCTGGGTGGGCATGTCCCGGGTGACCTCATAGGCCATGAGCAGGCTGATTTCCTGCAGCAGACGGCGGAAGCTGGATGAACTGCGGTCCTTCTCGCGCAGCAAGGTGAGCTTGTGCTGGATCAAGGGGTGGTTCATCACCTGCACGCCGGGCAGGGGCGGCAGGGGGTGCGGTGCGGTGGGAGCGTGGTTCGTCATAGGCCCGAATCTTCCGCCAAGCCTCCCCGCCTAAAATTGAGGATTAACCCCCCGCCGCGCCATGAACCTGTCTGCCCTATCCGCCCTGTCACCGCTGGACGGCCGCTACGCCCCCAAGGTGGCCGCCCTGCGGCCGCTGATGTCGGAATTCGGCCTCATGCACCGGCGCGTGCAGGTGGAGGTGGAGTGGTTCATCGCCCTGAGCGATGCCGGCTTTGCGGAGTTCAAACCACTGAGCGAAGCCGCGCGCGGCCTGCTGCGGGGCCTGATCCTGCGCTTCTCGGAAGCGGATGCACAGGCCATCAAGGACATCGAAAAGACCACCAACCACGACGTCAAGGCGGTGGAGTACTGGCTCAAGGCCCGGTTTGAGGGGAATGCCGAGCTCAAGGCCGCGGGCGAGTTCGTGCACTTTGCCTGCACCAGCGAGGACATCAACAACACCAGCCATGCCCTGATGTTGAAGGGCGCTCGCGAGCAGGTGCTGCTGCCGGCGCTCGACGGCATCGATCAGCACCTCACGGGGATGGCCCACGCGCTGGCGTCGGTGCCCATGCTCAGCCGAACCCACGGCCAGACGGCCAGCCCCACCACCGTGGGCAAGGAAATCGCCAATGTGGTGGCGCGGCTGCGCATTGCGCGCGAGCGCATGGCCCAGGTGCCCTTGCCGGCCAAGATGAACGGCGCGGTGGGCAACTACAACGCACACCTGGCCGCCTGGCCTGAGTTCGACTGGGAACGCTTTGCGCGCAGCGTGGTGGAAGACCGCCTGGGTCTGGCCTTCAACCCCTACACCATCCAGATCGAGCCGCACGACGGCATGGCCGAACTGTTCGACTCGATCACCCGCTGCAACACCATCCTCATCGACTTTGCGCGCGATGTGTGGGGCTACATTTCGCTGGCCTACTTCAAGCAGAAGACTCAGGAGGGCGAGATCGGCAGCAGCACCATGCCGCACAAGGTCAACCCGATCGACTTCGAAAATGCGGAAGGCAATCTGGGGCTGGCCAATGCCATGCTCACGCACCTGTCGCAGAAGCTCCCGATTTCGCGGTGGCAGCGTGACCTGACGGATTCCACCGTCCTGCGCAACATGGGCGTGGCATTGGGCTATGCGGTGCTCGCTTGGGACAGCTTGCAGCGGGGATTGAGCAAGCTTGAAGTCAATGAAGCGGCGCTGGCGGCCGACCTCGATGCGGCTTGGGAAGTGCTGGCCGAGCCGATTCAAACGGTGATGCGGCGCTACGGCCTGCCCAACCCCTATGAGCAGTTGAAGGCGCTGACGCGTGGCAAGGCGATCACGGCCGAGGCGATGGCGGCCTTCATTGATGGACTGGCCCTGCCCGAAGCCGAGAAGACGCGGCTCAAGGCGATGACGCCAGGGTCCTACACGGGTGCTGCGGCAAACTTGGCGCGCCGCATCTGACCGGCCCACACGCCCATTGAAAGGCGCACGATGACGTTCACCGACATGCTCCAAGCGGTGGCTCAGCGCCAGCAGTCCATGCTGTGTGTGGGCCTGGACCCGGAGCCCTCGAAGTTTCCCGGCGCGTGGAAGGGTGATGCCTTGCGCATCTTCGACTTTTGCGCAGCCATTGTCGATGCCACGCGCGATTTGGTGTGTGCCTACAAGCCCCAGATCGCCTACTTTGCAGCGCACCGCGCCGAGGACCAACTCGAACGCCTGATGGCCCACATCAAGCGCAATGCGCCCGATGTGCCGGTGATCCTGGATGCCAAGCGAGGGGACATCGGCAGTACCGCCGAGCAGTATGCGCGCGAGGCCTTCGTGCGCTACCAGGCGGATGCCGTCACACTGTCGCCCTTCATGGGTTTTGATTCGATCGAGCCTTACCTGTCCTATTCCGACAAGGGGCTGATCCTGCTGTGCCGCACCTCGAACCCCGGGGGCTCGGACCTGCAGGCCCAGCGCCTGGTCAACGAGGACGGCAGCACGGGCGAGCGGGTGTTCGAGCGTATCGCCCGGCTGGCTGCCGGCCCCTGGAACCGCAGTGGTCAACTGGGGCTGGTGGTGGGTGCGACCTTTCCGCAGGAGCTCGCGCGTGTGCGTGAATTGGCGCCGACGCTGCCCTTGCTGGTGCCCGGCGTGGGCGCGCAGGGTGGGGATGCGGCGGCCACAGTGAAGGCGGCGGTACGGGCGGATCTGCCCGGCTGCGGGGCCTTGATCGTCAATTCATCACGGGCCGTGCTGTATGCCGGCGCGGGTGACGATTTCGCACAGGCCGCGCGCGGGGTGGCTCGCCAGACGCGCGACGCTCTGAACGCGGCGCGACAGCGGACTTCCGCGGCCTGGTCCTGAGCGCGCTGCGGAGGTGGCACGCAAGCCGGCCGATCAGACTGTTGTTGTGCAATGCACATGACCGCTGCGGCTGCTGCCCACGGTCACCGTGACCCGGCCTGGGCCGTCCACCATCAGCGTGAAGTGCCGCTCGTGCGTATTGCCCCGCGTCCACGGCGCAAAGATGCCGGGGCCGCCATGCAGGCCGTTGCCCCATCCTTCCAGGTGGCCGATTTCCAAAGCGGATACCGCCGGGGCCACCACGCGCGGCCCCTCGCAAGCCCAGCTGGCTTTCAGCGGCTCGGCCAGGGGCAGCCGTTCGGCTGAAGGGATACCGGCGCTGCCCAGGTAGCCGTGGTTCGTCACCTTGAAGTCGAGCTGCGTGAAGCTGCCCTTTTGATGCTGGGCGACCAGCTCCAGCGTGATGCGCGGCGTCAGTGCCGCCACGCGCAGGAAGGCTGCGCTCTGTTGCTCGCAGGTCAATGCCAGACGCTCATAGGGCGGGTTCCACACGCCCACGCGAGGGTCGTAACCGCCGATCTCGACCTCGCCAATCTGCGGGTGCTGCACCTTGCGCCAGGGCTTGAAGATGCGGCCGGCATTGTGTTGCTGATCGAAGGCGTGGAGTCGGCGCAGGTCGTCGCGGGTGAGCTGGCTGTAGTGTTCGACAAAAGGCTTCTTCCGCTCGATGCCCAGCTGTTGAAAGAGGTCCCAGAGTTCCACCACATAGGCCAGCGCACCGCGCTGGTAATAGGCGTAGTCGGAGAGGTCGCCGTGCAGGGGCTTGTCGGGTTCGTAAAGGAATTCGTGGAAGCCGCTGACCGTGGCATAGCCCGTGTGCTGGGTCATCCACTCTTCGATCTGTCGGAAGATGGCCAGATCACCGGGATTCATCTTGGAGTCGGGTCTGTCACCCAGGGGCCGGATGAGCACGCCACCGAATGTGTGCAGATTCAGCCACACCATGATGTGCGGGTGGCGCGTGGCGAAGTCCATCACTGCACGGGTTTCCGGGCAGCTGCCGGGATAGTGGCCGGCGCCAACCTGTTCTGTCTCGGGTGCCCAGTGGTAGGGGAAGTTGCGGTTGAAGTCGGTGAGGTTGTCGTTGAGGAACTGGTGTCCCGGAATATGACGGCCGTCGAAGTTCTCGATCACGCCTTCGGGGTAGAGCTTGTAGTAAGGGCCTTCATCCTCCGCCAGTCGCGGCACCATTACGGGCGGGCTCAAGGGCCGTCCATCGTCTCCGCGCAGCTCCACCAGTTCGCCGTGCGGGTTTTCGACCCGCAGGTAGCCCGCGCGTCCGTCCCCGTCCAGATCTTGATGCCGCCAATGCGGGTGCTGTTGATTCGTCCGGTCGTTCACGGGACTGGAGCGCACGAAGCGGCCGGTCTTGAGCACCGCCTCTGCGCCATCGGGCGAGATGCGCGGCACCACGTAGAAGAGACTGTCCCGGATGGCCTGTGCCATGTGGGCGGGCAGCGGTTTGCCGCCCGCGTCTTGGGCGCCCTGGTGGATGCCGATGACGTCTTCCGCGATCGCCAGCGCGACGCTGGAGCCGCACACCTCGCTGGCGTGCATGTTGCCGTCCACCCAGACCGCCGGACGGATGCGGTCGGGGTCGGGTCCGATGGTGAGCAGCGGGATGTCACGACCTTCGGCGCTGGTCCCGAGGCTGGACAGGTGCACCAGACCCGGGTGGGCCCGTGCCCAGTGCTGAACCTGCGCCATCAATTCGGCGTGGTCGAGGTAGTGGGTGCGAAAAGGGGACGTCATGGGTGGCGTTTGGTTGAAGGGTGGGGCCGGTGAGGTGGGCGTGTCAGTCGACCTTCGCCCCGGAGGCCTTGACCACCGCCGCCCACTTGCGGGTTTCCGCTTCGATGTGCTTGGCGAATTCGGCGCTGGTGATGCCGCTGGGGATGGCGCCTTGGGACTGCAGGCGCTCCTTGAGCGCCGGTGTGCCCATGGCCTTGGCGGCCTCCTGCTGGATCCGGTTGACGATGTCCATGGGTGTGCCCGCCGGCGCCAGGAGGCCGAACCAGCTGGAGGCCTCGTAGCCCTTGAGTGTCGGGCCTCCGGCTTCTTCCACGGTGGGCACATCCGGCAGCGCCGAGGAGCGCACGGCACTGGTCACGGCCAGGGCCTTGAGCTTGCCACTGCGGATGTGCGGCATGGAGGACGGCAGGTTGTCGAACATCAGATCCATGTTGCCGCCCATGAGGTCGATGAGCGCCGGACCCGATCCGCGGTAGGGAAAGTGAACCATGAAGGTGCCGGTCATGCTTTTGAACAGTTCACCGGCCAGGTGGATGGAGGTGCCGTTGCCGCTGGAGGCCATGTTCAGCTTGCCGGGATGGGCCTTGGCATAACGGATGAGGTCGGCCACGTTGTTGATGTTGTGGCGCTGTGCGAAGGCCGGGTTCACGACCAGCACATTGGGCACACCCGCCACCAGCGTGACGGGCACGAAATCCTTGATGGGGTCGTAGGGCAGCTTGGGGTAAAGCGAGGCGTTGATGCCGTGTGTGCCCACGGTGCCCATCAGCAGGTGGTGGCCGTCGTTGGCGGACTTGGCCACGTCGGCTGAGCCCACGCCGCCGCCCGCGCCGGGCTTGTTCTCCACCACGAAGGGCTGGCCGAAGACGCGTTGCAACTCGGGGGCCATGGCGCGGGCCAGGATGTCGGTGGTGCCGGCGGCCGGGAAGGGCACGACGATGCGCACGGGCTTGGCTGGCCAGGCGCCCTGGGCGTGGGCTGGGCTGGCCAGGGGCAGCAAGGCGGTCACGGGCAGGGCGGCGGCCGCCAGCAGGAGGTGGCGGCGAACGATCGGGTTCTTCATGGGGTCTCCGTCGATGGCGATAGCAAAGGCAATGGCGATTGAAGGCGTCCTCTTCGTGCGGGCCGTCCCGCGCGGATCATGGTTCGCAGGGCGGTGTGGGAGCGCTGGGTCTGAGTGTGCCCCAACGGGCAGGGCAAGCCCGGGTTGCGGGCTGTTCGGGAGGGGACGATCCTCACGGGGTTTTCACTGAAGGAGTTGCCCATGGTTCAACGCCGTGTCATCGTCCAGGCCGCCGCGGCGGCGGCGCTGTGGCCCCAGAGCGGTTTCGTTCGCGCGCAAGCCTCCTGGCCCGCGCAGCCTGTCAAGCTGATGATCGCCTTCCCGCCCGGCGGCCCCACCGACATCACGATGCGGGTGCTGGCCGAGAACGCCTCGAAGCTGCTGGGTCAGCAGGTGATCGTGGAAAACCGGCCGGGTGCCGGCGGCACGCTTCCGGCGCAGCAGTTGCAGCAGGCGCGGCCCGACGGCCACACCTTGGCGCAGGTGCCGCTGGGCGTGTTCCGCATGCCCTACACGCAGAAGATGACTTGGGACCCGCTGAAGGACCTCAGCTACATCATCGGGGTGACAGGCTATGCCTTCGGCGTGGTGGTGCCGACCGACTCGCCCATCAAGACCTGGGCGGATTTCGTGGCCTATGCGAAAGCCCAACCGGGCAAGCTGTCGTATGGATCCACGGGGGTGCTCACCAGCCCGCACCTGACGATGGAGGACATCGCGCAGCGGCTTTCGATCGAGCTGAACCATATCCCCTTCAAGGGCAGCGCGGACATGATGCAGGCCATTCTGGGCGGGCAGATCATGGCCGCGGCCGATTCCACCGGGTTTGCGCCGCATGTGGCCAGCGGACGATTGCGGGTGCTCAACACCTGGGGGGCACAGCGCTTGGCGAAGTTTCCCGATGTGCCGACATTGACCGAGCTGGGCATTCCGCTCGTGCAGGCCTCCCCCTATGGCTTGGCGGGCCCGCGAGGGATGGATGCTGCCTTGGTGCAACGAATCCACGATGTGTTCAAGCAGGCCATGGAGCAACCCTCGCACATCGAAGTCTTGGCCCGCTACGACCAGGCCCTGATGCACATGAATCCGGCGCAGTACCTGCGATTTGCAGAAGAAACCTTCCGGCGCGAGAAGGCTTTGGTGGAAAAGCTCGGCCTGGCGCGGCCGAACTGAAAAATGGGGTCAGACCCCATTTTTCTCATGGAGGAAAAGACGATGCGACAAGAAACTGCTGTTGACTCAAGAGGGCGCCGCAGCGCCCTGCAATGGGGCCTGGCCTGCGTGATCGCGCTGGGTACTCTTCCAGGCCTGGGGCAGGCCCAGACGGCGTGGCCCGCGGCCAAGCCGATCCGCTTTGTGGTGCCCTTTGCCGCGGGGAGCGCCACTGACCAGGTGGCGCGCGCCTTCGGACAAAAGGTGGGCGAGAGCCTGGGCGCCACCGTGGTGGTGGAAAACCGCCCCGGTGCCAACGGCATGCTGGGGGCGGCAGAGGTGGCCAAGGCCGCGCCCGACGGCTACACCCTGCTGATCGGCACCAACAGCACCAATGCGGCCTTGAAGTCCCTGGTCAAGAGCCTGCCCTACGACCAGGACACGGCTTTCGCGCCGGTGGCCTACCTGGGACAGGTACCGCTGATCGTGGCGGTGAACAACGATGTGCCGGTTCGCAACTTGAGGGAACTGGTGGACCTCGCGCGCAGCAAGCCGGCGGGACACATCACCTTTGCCAGCGCCAGCACCTCACAACTGGTTTCCTCGGAAATGTTGGCCAGCATGGCAGGCATCAAGATGACCAATATTCCCTTCAAGAGCGGACCGGATGCGATGACCAACCTGATCGGGGGTCAGGTGATGATGTTCACCGCCGACTTTGCGGTCACGGTGCCGCAGGTACGGGCGGGCAAGATTCGCGGCTTGGCCGTGACCTCCACCAAGCGATCGGCAGCGGTGCCCGATATTCCCACGGTGAACGAAGCCCTGGGCCTCAAAGACTATGAACTGATCGCCTATTTTGCGGCCTTTGCACCAGCGGGCACGCCTGCGGACGTGATCCAACGCCTGAACGCCGCTTTCAACGCCGGCGCGGCGGCCAAGGACGTGCAGGAGCGGTTTGCCAATATTGGCTTCATCACCGATCCGGGGCCGCCTTCGGCGCTGGCGGAGCGTACGCGGGTAGAGACCGCCAAGTGGGCCAAGGTCATCCGCGAAGCGAAGATCGAGATCCAGTAGCACCGTCCGGCTCGGGCGCGTGCTGCCGTTTCAGCGCATGGCGGTCCAGGTGATGGTGCCGTACCAAGCCTGGACCTGCGAGCGCGTGTTGTCCGAATCTGTCATCTTCGCCACGGACAACAGCGCGCCCGGCTCGTCGTCGAATGCGCGGCGGTAGTCTTCGGCCAGGTTGCGGCGGTGTTCGCGCCAGGTGCCCAGATGCTGCGTGCCCGAGTCCACGACGATCTTGCGGATGCGATCGCTGCGGTGGTTGACCACAATGGTGCCCACCGGCAACACCGGGTCCCAAACATACATCAGCGTCGCATAGGGTGGTACTTCACCGGTGAGGGTCTCGGCCAGTTCGAACAGCACGCGGTTGCGGGCTGAAAGGCGCGAGCGGTCACCATCGAATCCGAAGATCACGCGCGCAGCCGCGTCCTCAGCCTCCGAGTCGGCGACAGATGCCTTCGGCATGAGGGCATCGACGCGCCAGGAGAACACGACTTCGGTCGGCACGGGCTGCGGCGGATGAAGTTTCCGACGCAAAAGGCTGGCGGACTGTTCGGATTGGGCTTCGATGACCGGACGCCCATCCTTCGTCACCGAACGGTACCGGGTTGGGGACTTACCCGGCAGCAGCTGTACTTGCCAGCCCTCGGGACTGGACAAAGGCTCGAGTCGGGCGGCACAGCCAGCCAGCGCCAAGGCCGACAACACCAGTAAACCCCTGCGCCACCCGAAGGGTCCGGGTGGGCAATGGCATTTCAAAGGCCGCTCCATGCCCGGATTGTTCGCAAACAAATGGGGTCAGACCCCATTTCCCGCCCGCGTCTTGTGGCCAATGGCGTGCTGCGAAGAAATGGGGTCTGACCCCATTTCCTGAGAAGCACTCCGTTCAACGCTGGAAGAGGGCCAGCAGCAGGCCGGCTGCGACGAACAGGGCACCGAAGAGGTGGTTCAGCGCTCGCTGCTGGGCCGGCGATTTCAGGGCCCGCAGGACGCGGGCGGCCAGCGCGGTGTAGCCCGTCATCACCACCAAATCGGTGAAGCTCAGCGTGAGTCCGATGATGAGGTACTGCGGGATCAGTGGCTGTTGGGTATTGATGAACTGCGGCACCACGGCCAGCAGGAACACGGTGCCCTTGGGATTGACGGCGTTGACGGCCCAGCCGCGCAGGATGAGCGCACCGGCGGACACATGACCATGCTCGCTGGCAGCGGTCCAGTCGCGTGGTGCCGCGCGCCACTGTTGGACGCCCAGATACACGAGATAGGCCACACCACTCCAGCGCACCGCCTCAAATGCCGTCGGGGAGGTGGCCACCAGCGCGCCCACGCCCACGCCCACGATCAGCAGTTGGGTCCAGATGCCCAGAATCAGCCCAGGCACCGTGACCACACCGCGCCGCAGCCCATGATTGAGGCCCGATGTCATGGCGGCCAGCGCCCCTGCCCCTGGCGAAATGCTGATGGCCCAGCAGGCGGCGAAGAAGGCCAGCCAGGTGGCGAGGGTCATGGGCGAAAAATGGGGTCAGACCCCATTTTTCGGGGCGCAGGGCATGTTCGCAAACAAATGGGGTCTGACCCCATTTTCAGGCGGCGGCCTGATAGCCGCGCGGGATGGCTCCGAGCAGCCGCTTGGTGTAGTCCTCGCGGGGATGATGCAGGATTTGCTCGGCGCTGGCTTGCTCCACCACCACACCATCCTTCATCACCAGCACCTCGTCGCTGATGAAGCGCACGACGGCCAGGTCGTGGCTGATGAAGACATAGCTCAGGCCGAATTCGTCCTGCAGGTCCTTCAGCAGGTTCAGCACCTGGGCTTGCACGCTCACATCCAGCGCCGACACGGCCTCATCGAGAACCAGCACTTCGGGCTTGAGTGTGAGGCAGCGCGCGATCGCAATCCGCTGTCGCTGGCCACCAGAGAACTCATGCGGGTACTTGCCGAAGGCGCGGTCATCAAGCCCCACCTTCACCAGCAGGTCGCGCGCGATGTGCTCGCGCTCCTCCGTGCTGCTGCCGATACCATGGATCTCCATGGGCTCCACCAGGGTCTGGCCGATGGTGAAGCGCGGATTCAGGCTGGCATAGGGGTTCTGGAAGACCACCTGGATGCGCCGCCGCATCAACTGCCGCTCGCTCGATGACAGTGTGAGCAGGTTCTTGCCATCGAAGATCACCTCCCCGCCGGTGGGTTCGTGCAGCCGCAGCAAGGTCAGGCCCATGGTGGTCTTGCCGGAACCCGACTCCCCCACCACACCAAGCGTGTGCCCCTTGCGGAGTTGGAAGTTGACGTTCTGCACCGCTTTGAATTCACGCGAACCGAAGAGACCTTGTTTGATGAAGAAGCTCTTGTCGAGCGACTTGACCTCCAGAACGACGGGCGCATGGGGGTCTTTGGCCTTGGCCACGCGGGCTGCGGCGGCTTGGCGACCCTCGGCTGCAGCCCTCGTAGCCGCGATGTGCTCGTCGATCACCATCAGCCGTGTGGGATTGGCATCCAGGCTTGGGCGGCAGGCCAGCAGGGCCTTCGTGTAGTCGTCTTGCGGCGCGCTGAAGATACGGGCCACCGGACCCTGTTCCCGAACGACGCCATGCCGCATCACCACCACATGGTCGGCAATCTCGCCCACCACGCCCAGGTCGTGACTGATGAACAGCACGCTCATCTTCATCTTGCTCTTGAGCTTGGCGATCAGCTCCAGAATCTGCCGCTGGATGGTCACATCCAGTGCCGTGGTGGGCTCGTCGGCAATCAGCAGCTTGGGCTCGCAGGCCAGGGCCATGGCGATCATCACGCGCTGCTGCT
>JBMSQF010000025.1:0-33358 GCA_049423145.1 Burkholderiaceae bacterium
GGTCCGGTGGACCCGGTACGCGATGAGGTGGTGGGGCCCGCAGGCCCGACCACCGCGACGCGGATGGACAAATTCACCGGCATGATGTTGGAACAGACGGGACTGATCGCCATGATCGGCAAGGCCGAGCGTGGGCCGGTCGCCATCGAGGCCATCAAGCAGCACAAGAGCGCCTATTTGATGGCCGTTGGCGGGGCCGCCTATCTGGTGGCCAAAGCCATCAAAGGTGCGAAGGTGGTGGGCTTCGGCGACCTGGGCATGGAGGCCATCTACGAGTTCGATGTGCAGGACATGCCGGTAACGGTTGCCGTGGACAGCAGCGGCACCAGCGTGCACCAAACAGGCCCCAAGGAATGGCAGGCGCGCATCGGAAAAATACCCGTCGCCGTGGCCTGACCCGCGATCAGTTTCCGTCGGCGGGAGGCCTTCGGTCGTCCAGCATCCTCACCTCGCGCTGGGGGAAGGGAATGCTGATGCGCTGCTCATGAAGCACCGCCAGCACCGCGCGGTTGACATCCGACTTCACGTTCCCGCCGCCGTTTTCCGGATCGGCGATCCAAAAGGACAGCACCAACTCCAAGCCGTCAGCACCAAACGCATCCAGATGCACGGCCGGTGGCGGATCGGCCAAGACCCGCGGCACCGCTACCAAGGCCTGGACGAGTGCGGGCGTCAAGATCTCCAGATCGGTGCCATAGGCCACGGTCACGGCGGTGCGCATCACCACCTTGGCATCCGCTAGGGAAGCGTTCTCGATGCGCTGCGTCAGCAGGACTTCATTGGGCACGATGGACTCGCGTCCATTGAGCGCCCGGATGATGGTGTAGCGTGTCTTGATATCGGTGATCCGCCCCTCAAAGCCATCCACACTGACCATGTCACCGATGCGCACACTGCGCTCGGCCAATACGACGAAGCCACTGACATAGTTCGCCGCAAGCTTCTGCAGCCCCAGCCCGATACCCACACCCAATGCGCCGCCGAAGACCCCCAGGGCTGTCAGGGGAATGCCGGCAGCGGATAGGGCCAGCAGGACACCCACCACCAACAGCGCCGTCCGAATCACATTGACAGCCATCTTGCGCAGCGACAGCGCAGAAGGGTCGTTCGAGGGGGGCAACCGCGTCAGCACCTGGCGCTCCACGGCCGAGCTCAACCACAAGGTCATCAGCAGCACCACCAGTACGCTGAGCGCCCCCTCCACCAGGGTCCGCAGGGTCACCTTCACCCCGCCCAGTCGCCAACTGATGGCCTCCATCTCGTCGAGGAGCATCGGCATGAGTCCCGTGAGCCACAAGACGATGCCACCCCAAATCACCCAGGACCACACGCGCTGAACGCGCTTGATCAGCAACGATTCCGGAAACGCCGCCCGCAGAACACGCGCCGAACCCTGCACCACGAGCAAGGCCAGCACGATGGGCACGGCCAAGCGCAACAAGGCCTCGGCCAGTGCCGCCGGTTGATGCACGAGGTCCCAGGTCCATCGGGTCTGTCCCAGCCACAGGCCACTGTCGAAAATCACTTCGCCCATCACCCCTCGTGCCCCCGTATGCCGCTGAGTACCTGAAGGTGGGCGGCCACACTCCGAGCGAGCGCGCCCAAGTGGTAGCCCCCCTCCAGGCAAGAAACCAAACGCCCCTTGCAATGCCGCTCGGCCACCGCCATCAGACGCTCGGTGATCCAGGCATAGTCCTCCTCGACCAGCCCCATTTGCGCCAATCCGTCGTCCCGATGCGCGTCGAAGCCGGCCGAAATGAAGAGCATCTCAGGCCGGAACGCATCCAGGCGCGGGATCCATTGGAGGTCGATCAGCTCTCTGACCGCTGCGCCACGGGTGTAGGGCGCCACGGGAACATTCAACAGGTTTCCCGCACGCGGGACGGCTCCACTGTAGGGATACAGCGGATGCTGGAAGAAGCCGCACATCAGGATGCGCTCATCACCGGCCACGATGTCCTCGGTCCCATTGCCATGGTGCACATCGAAATCGATGATGGCCACTCGCTGCAGACCCCGCTGGTCCAGCGCGTGCCGCGCGGCAACCGCCACATTGTTGAAGAAGCAAAAGCCCATCACCTGTTCGTGCGTCGCGTGATGGCCCGGCGGACGAACCGCGCAGAAGGCATTGGTCACTGCGCCGTCGATCACCGCATCGGTCGCGGCCACCGCTGCACCGGCGGCGCGGGACACGGCTGCCGAAGTGCCAGGCCCCCCGGTCGTGTCGGGGTCCAGCGCCTGCAAACGCTGCTGGTCCCGCAACGCGCCGAGCAAATCGGTCAAGGCCCGCACATGAGCCCTTGAGTGCGCCCGCTCCAAGGCCTGCAGACTCACCACAGGGGCATCGCGCCACGCCAGGACACGATCCAGACCGATGGCGCGCAGGTGTTCCTGGATCGCCGTCAGACGCGCCGGGCACTCAGGGTGGCCAGGGCCCATATCGTGCAGCAGGCAATCGGAATGGGTATAGAACGCCGTGCTCATGCGCACCATTGTCGCCTTGCCTGCGCGGTTAGCATGCGGCCCATGTTCCATCACATGAGCCGGCGCAGCTGCACCAGCCAAGCGCCCCGAGCCCATCCCACCCGGCCCCTGCAGCGCGGGCCGCTCCGGTGGCTGCTGACCGCCCTGCTCGCCGCCCAACTGACGGGCCTGCCGGGAATCGCCGCCGCCAACCAAGCCGCCAAAGGAGTTGCCGCGGACGCGCCACAGGACGCCCGCCCACCCTATGCCCAGCGCCCCGAGGTGCAGCAGTTCGCCGAGGAACTCGCCGAGCGCCATGGTTGGAGCGTGGAGACGACCCTGAAGACCCTGGGTGCGGCCCGCTACACCCCCCGCGTGGCGCAACTCATCATGCCGCCACCGGCAGGCACGGCGAAGAACTGGGCGGCCTACCGAAGTCGATTCATCGAGCCCAAGCGCCTGAAGGCCGGTGTTGCCTTCTGGAACGCCCACGCGCGCCTGCTCACGCGTGCCGAACGGACCTATGGGGTCCCGGCCTCACTCATCGTTGGGATCATCGGCGTCGAAACCTACTACGGTCGCCACCTCGGCGGGTTTCGGGTGCTGGACGCACTGGCCACACTGAGCTTTGATTTCCCCTCGGGGCGCAGCGACCGCAGTGCCTTCTTCCGCAGCGAACTGGAATCCCTGCTTGTGTGGACGCAACGTGAGGGCCGGTCTCCACACGAGGTCAAGGGGTCCTATGCCGGCGCCATCGGCTGGCCGCAGTTCATGCCCGGCAGCATCCTGCGCCATGCCGTGGACTTCGATGGCGACGGCCACATCAACCTCGAACGCAACATGGCCGATGTCATCGGCAGCGTCGCGCATTTTCTCAAGGCGCACGGCTGGTCCGCAGGCATGCCCACGCACTACCCGGTTGAACCGCCAGAAGACGCGCAGGCCCGTGCTGAATTGCTGGGGCCCGACATCATCCCGAGCTTCTCGGCTCAGGAGATGACCGAGCGCGGGGCGGTGCTCGGCGAACAGGCTCGGGCCCATCCCGGCCCCTTGGCCCTGGTGAAGCTCGACAACGCAGGGGCGGCGCCCAGCTACATCGCGGGCACCGCCAACTTCTATGCGGTGACCCGCTACAACTGGTCCAGCTACTACGCGCTGGCTGTGATCGAACTCGGGCGCGCAGTGGAAGCAGCACGCAAGCCAGCCGCCAAGAAACCGTGATGGGGCTCAAGGCGGCATGTCATGCCACAGGCGAGCGCCCCGCTGGCGCCAGCAGTCCGGTGGGCCGGCACCGTTCCAAAACCAGGCCCCGCACCAGGGGCTGGACTGCAGGGGGATCTCGAGAGCCTCGTAGCGCTGGACCACCTGTGCCGCCGGATGGCCATGCCGATTGCGATAGCCGGCCTGTGCGATGGCCCAGTGCGGCTGCACCTCGCGAAGAAACGGCTCGGTTGAGGAGGTCTTGCTGCCGTGGTGGGGCACCAGCAGGGCGTCACTGCGAAGCCGCCGATCCTGGGCATCCGCGTGGATCAACGCCATTTCCTGATCGCGCTCGATATCGCCCGTCACCAAGACACTGCGTCCCTGCGCATCCTGAATGCGCAGGACACAACTGATGGTGTTGGGCGGCGCCCGGGGCGACTCGTCTCCGAAGGGATGCAGCACCTCAAAGTCGACACCGTCCCATGTCCAGGCTTGGCCTCGGCGACAGGATTCATGCGGAATCGGGAATCGCCGCAAGGGGTGGGACGGCTCCAGGCTCGACAGGACCGACCGCACCTCGATCCCCTTGAGCACAGCGGCGGCTCCACCCACGTGATCGATGTCGCGGTGCGTCACCACCAGTCGGTCGAGATGACGCACCCCCAGGTGGCGCAACACTGGCAGGACGACCCGCTCGCCGGCATCCCGCCCTTCACCCCAGGCCGGTCCGGCATCCATCAACAGGGCATGGTCGCGCGTGCGCACCAAGACGGCCGATCCCTGTCCGACATCCAAGGCCCAGATCTCCATGTGCCCTGGCTTCGGCGATCGCGGTGGTGGCAACAGAAGCGGCAGCATCAGAAGGCAGCCGGCCAG
Organism: Burkholderiaceae bacterium; assembly: GCA_049423145.1. Lineage (GTDB taxonomy): Bacteria > Pseudomonadota > Gammaproteobacteria > Burkholderiales > Burkholderiaceae_C > RFTU01. The sequence goes on from JBMSQF010000025.1 coordinate 4,543, forward strand.
GCGCATCCGCAGGGGCAGGTTCATCAAACACAGGGCCGCACCCAGCATTCCCAAGGCCACCACCCAGGCGCCCGATGAGGGCACGGTCGCCACCGAGAACGGCCCGCTGACCAGCCAGGCCAGACCGGCGCGCAAAGGGTCGATCACGATGGGCAGCAACCCCCACAGCGCCGGCCACAGCAGCCCAAGCAGGCACAGGGGCGTGAGCACGGCCGTGATCCAGGGCAGCGCCACCAGATTGGCCAGCACACCGACCACCGAGAGCTGCTGAAAGCACACCGCTGCCAGCGGGGCCAGGCCCACGGTGGTGTTCAACTGGGTTCGGATCGCCGCCTGCGCAGCGTGGATGCCCTTGCGCAGCCCCCCGGTGGCGCCTCTTGAGTTGTCGCGCGTACTCAACAGCAGCAAACCCACAGCGGCAAACGAGAGCCAGAATCCCGCTTGGGTGACGGCCCAAGGGTCCAGCACCACCACCGGCGCCGCTGCAGCCAGCCACACCAACATCGGCGGCCAATGCAGGCCCAACAAGCGGACCCCGGTCAGCACCCCCAGCATCGCCACGGTGCGCTGCGCCGGTAGGCCCCAGCCCGCAAGCCCAGCGTAGGCCAGCGCGACCCACCAACCCGCCACCGCGCCCACGAGCGAGGCGGGCCACCGCAGGGCAGCGCTTGGCCAGCGACGCCATATCGCAGCCACCACGGGTGCTGCCATGGCGGCGAAGGCGGTGATGTGCAAGCCGCTGATCGACAGCGCATGGGCAACGCCAGCGTCGCGAAACAATTGCCAATCGGCAGCATCCACGGCCGACTGGTCCCCGATGGTGAGGCCCGCAACCAATCCGGCCAATCGGGGGTCGGCCACATGGGCATCGATATGCCGACGCAGAGCCGCACGCCAGGCCTGCGGGTCACGCCACGCCGCCGACGCGTGTTCCAGCAGCCGCGCCTCAGCCCACCGCGACGCGGAAACAGACCCTGATGCGCCCAGGTCCTGTTCGAGGAACCAGCGCTCGGCATCGAAACCGCCAGGGTTCAGGGTCCCATGGGGACGCTTGAGCACCGCCGGCAGTTGCCAGCGTTGACCGGGACTGGGTTCAGGAACAGAGGCTGCTTCCAGGGGCTGCGCATGCGGCGGCACCCACCATCCCAGCCACACCCGCTGCGGAACACCAGGGACCGTCAGGCCATCTGGCCCTTGGGCCGACTCCACTTCGAATACGAACTGCACGCCCTGTGGCGTCCGCCGCGGCAATTCAGCCACCGTGCCCACCAGCAGCAGGGGCACACCCTCCAGTCCATGGGGCAGACGCGCCTCCAGGCGCCACTGGGTTCGAACGCCGGCCACACCATGCGCCAGCAGCACCACGCCCAGGGCCATGATGCCGATGGTGGCCGCCGCCGGTGCCGGGTGCCCCTGGCGCACCAGCCGCATCAACGCGGCCGCCACGAGCACAAGGCCCAGACCCGCCAGCGCTGGCAAATCTGCACCCGAGGGCAGCCGGTCATGAAGCCCCAGCAAGGCCACACCGACCACCCAGGCCAGCACCGCGGCAATGCCGGCGGCGACCCCCACGCTGCGGTCCTGCATGGGCCCAATGTAGGATTTCGCCTTCCGATCCAACACCCACCGCGGAGCCACCCTGATGAGCGCATCCCAACCGGCCGAACGCCTCCGATCCCTGGGCATCCAACTGCCCCCCGTTGCCGTTCCAGCTGCGGCCTATGTCCCCTTTGCCCGCACCGGCTCCCTGGTGTTTCTCTCTGGCCACATCGCCAAACGTGACGGCAAGCCCTGGGTGGGCCAGCTGGGTGCGACCATCAGCACCAGCGAGGGTCAGGCAGCGGCCCGCGCCGTTGCCATTGACCTGCTGGGTACGCTGCAAGCCGCCGTGGGTGATCTCGGCCGCGTCAAACGGATCGTCAAGGTAATGAGCCTGGTCAACAGCACGCCGGAGTTCACCGAGCAGCACCTGGTGACCAACGGTTGTTCCGAGTTGTTGGTCCAAGTCTTCGGCCCGGAAGTCGGGGCCCACGCCCGCAGTGCGTTCGGTGTGGCCCAGTTGCCGCTGGGATCCTGCGTGGAGATCGAGATGATCGTGGAGGTCAACGAGACTTGAACGCCCGCGCGGCCACTCTCGAGCCCCTGCTGACGGCAGGCCTGTGCGGGGCGGCCGTGGCCGCTGCGCTGGTGTCGCAACACCGATTCGACATGCAGCCCTGCCCCTGGTGCGTGCTCCAACGCCTGGTGTTCGTGGTCATTGCAGCGTTGGCCTTCACCGAGGCCTGCCTGCATGGGCTACACAAGGCCGCTGGTATCCAGCGAGGCCTGGCGGCCCTTCGCACCGTCCTGGCGCTGTCGGGAATATCCGCCGCTGCGTGGCAGCACTTCGTGGCAGCAGCCCAGGCATCGTGCAATCTCACCTGGGCCGATCGGCTCCTGGCCTTCACCCAACTCGACGCGTGGGCACCGGATATTTTTCAGCCTCGCGCCAGCTGCCTCGAGGCCAAGGCCTGGTTGCTGGGCGTTCCCTATGAATTCTGGAGTGGGGGGCTGTTCCTTTTCTTGGCCCTCATGGCCGCTCGCTCGGCCCTGCAGCGCCAGCCCTCCCAGGCCTCAGCCTGGGCCTGATCCAACCGCAGCCGCGGCATCAACGGTCGCTCTCGCCACCCCAGCTTGCCATGGGCGATCCGTTCAAAGGCTCATCGAGGCGCGCTGTGCCATGGCCGCACGCCAACGCAACACGTGGGGATGCTCCGGGCCGGGTTTGACCTTCACGATCCGCGCGAAGTCGACGGTCACCACCGCCACGATATCGACGATGCTGAACTGGTCGGCCGCGATGAAGGATCGGTCCCGCAGCTGATCATCAAGCGTCTGCATGAACAATTGCGTTCGGCGCACCCCACGCTCGGCCAAAGCCGGAATCTGATCGAAATGGGCTGGTCCGCTGAGCGCGCGACCGACCATGGCCGGCGACGCATTTCGAAACCCCTCCGCGATGGCCAGCAGGCCCTCAAACTCGACACGCCAGTGCCAGCTGGCAATCTCCGCCTTCTCCAGGGGTGTGCGCCCGAACAGCGGCGGCTCGGGCGCCGCCGCTTCGGCCCAGGCCTCGATGGCCGCGTTATCCGCCAGGATGGTGCCATCGTCCAATTTCAGGGCCGGCACGGTGCAACGGGGGTTAACCGCACGAAAGGCATCCCCCAACTGTTCCGCCACCGCCAGGTTCACCTGAACCGTCTCGTGTGTGATCCCCTTCTCCGCCAGCACGATGCGTGCGCGGCGGGGGCTGGGTGCGGTGGCGCAATCGTAGAGTGTGACCATGTGCAGCCCCTTTCAAACCGGCGTCACGCGCATCGGCCGCGGGAAACCATCCACCTTGCGACCCTTGCGTGCCCGCTTGCCCGCGTGCAGCGCCAGCCCCGCACCCTGGAGTTTCTCCTCCTTGTCCTTGCCGGCCCGGCCCTGGCCCCGGACCATGACGGCGCCGGCAAAGCTGCAGACGGATACCAAGGGTGTCTTGGTGTCCACGTCCATCAGGGTCAGGCCCCGACCGCCGCCCGTCTGAAGCTTCAATTCATCCCGCGCAAAGACGAGCAAGCGCCCATCCAGTGACAAGGCCGCCACGGCATCGTGTTCCGGCAGCACCACGGCCGGCGGCAGCACCTGCTCTCCCGCCTCGATGGAGAGAAAGGCCTTGCCGCCTCGCTGCCGGGTCTGCATGTCCGACAGGCGTGCCATCAGTCCATATCCACCGGTGCCGGCCATGAGCAGCACCGTCTCACCCGCGCCGGCCATGTAGTGCGCTGGCTGGGTGCCGCTTTCCACTTCGATCAAGGTGGTGATGGGCGCCCCATCACCGCGGCCGCCCGGAAGCAATGACACGGCCACCGAATACACGCGGCCATTGCTACCCAGGACCACCAACGAGTCCACACTTCGGCAGGGGAAGGTCCCGTAGAGCGCGTCACCGGACTTGAATTGCAGGGCCGAGTGATCCACCTCGTGGCCCTTGAGTGCGCGCACCCACCCCTTGAGACTCACCACCACCGTGACCGGCTCATCGGTCACCTTCACCTCAGCCACCGCACGCTTGTCCGCCTGTATCAAGGTACGGCGGTCGTCGCCGTAGGCCTTCGCATCGGTCTCGATCTCTTTGACCAGCGTGCGCTTGAGTGCGGCCGGTGTGGCCAGGATGTCCGCCAGCTTCTGCTGTTCCTGGCGCAAGTCGGCAAGCTCCTGCTCAATCTTGATCGCTTCCAGCCGTGCCAATTGGCGCAATCGGATCTCAAGGATGTCCTCGGCCTGGCGGTCGCTCAACTTGAATCGATCAATCAGCGCCGGCTTGGGCTCATCGCTGTTGCGGATGATGCGAATCACCTCGTCGATGTTGAGCAACACCAGCTGCCGGCCCTCCAGCACATGGATGCGGTCCAGCACCTTGGCCAGACGGTGGCGCGTGCGCTGCTCCACCGTTTGCAGTCGAAAGCCGATCCACTCCATCAGCATCTGCCGCAGGCTCTTCTGCGTGGGTCGACCATCCGCACCCACCATGGTGAGATTGATGGGCGCGCTGGTTTCCAGACTGGTGTGGGCCAGCAGCGTGGCCACCAGGTCCTGCTGTTCGATGGTGCGGCTCTTGGGCTCGAACACCAGGCGCACCGGCGCATCCTTGCTGGACTCATCGCGCACCCCATCAAGCACCGCCAGCACCGTCGTCTTGAGCTGGGTCTGCTCCGTGGTCAAGGCCTTCTTGCCCGCCTTCACCTTGGGGTTGGTGAGTTCCTCGATCTCTTCCAGCACTTTCTGAGAGCTGGTGCCCGGCGGCAGTTCCGTGACCACCAATTGCCATTGCCCGCGAGCCAGGTCCTCGATCCTCCAGCGGCAACGGACTTTCAGTGAGCCGCGTCCAATGGCGTAGGCTGCCCGGATGTCCTCGGGCGAACTGATGATCTGTCCGCCGCCCGGATAGTCTGGGCCGGGCATCAACTCGAACAATGCGTCATCGCCCAGCCTCTCATTCTTCAGCAGGGCCACCGCGGCCGCCGCCACCTCGCGCAGGTTGTGGCTGGGCACCTCGGTGGCCAGCCCCACTGCGATCCCACTGGCACCATTGAGCAGCACGAAAGGCAAGCGCGCTGGCAGTAGGCGTGGCTCTTCGGTCGAACCGTCATAGTTCGGCACGAACGCCACCGTGCCCTCATCCATCTCATCGAGCAGCAGGCGTGTGATGGGGGCCAGCCGTGCCTCGGTGTAGCGCATCGCCGCCGCACCGTCACCATCCCGGCTGCCGAAATTGCCCTGGCCGTCGATCAGGGGATAGCGCTGAGAAAAATCCTGCGCCATGCGAACCAGGGCGTCATAGGCGGCTTGGTCGCCGTGCGGATGGAAGCGGCCCAACACATCGCCCACCACACGCGCGCTCTTCACCGGCTTGGCGCCATTGGCACCAGAGTAGCCCAAGCCCATCCGTGCCATCGAATACAGGATGCGCCGTTGCACCGGCTTCTGCCCGTCACATACATCGGGCAGCGCGCGTCCCTTGACCACACTCAGCGCATATTCCAGATAAGCCCGCTGTGCATAGGCCGCCAGGCTCTCATCGTCCGGCGTCTCGTCGGCCGGTCGCAGGTCCAGTTGTTCAGACATCGATGTCCACGGCATCGCCGTGCAGTTCCATCAGCTCGCGGCGGGCCGCAGCCTCGCCCTTGCCCATGAGTTGATTGAAGCGCCCCTCGGTGGCCGCAAAGCCCAGCGGGCCCAGTGACACCATCAGCAGTCGCCGTGTTTCCGGGTTGAGCGTGGTGTCCCAGAGCTGCTCGGCGCTCATCTCACCGAGCCCTTTGAAGCGGCTGATGGTCCAGGACCCTTCTCGAGCGCCTTCCTTGCGCAGCTTGTCCAGGATCGCGGTGAGTTCGCCCTCGTCCAATGCATAGAGCTTGGCAGCAGGCTTTTTGCCCCGCGCCGGCGCATCGACCCGAAACAGCGGGGGACGGGCCACGTGGATCACGCCCTGCTCGACCAACTTTGGAAAGTGACGGAAGAACAGGGTCAGCAGCAGCACCTGAATGTGCGATCCGTCCACATCCGCATCGCTGAGGATGCACACCTTGCCATAGCGCAGCCCACTCAAGTCCGGCGAGTCGTTCGGGGCATGCGGATCCACACCGATGGCCACCGCGATGTCGTGGATCTCGTTGTTCTTGAACAGCAGGTCGCGCTCCACTTCCCAGGCATTGAGCACTTTGCCACGCAGCGGCAGGATGGCCTGGGTTTCCTTGTCGCGGCCCATCTTGGCGCTGCCGCCGGCGGAGTCACCCTCGACCAGGAACAGCTCGTTCATCCCCAGGTCGCGGCTTTCGCAGTCGGTTAACTTGCCCGGCAGCACGGCAACGCCAGAGCCCTTCTTCTTCTCCACTTTCTGTGAGGCCCGCTGTCGCGTCTGCGCCGCCTTGATCACCAGCTCCGCCAGCTTGCGGCCCTGTTCCACATGCTGGTTCAGCCAAAGCTCCAGTGCCGGCTTGGTGTAGGCCGACACCAGCCGCAGCGCATCGCGCGAGTTCAGCCGCTCCTTGGTCTGGCCTTGGAACTGGGGGTCCAATACTTTGGCCGAGAGAACGAAGCTGGCCCGCGAGAACACGTCCTCGGGCATCAACTTGACCCCCTTGGGCAGCAGGGCGTGCATTTCGATGAAACCTTTGATCGCACCAAAAAGGCCGTCCTTGAGGCCACTTTCATGCGTCCCGCCGGCCACCGTGGGAATCAGATTGACATAACTCTCGCGCAGCAGCGCACCCTCTTCGGTGAAGGCCACGCACCAGGCCGCGCCCTCGCCTTCGGCGAAGTTCTCGGTTTCGGCCGCCTCGGCATACCGCTCGCCCTCGAACAGTGGAATGAGCGGGTCAGAGGGCAAGCTCTGCAGCAGATAGTCGCGCAGACCGCCCTGGTAGCGCCAGGTCTGCACGTCCCCCGTCTTTTCGTGGGTGAGCGTGACGGCGACACCCGGCATCAGCACCGCCTTGCTGCGCAGCAGGTGCACCAGTTCGCCGCGCGGCAGATCGGCCGATTCAAAGTACTTCGGATCGGGCCACACGCGCACCGAGGTGCCGTTGCGGCGCTCACCCGTCGGTGCCGCGGCCACCTTCAAGGGCTCGACCACGTCGCCGCCCGAAAAGACCAGCGAGGCCATCTGCCCCTCGCGCCAGACCCGCACCTGCAGCCGCTTGGCCAGTGCGTTGGTCACGCTGACACCCACACCGTGCAGGCCACCAGAAAAGCTGTAAGCGCCGCCCGCTCCCTTGTCGAACTTGCCACCCGCATGCAGCCGGGTGAACACGATCTCCACCACCGGCACGCCCTCTTCGGGATGCACGCCAAACGGGATACCCCGCCCGTCGTCGTCCACGCTGACGGAACCGTCGCTGTGCAGGGTCACAGCGATCCGCTTGCCATGGCCGGCCAGGGCCTCGTCGGCAGCGTTGTCGATCACTTCCTGCACGATGTGCAGGGGGGTGTCGGTACGCGTGTACATGCCCGGACGCTGTTTCACAGGTTCCAGGCCCTTGAGCACCTTGATGGATGCTTCGCTGTACCCGCCCGCGGGCACAGCGCGCGCCGCGGCGGATTTCTTGTCGGGGTTTCGGGCCATGGGGCGGGATTCTAGGCAGGCACTTCAGCCGGCCCGGCCCAGGAGGTGAATGGGCGTCACGCGGGCGCGTGGGGCCTGAATTGGCCACAATGCAGGGATGAATGCACCTGCCGCCGATCCGTCTGCCGACCACCCGCCTGCCCGTGGCGGCCCCGAGACGGCCGCGCCAACGCCCGCCACGCCGGCGGGGGGGCCCCAGCCGGGCCACGCGCTCAGCTTGAAACAGGTGCTCATCTGCAGCGCCTTCATCGTCACCCTGTCCATGGGTATCCGGCACGGCTTCGGCCTTTGGCTTCAGCCCGTCACGGTGGAGCGCGGCTGGACCCGTGAAACCTTTGCCTTCGCGTTGGCGGTGCAGAACATCGCCTGGGGATTGGCCGGCCCCCTGGCGGGGATGGTCGCCGATCGGTTTGGCGCCTTCAGGGTGCTCATCGTGGGCAGTCTGCTCTACAGCCTGGGCCTGGTGCTGATGGCCGTTTCCACCACCGGTTTGGCCTTCATGGGCAGTGCCGGCATGCTCATCGGGATGGCGCAGGCGGGCACCACCTATGCCGTGGTTTATGGCGTGATCGGCCGCAATGTCGCCCCCGAGCGCCGCAGTTGGGCCATGGGCGTGGCCGCCGCGGCCGGTTCCTTCGGCCAGTTCATGATGGTGCCTGTCGAGAGCGGACTGATCGGGACGCTGGGCTGGCAGGCTGCGCTCTTTGCGCTCGGCGCCGCGGCACTGGCCATCATCCCACTGTCCTTCGGTCTGCGTGAGCCCGATTCGGCACGCGCCGCCAAACCGGGGCAGCAGAGCATCGGTGCGGCCTTGAAGGAAGCCTTTGGCTACCCCAGCTTCAACTGGTTGATGGCGGGCTATTTCGTCTGCGGCTTCCAGGTCGTCTTCATTGGCGTGCACCTGCCGAGCTACCTCAAGGACCAAGGGATGGGGCCGGAGGTGGCCACCACAGCGCTGGCCCTGATCGGCCTGTTCAATGTGTTCGGCACCTATGGTGCAGGGGTCCTGGGACAGCATCTGCCGCGCAAGTGGATCCTCTCTTGCATCTATGCCCTGCGCTCGGTGGCCATCGTGCTGTTTCTGTGGGCGCCGCTTTCACCTTGGAGCGTCTACCTGTTTGCGTCGGTGATGGGCCTGTTGTGGTTGTCCACCGTACCGCCCACCAATGCGGTGATTGCGCAGATTTTTGGGGTGCAGTACCTCTCCATGCTCGGAGGCTTCGTCTTCCTCAGCCACCAGGTGGGCTCCTTCCTGGGCGTGTGGATGGGTGGTCTGCTCTATGACGCCACCGGCGGCTATGAGGTGGTCTGGTGGATCGCGGTGGCGCTGGGCCTCTTTGCAGCCCTGGCCAATGTGCCGGTTCGGGACGCGCCGATCATCCGCGCGCCAGCCGTACCCCGCCCATCGGCCTCTGTCTGATGGACGGAGCCACGATGAAGACGCGCCTGATGGTGACGGCCGTGGCCGTGCTGGCCTGTGGCGCGGTATTCGCAGCCTGGCTCAACCCGCATCTGGCCGTGGAAGTGGCCACCTTCGTCCGCAGTTGCTTCTGAAGGCTCGCAGTGCACGGTACGGGCGATCCCTCTCCTTGGGTCCAACGGTTCAGCCCTCTGGTTCCCCGGGGTGCACGCGTGTTGGATGTGGCCTGTGGTGCGGGCCGACACAGCCGGTGGTTCGCCGCCCGCGGCGCTTCCGTGGTGGCCATTGACCGCGACCCAGCAGCCCTGGATTTCCTCAACGTGTCCCTGGTGCAGGATCCGGTGGCCGGTTCGGTGCAGACCCTGTGTGCCGACATCGAGAACAGCCTCTGGCCGCTGCCCGGCGAACGATTCGATGCCATCGTCATCACCCACTACCTGTGGCGCCCGCTGTGGCCGCAATTCCGGGCCAGCCTCCGTCCCGGTGGTCTGTTGCTGGTGGAAACCTTCGCATTGGGACACGGCCGCTTCGGTCGTCCGCGCAATCCGGATTTCCTGTTGCAGCCTGGCGAATTGCTGGATGCGGCGCATGGCCTGCACATCCTGGCGTATGAAGATGGCCTGATGGGCGACCCCAACCAGCGCATCCAACGGCTCGCCGCCTGTGATGCGGCCCAGCGCGGTCTCGAGGAGCGGGGTGATTGGCCCCTGAACCCTGGATAATGCGCCGCTGCGCACCCTGATTCCCCTCCTGAGAACCCCAACATGAAACCCATTTCCGGCAGCATCGTGGCCCTGGTCACCCCCATGCGTGACGATGGCGCCGTCGATTACCCGGGTCTGCGCCAACTCATCGACTGGCACATTGCCGAGGGAACCGACTGCATCGGCGTGGTGGGCACCACGGGTGAGTCGCCCACGGTCACGGTGGAGGAGCACTGCGAAATCATCCGCGTGGCCGTTGAACAGTGCGCCGGTCGCGTGCCGGTCATGGCGGGGGCCGGTGCCAACTCCACCCATGAAGCCATCGAACTCTCCCAGTTCGCGCGCTCGGTGGGTGCTGACTGCACCCTGCAAGTGGTGCCCTATTACAACAAGCCCACACAGGAGGGCATCTACCGCCACTTCCGCGCCATCGCCGAGGCGGTGGACATCCCCATGGTGCTCTACAACGTGCCGGGCCGGACCGTGGCCGACATGGGCGTGGAAACCACCCTGCGACTGGCCGAGGTGCCGGGCATCATCGGTGTAAAGGACGCCACGGGCAATATCGAACGGGCGGCATGGCTGATCCGCGAGGCTCCGGCCCACTTCCACATCTACTCCGGAGACGACCCCACCGCCATTGCGTTGATGCTTCTGGGTGGACACGGCAATGTCAGCGTCGCGGCCAATGTGGCACCGCGCGCCATGCATGAACTGTGTGTCGCGGCCATGGCCGGTGATGTGCGGCGTGCACGCGAGTTGCACATGCAACTGCTGCCCCTGCACAAGCACCTCTTCGTGGAAGCCAACCCCATCCCCGTGAAATGGGCGCTGCAGCGTATGGGCCGCTGCGGCGGCACCATCCGCCTGCCCTTGGTCCCTTTGAGCGAAGCGGCTCAACCCATCGTCGAAGGCGCACTCCGGGAATGCGGCCTTATCTGAGGCCCTTCCCCGCCCCTGCCACCCGCACCGGATTCCCTCCCTCATGACGCACGACACCCCCCAAACGTCCTCGCCCGCCACCCCTGTCCGTTCCCTGCGCATGGTCGCGGGCACGGCTACCGTCCTCGCCTTGTTGAGCGGTTGCTCCACCATCGGGGACCTGTTCGGTGGCAGCGGCGGTGGCACCCCCATCGACTACCGTTCCAAAGCCGTCAAGACGCCGCCCCTGGAAGTGCCGCCGGACCTCTCCCAAATCGCGCGCGAGGGCCGTTTCGATGTGCAGGCCGGCCGACCGGTGAGCGCGAGCACCTTTGGCCAACCCGGGGCCTCCGGCCCCGCCAGCACCGGCGGCCCCAGCGTGACGCCCCAGGAAGTCGGCTCGGTCCGTCTGGTGCGGGAAGGCGAGCAGCGGCGCCTCTTGACCAGCCTCGCCCCTGAGGTGGTTTACCAGCGCGCCCTGGCATTCTGGAAGGATGCCGGTTTCGGCATTGAAACCGAGCGCCCTGAAGCCGGCATCATCGAAACCGGCTGGGCTGAAAATCGAGCCAACCTACCCAAGGATTTCGTGCGCAATCTCTTGGGTCGCTTCGCCGACGGCCTCTTCTCCACCGGCGAGCGCGACCGTTTCCGTACGCGCATCGAGCGTAACGGAGCGGTCACCGAGATCGTGGTCACCCACCGGGGGTTGGTGGAAGGCCCGGTGGGCAACAACCGGGAACAGATCGCCTGGCAGCCCCGCGCCAGTGACTCCGGGCTTGAGGCCGAGATGACCTACCGGCTCATGGCAAGGCTCGGAGCGCCCGAAGCGGCCGTGCAGCAGGCGCGGGCTGAAGACCGGGGAAGCGCGCGCCCAGCCACGGCTGCTGGGGCCACCGCTGCCCGCGCAGCTGTCCCGCGTGCGCGGCAACTCCCCGATGGACGCCTCCAGATCGACGAAGGCTTCGATCGGGCCTGGCGCACCGTCGGTGCGGGTCTCGACCGCGGCGGGTTCACCGTGGAAGACCGCGACCGGGCCGGCGGCATCTATTTCGTTCGCTACATCGATCGCAATGCCGCAGCGGGAAGCGGCTGGTTCAATCGCCTCTTTGATGCCTTCCGCAGCGACGACAGCAAGACGCGCGTGGCCCGCTATCGCATCGTGGTGAAAGAGGAGGCCGCGGGCAAATCGGTCATCACCGTGCTCGACGCCAATGGTCGCGCCGAGGAGTCCGACACGGTGCGCGCCATCCGCGCGGCTCTGCTCAAGGAACTGCAGTAGCACAGTGGCTGCAGGGCCGGGGACCCGGTTCGCGCGGGGCCCCGGGTCGTCCAGGCACAAAAAAACCGCCCGAGGGCGGTTTTTTCGTTCCGAGGAATCGGATTACTTGCTGGCGGGAGCCGAAGCAGCAGCCGGTGCCGAAGCGGCAGAGGCGTCGGCTGCAGGTGCAGCCGCCGGTGCCGGAGCAGCAGCGGGAGCGGCGGGAGCCGGGGCGGCTTCCTTCTTGCCGCAGGCGGCCAGAGCGGAAACGGCGATCAGGGATGCCAGCAGGATGGAATGCTTCATGTGAATCCTCAAAACGGAGAGTCTGACGGTTTGAAGGGGAGCCGAAGCTCTCTTTCGATCAAGGACAGCCCCGAAAACCCGTCAAAACGACGAATCCCACGTCTGGCACCAACTGAATAGCCGCACCCTGGCCATGGTCGGAACTGCACCGCTCATCAGTATATCCGATATCAGGGTCAACACGGATAAGGCCGCAGCCAGCCCAGCGCGAGCCACTCCTCCAATGCGAGCCGCGCCTGCGGACTCAGCCGTGCACAGGCGCGGCTGTCCAATGTCTGCTCGTCGGTCAACCGGCGCAGCAGGCGCCCATCGAGCCCACCCACGCGATAGGCCTCGCCATTGATGAACAGGTGCAGCTGGTCGTAGGCCATTCGGCTGCGGCGGTCCACACACACACCATGGCCCGCCTCAAGCCCTTCGCGACCGGGCGGAAACCAAACCTGCGGCTTGGGTTCGGTGAGCCAGCCGCCCAGCGCGCGCGCGCCGGCCTCCGGATCCGCCAAGGCCCGCGCCAGCCCATCGCGTGCAAATCGTTGCAGATCGGCAGGGACCTCGCCGAGTTTCTCAGCCGCCAAGCGTCCGCGATCGGCAAACCGGCGGCGCGGCCACGCCGCGCCACCATCCTCGATCTCATCGGCCAGGCGCTGCAGCAAGGCATTGGCCAATTCACCAGCGGTTGGCGCCCGAAAGCCGATAGAGGCGGTCATGCAATCACCGCCCACGGCCACGCCCTCGTGTCCCCAACCGGGCGGCAGATAGAGCATGTCGCCGGGCTCCAGAAGCCATTCCTCCTGCGGTTCGAAGTTCGCCAGGATGCGCAGCGGCAGTCCCGGCACCAGGCGGGTATCCCCAGGCGGCCCCACCCGCCACCGGCGCTGCCCGTGGACCTGCAGGAGAAAGACATCGTAGGAATCCAGGTGCGGGCCCACTCCGCCGCCATCGCTGGCCCAAGACAGCATCAGGTCGTCCAGCCGCACCCGGGGAATGAAGTCGAAGGCCTTCATCATCGAATGGGCCGCGTCACTGTGAAGGTCCAGCCCCTGCACCAGCAGGGTCCAGCCGACCCGGGACAGTGGCGGCAGTTGCCGCCGCTGCAGCGGGCCATGGCGCAGTCGCCACCCACCGTCCCGGCCTTGCTCGATGCAGCGAGACTCGACATCCTCCTGCGCGCACAGTTCAAACAGTGCGGGGCGTGACACCGGAGGTTCCACGCCTGGCCAGGCCTGTCGCACCAGCAGCGGGCGACGCTGCCAATGCCGCTTCATGAACTGCTGCGCGCTCAGGCCACCGAGGAGCACGCGCGGCGAAGATGTACGGTTCACAAGGTTCATGAAAGTCCCGAAGAGCCAACACTGTGCCATGATTCCGAACATGGAGATCTCCCTGCCCTGCGTGGTCACACTGACCTGGACGCTTGCGGATTCGCAAGGCAAGACCATCGACGAACTGGCCGAGCCGCTGGAGTTCCTCGTCGGTGGGCAGGACCTCTTGCCCAAGGTGGAAGAAGTGCTGATCGGCCAATCAACCGGTTTCCAGGCGGACATCCACCTCGAGCCCGAACATGCATTCGGTGACTACGACTCCAAGCTCGTGTGCTTCGAAGCCCGTGCACTCTTCCCGGCGGATGTGGGCGCGGGCATGCAATTCGAGGGACTGCCGCCCGGTGCAGCCACATCGGGGATGCCGGCAGACGCCGTCTACACGGTCACCGAGGTTTATCCCGACCACGTGGTGCTCGACGGCAACCACCCGCTGGCGGGCATGGCCTTGCGCCTGTCGCTGGAGGTCCGGGATGTGCGTGCCGCGACCGACGAGGAGGTTCGCGCCGGCAGTGTGGGATCACCGGTCTTCAGCGTCGCAGACGGAACCTTGGGGGACGAAGACCCCGAATCGCGCACGCTGCACTGAGCGGGCGATGATGGCTGGACCTCAGCCCTGGCCGGTTGATCCAAACCCACCGACGCCGCGCTCGGTGGCTTCGAACGAGTCCACAACCTCGAACCGGGCCTGAACCACCGGCACGATCACCAGCTGCGCCAGGCGCTCCAGCGGCTCCACCGTGAAGGGTTGTGCACCGCGGTTCCAGCAGCTCACCATCAGCGGCCCCTGATAGTCACTGTCGATCAATCCCACCAAATTGCCCAGCACGATGCCGTGCTTGTGGCCCAGGCCCGAGCGGGGCAGGATGATCGCGGCCAGCCCGGGGTCGCCGATGTGGATCGCGATGCCCGTGGGGATCAGTTCGCACTGACCAGGCTGCAGCACCAAGGTCGAGGGCACGCAGGCCCTGAGGTCCAAACCGGCACTACCGGCAGTGGCGTAGGCGGGCAGCAAGGGTGGCTGGTCCGGCGTGCCATGCAGGCGATCATCGAGGATCTTCAGTTCAATGTTGGCGTACGGCATAGGTGCTCGATCAACTGACGGGCCAAGCGGAGCTTGTCGGCCGCGGGCAGCCGGGTGCTGCCCCGCGCGTCCACCAGCAGCAATTCGTTTTCATCGCGCCCGAAGGCCGACGGGCCGTGATTGGCCACGACGAGTTGCAGCCGCTTGCGCTGGAGCTTCTCGCGGGCATGGCGCTCGATATCGTGGGTCTCCGCTGCAAAACCGACACAAAACGGTGGCTGGGGCAATGACGCCACCGCAGCCAGGATGTCGGGGTTTTCCGAGAGGGTCCAATGGGGCGCCCCCTGCCCCGCCAGCTTCTTGATCTTGGTCTCCGCCGGTTCCTGAACCCGCCAATCCGCAACCGCCGCTGTGGCAATGAAGATGTCGTGTCCAGGGGCCAATGGCAGCACCGCATCGTGCATCTGCTGGGCCGACTCCACATCAAGACGGGTCACACCCCAGGGCGTGGGCAGGTGCACCGGCCCGGCCACCAGCGTCACTTGTGCGCCCGCCTCGGCTGCGGCACGCGCCAGGGCAAAGCCCATCTTGCCGCTGGACCGGTTCGTGATGCCGCGCACCGGGTCGATGGCTTCAAAGGTCGGCCCTGCCGTGATCAGCACCCGCCGACCGGCAAGGTGCTTGGGCTGAAAGTGGGCAATCAAAGCGTCGCGTATCGCCTCGGGCTCGAGCATGCGGCCATCGCCGATTTCGCCGCAGGCCTGCGAACCCGAGGCCGGGCCCAACAGCACCGCTCCATCCTGCCGAACCTGCTGCGCATTGCGCTGCGTGGCCGGGTGCGCCCACATCTCCCGGTTCATGGCCGGTGCCAAGAGCAGACCGCAATGCTCGGCTGGCCGCGCCACACAGAGCAAGGACAGCAGTTCATCGCACCGTCCCTGCGCCAGCCGCGCCATGAAGTCAGCCGTGGCCGGGGCCACCAGAATGGCATCGGCTTCGCGGCTGAGGTTGATGTGGGCCATCGCATTGGGCTGCGTGGAATCCCACTGCGTGGTGGCCACCGGGTGACCGGTCAGGGACTGGAGCAGCAGCGGTGTGACAAAGCGCTGTGCCGAGGCCGTCATCACGGCCTGGACCGACGCACCGGCCTTCACCAACTCGCGCGCGAGTTCGGCTCCTTTGTAGCAGGCCACCCCGCCCGTGAGGCCGAGGATGATGCGTTTGCCGGCAAGTTCCATGGGCTGCAGAGGCTCAGGCCCGTTCGGACACCCAGGCCTGGACCGAAGCCAGCGCCCGCGTCAGATGCGTGGCGTCGGTTCCACCGGCCATGGCCATGTCGGGTTTGCCACCACCCTTGCCGCCCACCTGCTGGGCCACAAAATTGACCAACTCGCCGGCCTTGACCCTCGCGGTGCTGTCGGCCGTCACTCCAGCGGCGAGTTGAACCTTCCCGCCATCCACGGCCGCCAATACGATGGCCGCCGTCTTGAGTTTGTCCTTGAGCTTGTCGAGTGTTTCACGCAGCACCTTGGCATCGGCGCCTTCCAGCGTTGCGGCCAGTACCTTGATGCCCTTGACATCCACCGCCTGAGACAGCAGTTCATCCCCTTGAGCGGAGGCCAGCTTTCCCTTGAGCGCGGCCATCTCCTTCTCCAGCGCCCTCACCTGGTCCAGCACCGCCGCCGCCCGCGCCGGCACATCGAGCGGGCTGACCTTCATCGTGCCGGCCGCATGGGCCAGGGTGGACTCCAGTGCCTGCAGATAAGCCAAGGCTTTTTCGCCACAGACCGCTTCCACGCGCCGGATGCCGGCGGCCACCCCGCCTTCGGAGGTGATCTTGAACACCCCGATATCGCCCGTGCGCTGCACATGGGTGCCCCCGCACAGCTCACGGCTGCTGCCGATGTCCAAGACCCGGACGGTGTCACCGTACTTCTCGCCGAAGAGCATCATGGCACCTGCCTTTTGCGCCTCCTCAATCGGCATCACACGCGCCTGGGCCGCAGCGTTGCTCAGAATCTCGGCGTTCACAATGGCTTCCACCCGGGCCATCTGCTCCGGTGTCATCGGCTCGGTGTGTGCAAAGTCGAAGCGGGTGCGATCGGCATTGACCAGCGAGCCCTTTTGCTGCACGTGGGCACCGAGCACCTCGCGCAGGGCCTTGTGCATCAAGTGGGTGGCGCTGTGGTGCCGCACGGTGTGGGCCCGCTGAACGGCATCGACCCGTGCTGTGAAGGTGTCGCCCACCCTGATCTCGCCTTCCATCACCCGTCCATGGTGGCCAAACACCGCGGCCTGAATCTTCAGGGTGTCCTCCACCACCACCCGGGTGCGGCCATTGCGCAACTCACCGGCGTCGCCGGCCTGGCCGCCGCTTTCGGCATAGAAGGGCGTGTGGTCCAGCACCACGACCACATCGTCGCCGGCGCGGGCCTGCTGCACGGGCGAGCCGTCCACATAGAGGGCCGTCACTCGGCTGGCGTCGCAAACCAGGTGTTCGTAGCCGTGGAAGGCCGTGTCCACGCCCTTGTACTCCAGGCCCTGCTGCATCTTGAACTTGCCCGCCGCCCGGGCCTGCTCACGTTGGCGCTGCATGGCGGCGTTGAAGCCCGACTCGTCCACCTTCACGCCACGCTCGCGGCACACATCGGCCGTGAGGTCCAAGGGGAAACCGTAGGTGTCGTGGAGCTTGAAGGCGGTTTCGCCGTCCAGAAGCGCCACCGTGACGGCCGAGCCGGGCGCGCCAGTCGTTCCGCCGAGTGCAGCATCCAGAATCTCCATGCCGTTGGCGATCGTCTGGAAGAAACGCTCTTCTTCCTGGCGCAGCACCTCGGTGACCCGCGCTGCCGAGCGGCGCAGTTCGGGGTAAGCCTCCCCCATGGTCTGGTCCAGCGCGGCCACCAGCTGGTGGAAAAAGGGCTTGCGCGCGCCAAGCTTGTAGCCATGACGAATGGCCCGGCGCGCGATGCGCCGCAACACATAGCCACGGCCTTCGTTGCCGGGAATCACACCGTCAACGATGGTGAAGGAACAGGCGCGAATGTGGTCTGCGATCACCTTCAGCGACGGCGAGTCCGGGTCACAGGCCTGGGCACCCGCTGCATCAACCGCAGCCTTGGCCGCCTTGAGCAGGTGCACGAAGGTGTCGATCTCATAGTTGCCGTGCACATGCTGCAGCACAGCGGCGATGCGTTCCAGGCCCATGCCGGTGTCCACGCTGGGCTTGGGCAGCGGGTGCATCACACCGTCCTCGGTCCGGTTGAACTGCATGAAGACGTTGTTCCAGATCTCGATGTAGCGGTCGCCATCTTCATCGGGGCTGCCCGGGGGGCCGCCCGGGATATCGGGGCCATGGTCATAGAAGATCTCGGTGCACGGACCGCAGGGGCCGGTGTCCCCCATCATCCAGAAGTTGTCCGAGGCGTAGCGCGCACCCTTGTTGTCGCCGATCCGCACGATGCGCTCGGCCGGCACCCCAATCTGTCGGTTCCAGATCTCGTAGGCCTCATCGTCCTCCGCGTAGACCGTCACCCACAGCTTGTCCTTGGGCAGTTTGAAGACGACCGTCAGCAGTTCCCATGCATAGGCGATGGCGTCCTTCTTGAAATAGTCGCCGAAGCTGAAGTTGCCCAGCATCTCGAAGAAGGTATGGTGCCGCGCGGTGTAGCCCACATTCTCCAGGTCGTTGTGCTTGCCGCCGGCGCGGATGCACTTCTGCGCGGTGGTGGCCCGTGTGTAGGGACGCTTGTCAAAGCCGAGGAACACGTCCTTGAACTGGTTCATGCCCGCATTGGTGAACAGCAGCGTGGGGTCGTCTCCCGGCACCACGGGGCTGGAAGCCACGATGGTGTGGCCCTTGGACTCGAAGAACTTCAGGAAGGCGTGGCGGATTTCAGCGGCGTTCATGCGCGTCCGTGGCGGTTTGGCAAAGTTTTTGATTATAGGAAGGCGCCCTGTGCGCGCGTCTGGCCTGATCGGCCCTATTCCCCGCCACGGCATGACTGGAAAAATTGATACACACTGATCCACAGAAAAACCCGCCCGGAACGTCTTGCCGAATCCAAGGAGATCACCTCATGGACATGAAGAATTCGCCTTTGGCCCTGCTTCAGGATGCCGCGCTGCTGCGCACCGGTGCCCTGATCAATGGCCAGTGGACCAACCTGTCGCAGCGATTTGCCGTCCATGACCCTGCCACCGGCCTGGAACTGGCCCAGGTCGACAACGCCGGCCCACAGCAGGCGCAAGACGCGATCGCCGCTGCCGACGCCGCGTGGCCGGATTGGCGGGCCAAGCCAGCCAAGGAACGGGCTGCCGTGCTGATGAAATGGTTCCACCTCATCCTCCAGCATGCCGATGACCTGGCGCGAATCATGACCGCCGAGCAGGGCAAACCGCTGAGTGAGGCCAAAGGAGAAGTGGCCTACGGTGCCAGTTTCATCGAGTGGTTCGCCGAGGAAGCCAAGCGGGTTTACGGCGAAACCGTGCCCAGCACCGACCCGAACAAGCGCGTCCTGGTGCTGAAGCAGCCGATCGGGGTATGCGCGGCCATCACCCCCTGGAACTTCCCGATCGCCATGATCACGCGCAAAGTGGCGCCGGCGTTGGCAGCCGGCTGCCCTGTGGTGATCAAGCCGGCCGAGCAGACGCCGCTTTCAGCCCTGGCCGTGGCCGAACTGGCCCAGCGCGCGGGCATGCCGGCCGGCGTGCTGAATATCTTGCCCGCCGACGCCCAGCAGTCCATCGCCATCGGTCATGTGTTGTGTGAATCCGAGGTGGTGCGCCATCTGTCCTTCACCGGCTCCACCGAGGTCGGTCGCATCCTGATGAAGCAGTGCGCGCCAACGATCAAGAAGCTCAGTCTTGAGCTGGGTGGCAATGCACCCTTCATCGTGTTCGACGACGCCGATCTCGACAGCGCCGTCGAGGGTGCGATGATCAGCAAGTACCGCAACGCCGGACAGACCTGCGTGTGCGCCAACCGGTTCTATGTGCAGGACAGCGTTTACGAGGCCTTTGTAGCCAAGCTCGCTGAGAAGTCCCGCAGCATCAAGGTGGGCAACGGCTTCGAAGCGGGCATCACGCAGGGTCCTCTGATCGATGACCAAGCCATCGCCAAGGTGGAGGCGCACGTGGCTGATGCCAAGGCCAAAGGCGCCTCGGTCGTGGCGGGCGGGCAGCGTATCGGGGAGCGCTTCTACACGCCCACGGTGTTGGCCCATGTGACCGCCGAGATGAAATGCGCGCGCGAGGAAACCTTCGGCCCGGTGGCGCCCGTGTTTCGCTTCAAAACCGAGGCCGAGGCCATCGCCTTGGCCAACAGCACCGAATTCGGCCTGGCCGCCTACTTCTACAGCCGAGACATCGGCCGCATCTTCCGCGTCGCCGAGGGCTTGGAAAGTGGCATGGTGGGCGTCAACACCGGCATCATCTCCGCCGCTGAAGTGCCCTTTGGTGGCGTCAAGCAGTCGGGACTCGGCCGCGAAGGTTCTCGCCACGGCATCGAGGACTATGTGGAAATGAAGTACCTGTGCCTCGGGGATGTCAACAAGTGAGCGGAAAGCCTCATGGGCCAGCACTGCGGCAGCGGTGGATGGTGCCGGCCTGGCGCTGGGCACGGGTCTTGTTGCCCATCGGCTGGATGTCCGCAGCCCTTGCCCTGCCGCTCTCGCCGATGCAGGACATGGGTCGTTTTGAGATCGACCGCACCGAAGTCACGATTGGCGCGTTCCGCGCCTTCGTGCAGGCCACGGGTACAAAAACCAAGGCCGAACGTGACGGTGGCGGGCTCACCTATGAAGCCGGCTGGGAACGAAAGCCCGGCTGGGTGTGGCACTCCCCCTATGGCACGCCCGGCGCAGACCTTGAACCTGCGGTCCATGTGACCCACAGCGAAGCCCAAGCCTACTGCCGATGGGCGGGCAAACGGCTGCCCTCCGAGGCCGAGTGGCGCGAGGCCGCCTACACCGAGCGACGTCCATCGCCCCCAACATCCTTCACCACGGGCCGCACCTACGCCTACCCCACCGGTGAAACGCCAGCCGGCGCAAACTGCATGGGCGATTGTGGTCAAACGGCCCGCCCGGTGGCCCACGCCCTCACCTCTCGTGGCCGCGGTCATGCTGTAGCCGGCAGCACGGTGGCTGGGGTGAACGGACTGTTCGATATGGGGGCCAATGTCTGGGAGTGGGCCGATGGCGGCGCCACCGGCGAGCAGCCCACATTGGGCGGGTCCTGGTGGTATGGCGCAGGACCCATGCACCGAGACCATCGAGCCACCAAACCGGCCGACATGGCCGTGGTCTACATCGGCTTTCGCTGCGCGCGCAATCGACCTTGATCGGCGATCGAGTGCCGGCGCTTCGGCCACTGTCTTCTGGTTCGGGTGTCTTACAGTTCAAGGGTGTGCGCCCACTACGAAAATGTCCGTGATCCTCGCGTGATGCGCGAGCACTTCGGTGCCCAGCCCACGCAATTCCCCTTGCGCGCCGATGTTTGGCCGGGTTATGTCGGCAGTTTCATCGTGCGTCCACGCGAGGCCGATTTCGGCGATGAGGCGGTCAGTGAGCGCGTCGAGGTGCCCGGGGTGTTCGGATTGCTTCCTCACTGGGCCAAGGACGAGAAGCTCTCACGCCACACCTACAACGCCCGCAGCGAGACCGTCGCCGAAAAGCCCTCGTTCCGGGACAGTTGGCGCAGAGCGCGGCATTGCATCATTCCGGCCGCTGCCATCTGGGAGCCCGACTGGAGCAGTGGAAAGGCGGTCGCCACGCGGATCGAGCGCTCCGATGGTCAACCCATGGGCCTTGCTGGTTTGTGGGACCAGTGGCGCAACGGTAAAGGCGAATGGGTCTACAGCTGCACCATGCTCACCATCAACGCGGACGAGCATGCGTTCATGCGGCAGTTCCATCGACCTGGCGAAGAAAAGCGGATGGTGGTGATCTTGCCCGAAGAGGCCTATGGAGCGTGGCTTACGGCCTCAGCCGACCACAGCCGCGGGTTCCTGCAGCAGTGGCCTTCTGAAAGGCTGGCTCGGGCATCCACGTCACCACGCTGAACGGATCGCCCATCATCACCTTTGAGGCGTTACCAAAACTGCTGGAACAGCGCTTCCTCAAATCGCGTGACGACTGTCACTGAGGCCAACCCCTCAGTCATCCACTGCTGCGCAATCAGTCGCGCCTCAAATCGGATAGGTTCCAGCTGCCTCGGGATAAGGGCCCTTCGTTGCAGGAAGTAGTAGGCAGTGACCAGCGCCAAGTCATGGGTACTTCCGTCTCGATATTGACTGCGCAGCGCCCACGCCGCATCTGCGACGTCACCCAGCGGTACCTGGCGCTGCAGCAACTCCTTGTTAGCCAACTGGATGGCTACTGAAACATCTGGTGGGCCCGAAGGCTGTGCCTGGCTTTCAACGGCTGCCATGAAGCGCTCAAGCGCTGAGTCCACTGCAAATTGTTTCCAGAATTCGTGCATGGCGATACTGCTACCAAGTCCGCACCCGTATTGTTCAATGAACGACCCGATGCGCTGTTGAACGGCACGCGGGGTCACTGCTTCGGGCAGCTCAAGACGGTACTCGCAGCAACCGCCGGTTGAATACAAGGGTAAACCCGTTGATCTTCAAGCCGTACAGCGGGGCAGGTGAGAAGCGCTTGAAGCCTCCTCGGTTTGATCGCCTTCGCCACTGTAGGGCGCACTGGAGATCGAGACCCCCTAGACCATCCAAAGTAGGCTGAGGCGCTGTAGCGTCACCCATCGATCAAGTTGACAGGCTCTGTAAAGGTATCAACGCGATCACAGTAGTGCCGGACGCATGATCATCCGGTTGACCGCGGCTGACGCTCAACGTTCCATCCAGCGCGGTCACGCGCTGACGCATGCTAATCAGCCCGAATGAAGTCGCAGATCGAACCGGCCATACATCAAGAAACCCGATCCCGTCGTCACTCACCTGCACAGAAAGCAATCCAGGGTCAGTCAGGTCAATGACCACGTGCACGAATGTTGCCTGCGCGTGCTTGCGCACGTTGTTGAGACACTCCTGTATCACCCGAAACGCGCAGCCCAGCATCGGAGCCGGTAGCGAGCCAAGAATGGATGAATCACCTACCGACTCCACTTCAATCTGCAGCCCCGTCGCGCGACTGGTCTCTTGGGAAAGCTGCTCAACCGCTTCAATCAGTCCACATTGGTCAAGTACATGCGGTCGAAGATCGTTGACGATCCTGTGTAACTCGTTAGTCGCTTCCTCCGTAATCCTGACAACACGATGCAATAAGTCTGCACACTCCAGTGGCAGATCCCATCGCTGAGCCGCCAAGTTAGCCATGATCTTGGCGCTGGCCATGTGCTGCTGCAACCCATCATGGAGATCCCGCGCCACTCGCGCACGCTCTTGTTCCTGAACGATGTGCTCAGCCAACCGTAAACGGCGCAGCTCCTGATGCACGTCCTCGATCTCGGCGATGCGCAATCGAAAGACATCGAGCCGTGTTGCCACAGAACGCTCCTCGCCCGAGTCGGTCAACCGCACCACCGCCATATTGATCCGTTGACTGTTCCTGCGTACCAACCAAACAGTGCTTAGACCTGTAATGCTCATCAGCACGAAAAGTAAAACACCCATGCGTATCTGCGGCTGGTAGAGGGTCCCTACGCTCGCATACAAAATGGCTGTCCATCGTGTGTGATTCACTGGTACAGCCAAGCTCACCGAACCATCGGTTTGAAAAGCTGCTGTATCCACAGCAGGGCCACGCGCCGCAAGAAGCTTGCCGTTTCCGTCTATGAGTACAGCATTCCAGCCGGGTGGAACAACTGCCTGATCCAGTCGGTGCTGCAGCAGGTCGGTAGACAAGGAGCTGATCCACGCCTTGGTATCGGGTGCCCATGGCGCCGGTACGACAACGGCGATGACGGGAGCACCAGAGACGGTACCGTCCACCAAGTCGGAGACCTGTGGTTTGCCCGTTTGCAGCGCCCGATCCAGCGCCGAAGGCCCTGGGGCGTTCGGCAGCATCGGCAAGGGCTGACCGAAAGGTCGAGCACTGCTGAGCAAGATCTGCCGGTCGGCATCCGCCAGCGTCACGGTTACTCCAATCGACTGTTCGTACGAAACCGCCTCTGCATGCAAGTGCGAAAGTGGGGTCATCGGGCTCTGCGACGCCGTACCGGCCGCCAACGCCTGCAACCCTTGAATGTGCCGAGCCACACCGGTATCGACCTCGGCCGCCAGGGCATGCACAAGCTGCCGCGCCAAGGCGACCTGCTGCTGGTGCGTTAAGTGCATCAGCGCAGCAGCTGTGATCACCAGTGCCAAGGCGATGGGGAACCAACACTGCCAAGCCAACTGTCGCAGAACCCGCCGGATTGGAATTACCTTCATTACCGACCGAACCCTTCAATGAGCAGAGCGGCATCCCAAAAAAGAAAGTACCAAACATCAGGGGGGCAGCATGCCTATCCAAATGTACTTTCGTTTAGCGTAGATAGATAGATCTATCTACTGTCCTGGAATTCCTCGCGCGCGGTTTCCTCAAAACTCGACGTGGAGATCACGATCCCCCGCCCCTCCGAACCACAAAGTGTCTCTTTTGGGCCGCTCTCGTATCGGTTGACTTGGCTCGTGAAGTCGGAGGACCACACTCCTGCCCTCCGGCTTGAGCAGACGCAGGATTTCCCTCCTGCCTTCAGCGCACCATCCGATCGTTCACCCACAACGGAGGCTGGCTGTGAAATTTACTTCCGTGCTGATTGCAGCCCTGCTGCTGCCTGCCGTACCCGTCGTCCAGGCTGCACCCGTGTTGCGGCAAGACGTGCTTGCGCAGTTTCTCCCGCGCATTGGCCAGTGCCAACAAGCCTTTAGAAACGTGCAGTGCGATGCCATGCGCACCCCCTCTCATCAGGCGCCGGATCAGGGCATAAACGGAACCCTCTTGCTCGCCCATGCCTACAGCGTAGGCACACCTGATGGGCGTGCCCCCAACTGCAGCCACCGCGCGGCTGACGTTGGTCTATCCGCCGATACGCCGTGAAGGTACGCCACGCCCGCTTGGGGCTGCGCTGGCTCGCCAGCGCCCTGGCGCTAGCCCTACCGGTCGCGCTGCTGCACGCGCAACCGAACACGCCTCCACCCAGCAACCCAGCGACTCCCTCGCCGTGGAAGCTGATACGCCAGAACCCGGCGCTGCTGGCGCCCCGACCACTCCTGCCCAGCAACGGCACGCGCGTGCCGCCGGCCACCCCGTCGGTGGCGGCTCCTGGTCAGGTCACCTTGGCCGAATTCCTGCGGGTCACCTTGGGTGAATCCAGCCGCCAGGCCTATGTGCTGATGCCCTCGGTATCGGTGCACCCGGTGGTCATCACGGCGGATTTGAGCCGCTTTGGCCGCGCCGACCCTCTCCCCCTGGTGCGCCAGGTGCTGAGCAACCTGGGCTTGACGATCACCGAGGTGTCCGGCGTACTGGTGATCCATCCTGAAACCGCATTGGGCGGCAACGCAGCCGACCAGGAGTTGTGGGTGTACACCCCCAAACACCGCACGGTGTCCGCCATGGCCGCCTACTTTCCCCTGTTCCCTCGACTCACATTCAACTACTCATCGTCTGCGGTGCCGCACACCACGGAATTCGCGACCACCGACCCGTACGGCACATCGTCACGCCTGGCCATCGAAGGCACATACCCCTCCATGGGAAGCCCCAGCCTGGACATCGGCGGTGCGGTGTTGACCGGGCAAACCACTGGCTACGGGGCATCGCTCAGCGCCATGGTGCCCCAGTCCAGCTCGACGGGGTTCAATACCTCGCCCTTCCAGGATCCGTCACAAGTCTCGGTGGCCCCGAACTTCCTGGTCGTGCGCGGGCACTCCAATGATGTCCAGTACCTCAAGAACTTCCTGGAGCAAGTGGACATTCCCGTACCGGAAGTGCTGTTGCAGGCCTATGTGATGGAGGTGCGAGACGCGCAAAGCAAAGACACGGCGGTGCAACTCATCTTCAGCCTCTTGGAAGGCCGCCTGAGCGGCACCATGGGCACACCAGCCGGCGACCTGAGTGTGCTGCGACTGGGTGGGCGCGATATGGCCTTGTCCATCGGCCGGCTCACGAGCGACAGCCGCGTACGGCTGATTTCAAGCCCGGTGCTGCGCGCTTCGGATGGCAGCGTGGCGTCGGTCACCATCGGTACCGACACGCCGACCTTGGGCTCCATCGTCACCTACAGCGGCACCTCGCAGCAAAGCGTCACTTACCAAAGCGCAGGCGTGCTGCTCAATATCAGCCCACGCATCCTGCAGGAGTCGATTCGCTTGCTGATTTGGCAGGAGTTGTCCTCCTTTGTGAAGACCGACACCGGCCTGGCCACGACGCCCACCAAGCTGCGACGAGCCTTCCGGTCGGATGTGGTGGCGCGACACGGCGAGGTGATCCTGCTGGGTGGACTCAGCGAGTTCAACCAGAGCCAAATCAAGCAAGGCGGATTCCTGGGATTGGGATCCACCTCAAAGCTGGATTCGCAGTCGGAGATCGTGGTCTTGCTGCAGGTTCAGCGGCTGGACAAAAAGGAAACGGAAGAGCGGCCGTGACCCGACTGCCCATTTGCAGCCTCGCTCGAAGGATTGATGGCCCAACCCGCCATCTTTACCGCTCAGCGATCAACAGTGATGACCGGCTGCCTGCGCGCGAGAGGTTCTGACGACCCACAAGGGTTGAGCGGCTGAGGTCCACCCTTCCACAGGCGAAAAGCGGCGAGGCGGAACATCGAGCCATCGCCCCAAACCACCGTTCGTCTCTCAAAACAGCGGTTTATCGCCCGGAGCTTGTTCCGGTTTCGTCTGGCATACATACTGGCGGCGCACCCAGCCGAAACGGCAAAAGGAACGCCCGATGCTAGAGATCAGCAAGCTCACCCACACCTACCCCAACGGCACCCGTGCCCTGGACGATGTGAACCTCGAAATCCCGGCCGGGATGTTCGGTCTGCTGGGCCCCAACGGCGCCGGCAAGAGCAGCCTGATGCGCTGCCTGGCCACGCTGCAGGTTCCCTCCTCGGGCAGCATCCGCTTTGGCGAGTTGGACGTGCTGGCCCAACCCGAGGCCCTGCGCGCCACCCTGGGCTATCTGCCGCAGGACTTCGGCGTCTACCCCCGCGTCTCAGCCGAAGATTTGCTGGACCACCTGGCCGTGCTCAAAGGCATCAGCTCGCGGGGTGAGCGGCGGGACACGGTTGAAACCCTCTTGAACCAGGTCAATCTGTGGGCCGTGCGCAAGAAGGCAGTGGCAGGCTATTCGGGCGGCATGCGTCAACGCTTTGGCATTGCGCAGGCGCTCATCGGCAATCCCCGACTGATCATCGTCGACGAGCCCACCGCCGGCCTGGACCCCGAGGAGCGCAACCGCTTCAACAACCTGCTCTCGGAAATCGGCGAGCAGGTGGTGGTCATCCTGTCCACCCACATCGTGGACGACGTGACCGACCTGTGCCCGCGCGCGGCCATCCTGGTGGGCGGCCGCATCGTGGAGTCCGGCACTCCCGGGGAACTGATCACCGCCCTGCAAGGGCGTGTGTGGCAAACCTGCATCGACAAGTCTGATCTGGAAGGCGCACGCCAGCGCCATGCCGTCATCGCCACACGGCTGCGGGCGGGGCAGACCGTGATCCGCGTCTTGTCCGAAGAGCCGGGCGTGGCGCCGAGCGCCGCCTTCGAGCCGGTCGAGACCGGCCTGGAGGATGTCTACTTCGCCACGCTGCATCGGCTGCGCAGCGCCTCGGCCATGGGCAGCCGTCAGGCGGATGGGCAGGCCCAGGCCCCATCGACGGCATCGGCGGCGTGATGGAGAAGTCATCGTCATGAAACGGCCTTCCCTCTTCCTGCCCATCGCCGCCTTCGAGTGGCGGCTGCAACTGCGCAGCCCCGTGCTCTGGGTGGGCTTCGCCCTGTTCTTCCTGCTGGCCTTCGGCTCCACCACGGTGGACCAGATCCAGATCGGCGCCCGCGGCAACGTGCACATCAACGCGCCCTACGCCATCCTGCAGACCACGGCGATCATGACCGTGTTCGCCCTGTTCGTGGTCGTGGCTCTGGTGGCCGGCACCGTGGTGCGCGATGAGGAGACCGGCTTTGCGCCCATCCTGCGCAGCACACGGCTGACCAAGTGGCCTTACCTCGGCGGTCGCTTCGCGGGCTCCGTGGCGGCCTCGCTGCTGGTGCTGGCGGCCGTGCCGCTGGCCATCGCGGTGGGCTCGTTCATGCCCTGGCTCGACCCCGAGCGCCTGGGGCCCTTCCAGGCGAACCACTACCTGTGGGCGCTGTTCGTCATGGGCCTGCCCACCCTGCTCATTCTGGGCGCCGTGTTCTTTGCCTTGGCCACGGTCACCCGCTCGATGATGTGGAGCTATGTGGGCGCGGTGCTGCTGCTCGTGCTGTTCTTCGTCACACGCGGCCTGCTGCGCGACCCGCAGTTTGACGACATTGCTGCGCTCACCGACCCCTTCGGCATCTCGGCGCTGAACATCGCCACGAAATACTGGACAGCCGCTGAACGCAACGCGATGCTGCCCGAGCTCAGCGGCGTACTGCTGGCCAACCGGGTGCTGTGGCTGGCCGTGGGCCTGGCCGTGTTCACCGCTGCAGCGGCGATGTTCCGCTTTGAGCAGAAGGGCGGCAGCGCACTCCCTTTCGGGCGCTCGAAAAGCGAGCCGGAGAAAGACGCCGGAAATGCCGTCCGCGAAGGAAGATCGTCCCCTGCCGCCAACGCTTTGGCGAAGACCAGGGCATTGCCTTTTCCCCGAAGCGACTCCAGCACCCGCTGGGCCCAGTTCACCGCCCTGGCGCGCTTTGACATGGCGTTCGTGATGCGCAGCCCGGCATTCTTCGTGCTGCTGCTCATCGGCGTGCTCAATGCCGGCCCCGCGGCCTGGTTCGTCAACGAGTGGTACGGAAGCCCGAGCCTGCCGGCCACACGGCTGATGGTGCAGGCACTGCAAGGCGCCTTCACCCTTATGCCCCTCATCATCGCCATCTACTACGGTGGCGAACTGGTGTGGCGCGACCGTGAACGGCGCATGCACGAGATCGTCGACGCCACGGCAGCGCCCGGCTGGGCGCACCTGGTGCCCAAGATTGGCGCGATCGCGCTGGTCCTCATCGCCACGGCATTCGTGGCTGTGTTCACCGGGATGGCGGTGCAGCTGGCCAAGGGCTACACCCA
>JBMSQF010000026.1:0-33246 GCA_049423145.1 Burkholderiaceae bacterium
GGCTAATACCCCCACCCAACCCCCTCCACCCCACGGTGCAGGGGGTTTGGTTTTTGAGGTGTTTGGAAAAAACAAAACCGACCATGTGGTCGGTTTCGTGTTCTGACGCAGCCCCCCGCGGGCCGCGCAACCCCGGATCAGTGATAGAGCCGGTCTTCCGGGTCCACGAACAGCTCGTCGAGGATGAGGGCATCGGGCTCTTCGCCCAAGCTCCAGAACACCATCAGGACGATGATCTTGATGTCGTCGAGATCCAAGCCTTCGGCCGATACGGCCATGGCGCGGTCGATGACCATTTCGCGCATCGGCGGCGGCAGGACCCCGGCTGACTCCAGAAAACTGATGAAGGCCAGGGAGTCATTGCCCAGCATTTCGCGTTCGGAAGCGGTGTAGAGGCGGGTGCTCTGCTCGCCCTGTTCGCCCACATAACCCTGCGCCGTGGTGTTGAGCCCATCAAGCCAGGACAGCGCTTCTTGAATCTCTTCGCTCTCAAAGCCCACAGCCGAGAGTTTTCGGCTCAGTTGCTCGTGGTCGGGGCAGGCGTCGGGTCGCCAGTAATTCTCGTAAAGGTAGACGAGCACATCGAACATGCGATCGACTATACAGCAGTGCTCGATGAATGGAAGGGGGAAACCCGGCCTTAGGGTTTCCTACGGACACGATGAGCACCACTGGTAGAGGCCGCCCGGCAAGCGTCCCACCAGGCCGTCGAGTTCGGCCATCAGGAGCGCCTGGTTGAGGAGATGGGGATTCACGGACGCCTCTCCGCTGAGTTCGAGCAGGTCGCAGGGGCGGGAACGCAACAGGGCGCAGGCACGGCCCCAGGCCTGCGGACTGATTCCTGGCGGCGGGCTGAGAGCGCCGCTGGGCTGATTCGGACGGGGCGCTCCCGGCTCGATTCCGGGAAGCGTCCGCGTATGCGCGGCGTTCGCACGGCCAAGGGAATCCCGCCGATGGTGCCTCGAGTGGCGCGGCGTGTGGCTCGTCCGCGTGCCCTGCGGATGGGGACCTGCACGCCGTTCCCCGGCTCTCGCGCCGCTGGGCAAACAGCCCCAGGGCAGGGCGTCGATCAGATCGTCGGAACACTCTACCAAGCCCGCCCCCGCTTTGATCAAGGCATTGCAGCCGGCCGATTGGGGTGCGCTCAGCGGCCCGGGAACCGCGAAAACCTCACGCCCGGCTTCCAGGGCCAGGCGAGCGGTGATCAGCGAGCCAGAGCGCAGGGTGGCTTCGACCACTACCGTGATGAGGCTGATGCCGGCGATGATGCGATTGCGCTGCGGAAAATACGGCGGGAGAGCTGGTATACCAAGTGGGTGCTCACTTATTATCAGACCCTCCCGTTTGATCTGCTCAAAGAGCGCTTCGTGAATGCGGGGATACACCTCCTGCAGGCCGCAGGCCACCACCGCCACCGTGGTTCCCGGCGGGGAGCCCCGGAGGCAACCCCGATGCGCCGCCGCATCGATGCCCACGGCCAGCCCGGACACCACCGCAACGCCCGCCTGTCCGAGTTCCGATGCCAAGCGTTGGGCCACCTCGGTGCCTGCTGGTGTGGCGTGACGGCTGCCCACGATGGCCACCGCAGGCTGCGCGAGGGCGGAGAGGCAGCCCATGGCATGCAGCACCAATGG
The DNA here is from genome assembly GCA_049423145.1 of Burkholderiaceae bacterium. Taxonomy (GTDB): domain Bacteria; phylum Pseudomonadota; class Gammaproteobacteria; order Burkholderiales; family Burkholderiaceae_C; genus RFTU01. Next base: position 1,635 of record JBMSQF010000026.1, read on the forward strand.
CGGGTCGGGGCTGTTCAGCAGGCTGGCCGGGTAGGCGGCATCACCCAGCGTGATCAGGTGGTGCCGCGAATCCTGGGCCAGCCAGCGGCGTGTTCGCTCGGCGGTCTCGGCCCATCGGGGCAGTGCACTGAACAGCCTGCTGCAAGCCTCACCGCCCAGGGCGGCCTCTGCCTGTGAGCGCCCCGCTTGGAACACCTCCAAGGGCCCGCCGAAGTGTTGCAACAGTTGCCTCGACCGTTGCCGAGCGGCCATGGACCCATCCGCCAGGGCCAGCCAGGCCTGTAGTTCATCCTGGAGTTGGATCATGAGAAGGCGAGGCGAAGCGGCACAATCATGGAATTGCGAAATTCTGATCAGCACAGCCGTGGCGCTCAAGCGCAGCCCCCCTGTGGGGGAGTCGCTCGCGCTCGACGCCAGGGCTGGCGCCCAAGCCGATGACTCGACTGGCCATACTTCGTTACCCCGACCCCAGGCTGCACACGGTGGCCCGTCCTGTTGCACAGGTGGACAACCGCATTCAGCAACTGGCAGCAGACATGCTGGAGACCATGTATGCCGCCGACGGCGTCGGGCTGGCCGCCACGCAGGTGGATGTGCATGAGCGTTTGATCGTGATGGACACCTCCGAGTCGCGTGATCAGCCGGTGGTGCTCATCAACCCGGAAGTCGTGGAACGCAGCCCCGAGATGAAGCTGGGTGAGGAGGGCTGCCTATCCGTCCCGCAGGTGTATGACAAGGTGGAACGCCACCTGTGGGTCACCGTGCGCGCACTGGATCGAGATGGCCAAACCTTCGACCTGAAGGCCGAAGGTCTGGCATCGGTCTGCGTGCAGCATGAAATGGATCACCTGCTGGGCAAGGTCTTCGTGGAGTACCTCAGCCTGCTCAAACGCGACCGTATCAAGTCGAAGATGATCAAGCGCACCCGCGAAGAACTCGCGCAGGTGCGCTAAGGGGCGGTCTGCGTCATGCGCGTGGCCTTCGCCGGCACGCCTGAATTCGCTGCGACTGCCCTGAGGGCATTGATCCAGGCGGGTTTTGAGATTGCCTTGGTGTTCACGCAACCCGATCGTCCTGCCGGGCGTGGATTGAAGTTGCAGGCTTCGGCCGTCAAACAGGTGGCCCAGGCGCATGACATTCCGGTGGTCCAGCCCCGAAGTCTGCGGCTCGATGGCCGATGGCCCGATGACGCAACCCAAGCGCGTGTCGCGTTGGAATCCGCTCGAGCAGACGTGATGGTGGTGGCCGCCTACGGGCTGATCCTGCCCCCTTGGGTCTTGCATGGACCGCGCTGGGGCTGCCTGAACATCCACGCCTCACTGCTTCCGCGTTGGCGCGGTGCCGCGCCCATTCATCGTGCGGTGGAGGCCGGTGATGAGCGCAGCGGCGTGACCATCATGCAAATGGATGAGGGTCTGGACACGGGGCCTGTGGTGCTGGTGGAGCCTCTTGCGCTGAGAGAAGACGAAACCACGGCGACCCTGCACGACCGGTTGGCCACGCTGGGCGCGCGGTTGATGGTGGAGGCGCTGGAATTGGCCGCATGTGGGGGCCTGCGGCCGCAGCCACAGCCCCTGGAGGGCGTGAGCTATGCCCACAAGGTCGACAAGTCGGAGGCGCCGCTGGATTGGTCTCGCGATGCCCTCGAGTTGGCGCGCCGGGTGAGGGCCTTTGATCCCTTTCCTGGAGCGGCCTGTCGCCTCGCGCAGGCTCCTGCTGATGAGTGGATCAAGGTGTGGAGGGCCCAGCCGATTGAGCCAGTGGCCGCATACCGCGGTGCCGTGGGCGCGGATCCTGAGCCGGGTACTGTGTTGGCCGTGACGACGGCCGGGGTGGACGTCGCCTGTGGCCATGGCGTTCTCAGGCTCCTGGAACTGCAAAGACCTTCGGCGCGGCGCCAACCGGCCGCAGCCGTGGCGCAGGCACTGGCCCTGATCCCCGGAACCCGCCTGGCTGGCAGCCCGCCTGGCAGCCATTGAACTTCCAAGAGCCGCACCCATCTAAAGCACCGTGCAGCGTTGCGGCTGCGGACAAATCACTGTGAGGCCTGAATGTTCAATTTGATGAAGACCGCCATGTTGATGGCTGCCATCACCGCGCTGTTCATGGCGGTGGGTCAGGCCATGGGTGGTCAACAGGGCATGGTCTTGGCCCTCGTGGTGGCCGTGGGCATGAATTTCTTCAGCTACTGGTTCTCCGACAAGATGGTGCTGAAGATGATGAACGCCCGGGAGGTGGACGAGAACACCGCGCCGGGCTTCTATCGCATGGTCAAGGAGTTGGCCCAGCGTGCTGAGTTGCCCATGCCGCGCGTCTACATCATTGACGAGGAAGCGCCCAACGCGTTTGCGACGGGGCGCAACCCGCGGCACGCGGCGGTGGCGGCCACCACCGGCATCATGCGCGTACTGTCCGAGCGGGAATTGCGCGGCGTGATGGCCCATGAGCTTGCGCATGTCAGGCACCGTGACATCCTCATCTCGACCATCAGCGCCACGATGGCGGGCGCCATCTCCATGCTCGCGAACTTTGCGATGCTCTTTGGTTCGCGCGACAGTGAGGGCCGACCGAGCAATCCGATTGCGACCATCGCGGTCATGATCCTGGCACCGCTGGCGGCGAGCCTCATTCAGATGGCGATCAGCCGTGCACGGGAGTTTGAGGCCGACCGCGGCGGCGCGGAGATTTCAGGCGATCCGCGCGCTTTGGCCTCGGCCCTGGACAAGATCAATCGTTACGCGCGGGGTATTCCGCTGGAGGCCGCAGAGCGCCACCCGGAGACCGCGCAGATGATGATCATCAATCCCTTGTCCGGAGGCGGCATTCGCGGGCTGTTCAGCACGCACCCCGCCACTGAGGACCGAATCGAGCGCCTCTTGGCCCTTGCCGCGCAGATGCGCAGCTGATTCCGGCCGACCATCCCGCCACCCGAGAGCCCGGGTGGCTCGCTGCCTCGTTTGTGGCCTTGCGCACCCAAAGGCGCGGCGACAATGCGCAGATGAACAATCAAGCGCTTCAAAGCGCGCTGTGGCGCCGCCCGGGGTTCTGGCTCGGTGCACGGGAAATGGCTGTGGTGTCCCTGGGGGTGGCTGCCTGGGGGCTTGTGACCGGCATGGCGATGGTGAACTCCGGCCTCGGGGTCTCCTTGTCGGTCTTCATGAGCCTGGTGGTCTACGCCGGCAGTGCCCAATTGGCGGCGCTGCCGCTGCTGGCCGTGGGCGCACCCCTTTGGCTGATCTGGGGTACGGCGCTGTGCGTGAATCTGCGCTTCGTCATCTTCAGTGCGCAACTGCGTCCCTTCCTGATGCACTTGAGCCGCCCCCGGCGCCTGTGGCATGCCTATCTCACCACCGATATGGGCTACGTGCTCTTCATGAAGCGCTATGGCGTCAGCACCGGCGGCGAGTCTGTGCCCGAAGCCGCCCGCGATCCGGTGCATCGGCAGGAGGCGATGGCCTATTTCTGGGGCGGCGCGTTGACCAATTGGTTGGCTTGGCAAACCTCGTCGATGTTGGGGATCTTTCTGGCCGACGCCATCCCCGAGCACTGGGGTATCGGCTTCGCCGGAACGCTGGCCCTGCTGGCGCTGAGCTGTTCGCTGATCACCGACCGGATCACGGTGGTCACCGCCTTGGTAGCGGCAACGGCGGCCTTAGCAGCATTTGCGATGCCCATGCGCTTGAACATCGTGGTGGCAATCGCTGCCGCCGTGGTCTTGGGCGTGGTGCTTGATCACATGCGCGACAAGTCGGGCCCAAACACGCCGGAGGCCTCTGGATGAGCACCTGGGAGACCGTCGCGGCCCTGTTGGGTCTGGCGGGTATCACCGTGCTCACGCGCGGCTTCTTCTTCATCACCGAGCGTGAATGGCCGATCCCACCTTGGCTGCGGGAAGGTTTGCGCCATGCACCTCTGGCCGCATTGGCGGCGATCATTGCGCCGGCCGTGCTGCTTGATGGACAAGGGCTGTGGTTGGGTACCTGGCAAGACGCGCGTCTGCCGGCCGTGGCGGCGGCGGTGGCCTGGTTCGTATGGCGTCGGGACCTGCTGGGCACCATCCTCAGCGGAACGGTGGTGATGCTGGCGTTTCGCATCGGTTTGGGTTGGTAGGCGGGGCTCTTACACTCGGCTACGGTAGACAAACCTTTGGAATCGCTGTGTCGTGCGGGAGCTGAATCGATGAACGTGCTTCGTTTTGCCGACCTGGTGCAACAGGGTCGGGTATCCGGGCGTCGGGTGTTCATCCGGGCGGACTTGAATGTGCCGCAGGACGATGAGGGGCGCATCACCGAGGACACGAGGATCCGTGCGTCCATCCCCTGCATCGAAATGGCACTGAAGGCGGGCGCTGCGGTGATGGTGACCTCGCATTTGGGCCGCCCGACCGAAGGTGAATTCAAACCGCAAGACAGCTTGGCGCCGGTGGCACGGCGCATGAGCGAACTCCTGGGACGAGAGGTGGCGCTGCTGGCGAACTGGGTCGATGGCGTTCGGGTGGCGCCCGGTCAGGTGGTGCTGTTGGAGAACTGCCGCCTGAACAAGGGCGAGAAGAAGAACAGCGAGGAGCTGTCGCGCAAGATGGCCGCTTTGTGTGACATCTTCGTGCACGATGCCTTTGGTACAGCGCACCGCGCCGAGGCCAGCACCTACGGAATCGCGCAATTCGCGCCACAGGCTTGCGCCGGCCCCTTGCTTGCGGCGGAGATCGATGCCATCAGCCAGGCGCTGGCCGCGCCCAAGCGGCCCTTGGTGGCCATCGTGGCGGGCTCCAAGGTGTCGACGAAGCTCACCATCCTGCAAAGCCTGTCGAAGAACGTGGATGGTCTGATCGTGGGTGGCGGCATCGCCAATACCTTCATGCTGGCTGCGGGCCTGAAGATCGGCAAGAGCTTGGCCGAGCCCGATTTGGTGGGCGATGCGCGTGCGGTGATCGAGGCGATGAAGGCGCGCGGCGCCGAGGTTCCGATCCCGGTGGATGTGGTTTGCGCCAAGACCTTCGCAGCCGATGCGCCGGCGACGATCAAGGCCGCAACGGCAGTGGCCGACGACGACCTGATCCTGGACATCGGCCCCCAGACGGCGGCGCTACTCGCCCAGAAATTGAAGGCGGCGGGCACCATCGTCTGGAACGGCCCGGTCGGTGTGTTCGAGTTTGACGCATTTGCCCGCGGCACCGAGACCCTGGCCAGGGCGATCGCGTCGAGTTCGGCTTTCAGCATTGCCGGAGGCGGGGACACGCTGGCGGCCATCGCCAAGTACGGCATTGAAAAGGACGTGGGCTACATCTCCACCGGCGGGGGTGCTTTTCTGGAGGTGCTGGAGGGCAAGACGCTGCCGGCCTTCGAGATCTTGAGCCGCCGCGCCGCCGTACCCGAGCGGTAACTCTCTTCCCCTCTGGCCGTGTGAGAATCGAACCCACGTTTCAAGCGGAGTTCTCATGCTGCGTCAAACCAAGATCGTCGCCACGCTCGGGCCGGCTTCGTCCACACCAGAGGTGCTCGACAGGCTGATAGCAGCTGGCGTCGACGTGGTGAGACTGAACTTTTCGCACGGCAAGGCACAGGACCATATCGACCGCGCCACCATGGTGCGGGAGGCCGCACAACGGGCAGGCAAGGCGGTGGCCATCATGGCCGACCTGCAGGGCCCGAAGATCCGCGTGGGCAAGTTCGAAGGCAACAAGACGGAGCTCACCAATGGCCAGAAGTTCATCCTGGATGGCGCCTACACCGGGCTGGGGACGAACGAGCGCGTGGGCTTGGACTACAAGGAACTGCCGCGTGATGTGAAGCCTGGCGACGTGCTGCTGCTCAACGACGGCCTCTTGGTCCTGGACGTGGAGGCCGTGAGCGGGGACGAGGTGCACACGGTGGTGCGCATCGGTGGTGAACTCTCCAACAACAAGGGCATCAACAAGCAGGGCGGCGGCCTGACCGCGCCGGCGCTCACGGCCAAGGATATGGAGGACATCAAGACAGCGGTGTCCTTCCAATGCGAATACATCGCGGTGAGCTTTCCAAAGAGTGCCACCGACATGGAGATGGCTCGCCAGCTGGCGAACGTGGCCGGCGAACCCTGGCGGCACAAGCCGGGCTTGATCGCCAAGATCGAGCGCAGCGAAGCGGTTCCCCTGCTGGACACCATCCTGCAGGCCAGTGACGGCATCATGGTGGCCCGCGGTGATCTGGCCGTGGAGGTCGGCAACGCCGCGGTACCGGCTCTGCAGAAGCGCATGATCCGACTGGCTCGCGAGATGGACAAGGTGGTGATCACCGCGACCCAGATGATGGAGAGCATGATCACCAATCCAGTGCCTACGCGGGCGGAAGTCAGCGACGTGGCCAATGCGGTGCTCGATGGCACCGATGCCGTGATGTTGAGTGCTGAAACGGCTGCCGGCAAGTATCCGGTGGAGACGGTGGAAGCGATGTCGGCCATCTGCATGGCCGCAGAGGCTGCCGAGGAAACCCATCTGGATGCCGATATGGCCGACAAGCGTTTTGGTCGGATCGACCAGAGCATCGCCATGGGGGCGCTGTTCACGGCCCACCACTTGGGATGCAAGGCGATCATCGCGCTGACGGAGTCGGGCTCCACCGCCTTGTGGATGAGCCGGCACCGGATTGACGTGCCGATCTTCGGCCTGACCTCACAACCCGTGAGCCAGCGCCGCATGGCGCTCTACCGAAACGTGAGCTCGATGCTGATGCCTCACATGGCGGACCGGGACCAAGCGCTGGTGAAGGCCGAAGGCCTGCTGGTGGCGCGCGGCGTGCTCAAGCCCGGTGACACCTATGCCATCACCTGTGGGGAGCCCATGGGCCATCCGGGCGGCACCAACATGCTCAAGGTGGCGCGCGTGGGGGGGTGAGGATTGTGCTCCGTAGAATCGGGTGAGTTACCCCACGGTTACACCGGAGAACCCCATGCCACTCGTTTCCATGCGCCAGTTGCTCGATCACGCTGCCGAGCACGGCTACGGTATCCCAGCCTTCAACGTCAACAACCTCGAGCAGGTGCAGGCCGTGATGGGTGCTGCGTCGGAAGTCGGTGCGCCGGTGATCCTGCAGGCCAGCGCAGGTGCGCGAAAGTATGCCGGCGAGAGTTTCATCAAGCACTTGATTCAGGCGGCCATTGAGGCCTACCCGCACATTCCGCTGGTGATGCACCAGGACCATGCCACCAGTCCCAAGGTGTGCCAGGGCGCTATCGACCTGGGCTTCGGTTCGGTGATGATGGACGGCTCCCTGATGGAGGACGGCAAGACGCCGGCGTCCTTCGACTACAACGTGGATGTGACGCGCAAAGTGGTGCAGCTGGCGCATGCGGTCGGTGTGACGGTGGAGGGCGAACTGGGCTGCCTGGGCAACTTGGAAACGGGAGATGCCGGAGAGGAAGACGGCATTGGCGCGGCGGGCAAGTTGGACCACAGCCAGATGCTGACCGACCCCGAGGAGGCCGCGGTGTTCGTCAAGGCCACGCAGCTCGACGCGCTGGCGATTGCCATCGGCACGAGCCATGGCGCCTACAAGTTCAGCCGCAAGCCCACGGGCGACATCCTGGCCATTTCGCGTGTCAAGGAAATTCATGCGCGCATTCCGAACACCCATCTGGTGATGCACGGGTCTTCTTCCGTGCCGCCCGAACTCCTGGCCATCATCAACCAGTACGGTGGCAAGATGAAGGAAACCTACGGTGTGCCGATCGAGGAAATCCAGGAGGCGATCAAGCACGGCGTGCGCAAGATCAACATCGACACCGATATCCGCCTGGCCATGACCGGCGCGGTGCGCAAGTTCCTGGCCGAGAACCCGGACAAGTTCGATGCCCGCGAGTGGCTCAAGCCGGCACGAGAGGCTGCCCTGCAGGTGTGCAAGGCGCGCTACCAGCAGTTCGGCTGCGAGGGGCAGGCGGCCAAGATCAAGGCCCGCAGCCTGCATGACATGGCGGCTGCCTACCAGCGTGGCGAACTCAATCAGGTGGTGCACTGAGCGCACCCGGTTGCTCCACAACGGACGACAAAGGGCTGTCGTCCTGTTTCACCTACGGGTCGCTGATGTGGCCCGACATCATGGCCCGCGTATGCGGGCGCGACCCTTTGACGGGGTTTGCGGCCGGTGGGTGTCAACCGTCCTGGCTGGACGGCCATGCGCGCCATCCGGTACTGGGGCAGGACTATCCGGGTCTGGTGATGGATCACCTGGCGCCGCCGCTTCGCGGTGTGCTGTATCGGGGCATCACCCCGCAAGAATGGGTGCGACTGGACGCCTTTGAAGGCCTGGAGTACGAGCGGGTGCAGGTGTGGGTGCGGCCCGGAACACAAGTGGCTGCGCGGGAGCCCGCCTGGGCCTATCGCTTCCGCGACGAGTTCGTCCACCGCTTGGGCCCAGGGGCGTGGAGCGAAGAGGCTTTTGCAGCTGAGGGCAAGGCGCGGTTTTGTGCGCGCTACATCGGCTTCCGGCAGGCGGATGCCCCCACCTAGAATCGGTGTTTACTTTGAGCCCTGGTGCACTGGGCCGGCAGCGTGCCGGCCCCAACAGGACCGCTGCCCGTGAACCACCCCCCCGCTTCCCGCGCGCCTTCGGCGCTCATGCAATCGGATTTGACTTCACTGCCGCTTCTGGCGCGGGGCAAGGTGCGTGACAACTACGCTGTGGGACACGATCGCATCCTGATGGTGGCCAGCGATCGTTTGTCGGCCTTCGACGTGGTGATGGGGCAGCCCATCCCGGGTAAGGGTGAACTGTTGACGCGGATGGCGCTGTTCTGGTTTGAACGGCTGGGCCATGTGGTGCCCAACCACCTCACGGGCGAGGACCCGACCTCGGTGGTGGGCGCCGATGAGAAGGCGCAGGTGGCGGGCCGATCCATGCTGGTCAAGCGCCTGAAGCCCTTGCCCGTGGAGGCGGTGGTGCGCGGCTATCTGGCCGGCAGTGGTTGGAAGGAATATCAGGCGCATCAGGCCGTGTGCGGCGTGGCGTTGCCGGCTGGTCTGCGCAACGCCCAGCAACTGCCCGAGCCCATCTTCACGCCGGCCACCAAGGCCGAGATGGGCGAGCATGACGAGAACATTTCTTTCGACCGCATGGTGGCGATCATCGGGCGCTCCTTGGCGGAGGAGGTCCGGCGCGTGTCGATCCGTCTTTACCGAGAAGCGGCTGATGAAGCCCTGACCAAGGGCATCATCATCGCCGACACCAAGTTCGAGTTCGGTCTCGATGAAGCGGGCACGCTGACCTTGATGGACGAGGTCCTGACGCCCGACTCATCCCGTTACTGGCCCGTCGAGAGCTACACCGAAGGCGCCAATCCGCCCAGCTACGACAAGCAGTTCGTTCGGGACTGGCTGGAGCAAGCCATGGTCCATGGTGCCCCGTGGAACAAGCGAGCCCCTGCGCCGGCCTTGCCTGCCGAGGTGATCGCGCGGACCGCGGAGAAGTACCGTGAGGCACTGGAGCGGTTGACCGGCCACCGCACTCGGTGGGGCACCGCCTTTTAAATGGGGTCAGTGTCATTTGTTTAATGGGGTCAGTGTCATTTGTTTTGCGAACAAGGCCTTGTTCGCAAAACAAATGACACTGACCCCATTAAACAAATGACACTGACCCCATTTAAAAGGGCTGACGCGCCTGTAACGCCTTCGCGGCTTCAGAAGAGCGCCATGCTCAGTTTGCGTCGGTATTGATCGACGACGGGGTCGCCGCTGGGGATGGCGGCTTTGCCGGTGAGTTCCAGCCCTCCTTTGGCGGCGCCAGGCTCGGCGGCTGCAGCCTTGGGCTGGGGCTTGGTGATGATCTCCAAGATCGCCACATAGGTCTTGCGCGCGAGTTCATCACGCCACGACTTGTCGCGCATGATGATTTCGAGCAACTCGTCCATGGCCTCGGTGAAGCGGCTGGCTGCAAAGTGGCTTTGTGCCCATTCAAACCGGGCATCGAAGTCCCGTCGATTGGCCGCGATCGCGGCCTGCAGGGCGCCGGCATCCCGGGAGCCAGCCGCGTTTTCCACTGCGGCGATCCAATGCCCGGCGGCCACCAATCGCGCGTCCAGTCCGTATCGACCCGACACCGGGTCAAAGACGGCGCGTGCGTGGGCCACATCGCCCGATTCGATGAGCAGTCTGATCAGGTCAAAGCGTGCGGCATCGTTGTTCGGGTCGGCCGCAACCGCCGCTTCCAGTTTTTGCACCGCGGCGTCTGCATCCCCGTCTTCCAGCAGCGCCTCTGCCTCCTGCGCTTCGGCCTGCGCTTCCAACTCATCGGGCGAGGGCACGTGCTTGTCGAGGAACTCGCGGATCTGAGATTCGGGCAGGGCGCCGACGAAACCATCGACGGGCTGGCCTTGGCTGAACATCACGCAGAAGGGAATGGAGCGCACGCCGAACATCTGGCTCAGTTGCGCCGCGATCTGGGGCTGATCATCGCTGTTGAGCTTGGCCAACCTGAAGCGACCGGCATAGGCCACTTCCAGCTTTTCAAGCATGGGCCCTAGCGTCCGACAGGGCCCGCACCAAGGCGCCCAGATGTCCAGCAGTACCGGCTGGGTCGTTGAACCGTGGATGAGTTCGGCTTCGAAATTCTGTAGGGTGATGTCGATCATGCGGGAGAGCGGTTCGGTTGATTCGGACCGCAGGGGAGCCGACGTGCGGCGGGGCCATCCGGGATTTCGGGGTGGCGACCTAAAATCACGGTTTTGCAAGCCTTCGGAGATGCCGGTGTCGAACACCCCTGCCGTGGTGGGCGTGGTGATGGGATCCAGCAGCGACTGGGAAACCCTTCAACAGGCCACCGCCATTCTCGCCGAGTTCGGCGTGCCTTTCGAGGCGCGGGTGGTCTCGGCCCATCGCATGCCCGATGAGATGTTCGCGTACGCTGAATCCGCCGAGGGCCGCGGCCTGAAGGCCATCATCGCGGGTGCGGGTGGTGCAGCGCACCTCCCCGGGATGCTGGCCGCCAAGACCACGGTGCCGGTGTTGGGCGTGCCCGTGGCCAGTCGACACCTGCAAGGCGTGGATTCCCTGCATTCCATCGTCCAGATGCCCAAGGGCATTCCGGTGGCAACATTTGCCATCGGTGCGTCCGGCGCCGCCAATGCCGCCCTTTTTGCCGTGGCCCTGTTGGCCAATGAACAGCCTGCGCTCAGAGCGCGCTTGCAGGCCTATCGGCAACGCCAAACCGAGGCGGCCCGTGCGATGACGGAGCAGCTGAAGTGAGTCGCCGCACCGTGCTGCCGGGCGCCACCAGCGCCGATGGGCGGCCGGCGACGCTCGGGGTGATGGGCGGCGGGCAACTGGGCCGCATGTTTGTGCAAGCCGCTCAGCGCATGGGCTACCTCACCGCCGTGCTGGACCCGGATCCGACCAGCCCGGCCGGCTTGGTCTCGCCTTATCACATCCAGACCGATTACCTCGATGAACAGGGGCTGGCGCAGTTGATGCAGCGCAGTTCGGCCATCACCACCGAGTTTGAGAATGTGCCTGCAGCGGCGCTGGTGACGCTGGGGGCGCAGCGGCCCGTGGCGCCGGGAGCCGATGCGGTGGCCATCTGTCAGGACCGCGCCATGGAAAAGACGCACTTCGCTCGTTGCGGGGTGGCGTGTGCACCGCATGCGGTGATCGAAACCGCGGCGCAGCTGGCGGCCGTGGACCCGGCGCTGCTGCCGGGCATCCTCAAGACCTCGAGGCTGGGTTATGACGGCAAGGGTCAGATCCGCGTCGCGACGGACCAAGCGCTGGCCGCGGCGTGGCAGGATTTGAAGGAAGCCCCCTGCGTGTTGGAGGCCCTGTTGCCGTTGGCCCACGAGATCAGCGTGGTACTGGCCCGCAGTTCGCAGGGCGATATCGTGAACTTTCCGGTACAGGAAAACCTGCATCGAGACGGCATCCTGGCGGTGACCCAAGTGCCGGCGCCCCATGTGTCGGTGGCCGTGCAGGAGCAGGCGGTACAGGCCGCGCATGCGATCGCCGAGTCTCTGGGCTATGTGGGCGTGCTGTGCGTGGAATTCTTTGTGCTGACCGACGGCCGATTGGTGGCCAACGAGATGGCCCCGCGACCGCACAACTCCGGACACTACACGATCGATGCGTGCGACGTGTCGCAGTTCGACCTCCAGGTGCGGACCCTGGCCGGTTTGCCCGTGGTGGCGCCCACGCTGCTGGCACCGGCGGTGATGATCAACTTGCTGGGCGACATCTGGTTCGATGCCGCGGGCCAGACCCGCAATCCGCCGTGGGCGGCGGTGTTGGCCTTGCCCGGCGTCCACCTGCATCTTTACGGGAAGCTCAGCGCGCGGCGTGGTCGAAAGATGGGCCATCTGACGGTGACGGCCGGCGATGCGCAGACCGCTCGCGACGTGGCCCTGACGGTGTGCGAGCGCCTGGGAATCGCATCCTTTTGATGACCAAGGACCTGCCCGAACACCCACCGACGGTCGATTTCCTTGCGGTGGAGAACGCGGCCCGCCAAATCGCATCGGGGGCGCTGGTGGCGTTTCCCACCGAGACGGTCTATGGCTTGGGGGCCCGGGCTGATGACGATGCGGCAGTCGCCCGCATCTTCCAGGTCAAAGGGCGGCCCTCTGACCATCCATTGATCGTGCACGTGCTCGATGCCCAGGATGCGAGGGTGTTTGCGCGCGATGTGCCCGAGGTGGCGCAGCGCTTGATGGCGACCTTCTGGCCAGGGCCGGTGACGGTGATCGTGCCGCGGCGATCCGGGGTGGCGACTGCGTGCGCCGGGGGGCAAGACAGCATCGGTTTGCGGTGTCCGGCCCACCCCGTGGCGCGGGCGTTGCTGGCGGCGGCGCGGGCCCACGGCGTGACCGGCGTGGCCGCACCGAGCGCCAACCGCTTCGGTCGGGTCAGCCCGACGAGGGCCTCTCATGTGCGAGAGGAGTTTGGTGGCGCCATTCCGGTGCTCGAGGGCGGTGCCTGTCAGGAGGGCATCGAGTCGGCGATCGTGGACTGCACCCGGGGCGTCCCGGTGCTGCTGCGTCCGGGCACGGTGAGCCGCCAGGCCTTGGAGCGGGCGGTGGGGCAGCCTTTGCGAGATCCCGACGAAACCGCCCCGCGCGCTTCGGGAACCTTGGCCTCCCACTACGCCCCTTCGTCTCGGGTGCGTTTGATGACACCCGCGGAACTGCAGGCCGCGCTGGAGCGCCGCTCGCCTTGGGCCGGGGCGGGAGGAGCGCTGGCGCTATATTCGGAACGAGAGCCCCACTGGGCCTCGTCGGCAGACCGGGCAGCCCCGGTCTGGCGAGCGATGCCGGCCGACCCTGCGCATGCGGCGCATGGACTGTTCGCCGACCTGCGCGAGTTGGATGCGCAGGTGCTGGCGCTGGGTGGCGGGGAGATCTGGGTGGCGTTGCCACCTTCTGATTCGGCCTGGGACGGGGTGCGTGACCGACTGACGCGTGCGGCAGCGGCATGAGGGTAGAGCGTGATGGAGCAGATATGACGGCGAGGGGTGAAGCGCGGACGGGGCGCTGGTGGAAACACGCAGCGGCTGGACTGGCCGCAGTGGGCCTGGCGGTCGCCTTGAGCGCGTGCGGTGGCGGCTCCACCGGTGCCATTCAGGCGTTCAAGCCCGAGCGCATGATGGTGCTGGGCGATGAGTTCAGTGTCCTGCTGCCCGATGGACGGAAGTTCGGCGTGAACGCGTATGTGTCCGGCACGGCGCAAATCGACTGTGCCACCCATCCCCTGTGGGTGCAGAGCGTGGCCACGGTCTTTGGATTGACCTTTGCGCAGTGCAACCCCGATGGCGTGTCGGTGACGGCGGCGCAGATTTACGCCCAGCCCGGCGCCAAGGCCGCGGACGTGGGCGCCCAGATCGATCGGGCACTGGCGGGCGGTGCCTTCAGTGAAGCGCAACTCGTGACGATGTACTTCGGTTTCAACGATGTGCTGGAGCTGTATACCCAGTACCCGACCCGGACACAGGCCGCGCTCAAGGCCGAGATCCGCGAGCGCGGCGTGGCCCTGGGCCTGCAGGTCAACCGTGTGGCCAGGGCGGGCCCGGCCGTGCTGCTGCTCACGGCCCCTGATCTGGGCTTGGCGCCCTTTGGTGCTGCCGAGACGCTGGCCAAACCCGAGCCATCTGGCGCCATCACCCGTGCGAAGTTCCTGTCGGAGCTGACCGATTCGTTCAATGCGGGCCTGCGCGTGACCATCATCAACGACGGACGCCTCATCGGCTTGGTCTCCTCCGACCAGATGGTGCGTGACATCCAGCCGCCGTTCACTTCCTTCTACGGCTTCACCAACCTCACCACGCCGCTGTGTCGAGCGGATGTGGCCCCGCCCAACTGCGGTACCGATACGATGGTCGAGGGGGCGGACACCGCCAGCTGGGGCTATGCCACGGACAAGCTGTTTGGCCCCGCGCTGCAGACGCGCCTGGGTCAGATCGCCGCATCCCGCGCGGTCCGCAACCCCTTCTAGTTCGCGGACGGCCTGTCCCGCGTCAGCGGGAAACCCCTCAGTCGGTGGACCGGGGTGCGTGCGTACAGTCCCGGGCACCCTTTGATCGTTGCGTGACTGGAGACTCACCATGAAACTCATGCGCACCCGTTGGGCCGCCCTGGCGGCTGCTTTTGTCCTGGCAGCCTGCGGTGGCGGCTCCAGTAGCCCTTCGCTCAGTTCCGTCGTCGTGTTCGGGGACAGCCTGGCCGACGTGGGCACCTTCGGCCTGAAGTTCACCGTTCAGAAAGCGGGTGACCCCAAGGGCTACCCCATTTGGACCCAGTGGGTTGGGGACGCCGTGGGCGTGCCGGGTGCAGGACAGTGCAATGCCTACACCTCTAACGGGCTCACCTTTGCCCCCAGCAGCAATTCGGCTTGTACCAACTACGCCATCGGCGGCGGTCGCGTCGTCACAGGCGCTGCTCAAGGCGGTTCGGCAAGCCCACTGCGTGTCGGTACCCAGATGGCCGCAGCACCGGCCACTCGCTTCAGCAACGCGCTGGTGCTGATCGATGGCGGCGGCAACGACGCTGCCGATCTGGTGGGTGCCTACCTGGGGGCCGCCAGTGGTGCGGCGGGCGTTGCGGCCTACCAGGCCTTCCTGGGGCAGCAGCTGACTCCTGCCACGATGGCCAGTCTCTTGTCCCAGAGTGGTGGGCCCGAGCGCGCCGCCGCGGCCTACCTGCTCGCTTTGGCCGACACCTTCTACAGCGACATCCGTACCCAGGTGCTGGACCGTGGTGCGCGCAATGTGGTGATCCTGAACATGCCCGACATCACCCTGACGCCCCGTTTCAAGGCGGTTTTGGGTGGCGTGGCCGCGGTACAGGGCGCTGCGGGTGCAGCGGCGGTTCAGGGTGCCATCCGCACCTGGATCACCGGTTTCAATGATCGCCTGCGGACCCTCGCAGCCAACGATCCGCGCGTGATCGTGATGGACTTCTATGGCACCTTCTCCCAGCAGGTGAATTCGCCGGCGTCCTTCGGTTTGACCAATGCAGCCGACACGGCCTGCCCGGTCACCGGACGCGACAGCAGCGGCCTCCCCGCCTACAGCTTCCCGACCTGCACCGATGCAGCGCTGGATGGGACGGCGGGCCGTACTGCCGGTTGGTGGAAAACCTGGCTGTTCTCGGACGGCTTCCACCCAACCCCCTATGGCCATCAACTGATGGGCGATCTGGTGATCCGGGCGATCCGCACGGCCGGCTGGATTTGAGCCGAATTCACAGATTGGGCTGAACGCAGGGCCGCTGATGCGGCCCTGATCCATTTCTGAGGGGCTGTCCTACACTGGCTTCATGAAGCTGTTGGCCCTGGACACCTCGACCGAGCGCCTGTGCGTGGCCCTCTGCCTGGGCGAGGACGAGGCAGGCGTTTACACCCACGAGGAACCGGGTGGTGCCCAGGCCTCCGTGCGGCTGTTGCCGGCTGCGGAGGATCTCTTGAAGCGGCACGGTTTGCGCTGGAACGATTTGGACGGCCTGGCCTTTGGCCAGGGCCCGGGTGCCTTCACCGGCTTGCGTGGGACTTGTGCAGCGGTGCAGGGTCTGGCCTTGGGCTTGGGTTTGCGGGCAGTGGCTGTGCCCAGTCTGCGGATCGTGGCCGAAGATGCGCGTCAGCAGGCCATCGGGCTGGGCCTCCTGTCCGGCACCACCCCCTGTGCCGTGCGGGTCGCCGTGGACGCGCGTATGGGGCAGGTGTACGAGGGGGCTGGCGCCTGGGACGGCCAGACTTGGAAGCCTCTTTCGGGACCCAGCGTGCGTGCGCCCGACACGGTGGCGCTGGATTGGCTTGAGGCTACGGGCGCCTCCGGCTGCGGCGGGCCTGAAGCGCTGACGCTTCCATGGGTGCTGGCCGGCTCAGGCCTTGACTTGATGCCGACCGATGCGGTGAATCGTTTGAAACCGATGGCCTTGGCGTGGGTGGCGGAGGAGACCCAGCGGGCGCAATCGCTGGGTCGGTGTGCGCGCTTGGCGTGGCGCAGCGGCCAGCTGCGCCTGGATGCGGCGCAGGTGATGCCCCTTTACGTGCGCGACCAGGTGGCCTTGACGACCGATGAGCGGCAGCGTGTGGGAGCGACGCAGGCGGCCTCGACGCCAGCGGGTGCGCAGGTTACGGGTGGAGAGGCGCGATGAGCGCAGCGGTGCCGCTACCCGTGATGCGGCCCTTGGCGCTCAAGGACCTGGACGAACTGATGGCCATCGAGGTCTGCTCCTACCCCTTTCCGTGGAGTCGTGGCAATTTTGTGGACTCCCTGGCCAGTGGCTATCGCGCGCAGGGCCTGTGGCAAACGGGTCGTGGTGCCGCAGCGACCGACGCGTCGGCAGGACCACCGACCCTGGTGGCGTACGCATGGGCCATGGAGGGCGTGGAGGAGCTGCACCTTCTGAACCTTGCGGTGCACCCCGATCATCGTCGACGCGGGTATGCCCAGCTGCTGCTGGATGATTTGGTGACCTGGGCCTTGCAGCGGCCCTTGTGGTGGCTGTGGCTGGAAGTGCGTGCCAGCAATCAGGCGGCGCGCCGGCTCTACGAGCGCTATGGCTTCGAGGAGGCTGGGCTGCGGCGCGGCTACTACCCCAGCGTTCGCAGCGCACGCGAGGATGCGGTGCTGATGAGACTGGATGTGCGAAGCCGCCGGGCCGACCGCGTGGGTGTGGGGACGGAGGCCGTCCGCTGATGGAACTCACGCCTCGCGAACAGGCCATGCTGCGGGAGATGGGTGTGGATTGGCCGGTGCTGGCGCCCCCTGCAGCGTTGCCGGGCCCCGTGGCCATCGCGCCGTCGGCCCCGATACCGGTGGCTGTCGCGCCAACACCACCGCCCAAGGCCGTTGCAAGCGCCGATTGGGCCAGCGCGGATTGGCCTGCGCTGCAGGATCAGGTTGCGCATTGCCAGCGCTGCGGTCTTTGTCAGACGCGCCGCAAGACGGTGTTCGGTGTCGGCCACCCTCGTGCGCATTGGATGATCCTGGGCGAGGCACCCGGCGAGCAGGAAGACCGCTTGGGTGAACCCTTCGTCGGACCCGCGGGCCAACTGTTGGATCGCATGCTGGCGTCGATTGGGCTGAGCCGCAGCGCAGAGGAGCGCCAGGAGGTCCAGCGTGGGGTGCCCGATGCGGCAGCCCCTGCCGGCCGCGTCTTCATCACCAACACCGTCAAGTGTCGCCCGCCGCAGAACCGCAATCCGCAACCGGAGGAATTGGCGGCCTGTGCACCTGTCCTGCAGCGACAGATCGAACTGGTTCGTCCCCGGCTCTTGTTGGCGATGGGCCGGTTCGCTGCCCAGCAGTTGCTGGCCACCGAGGAACCCATCGGACGCCTTCGGGGGCGCGTGCACCGTCTGCCGACGGGTTTCCAGCCCTCAGGGGTGCCGGTCGTGGTCACCTATCACCCGGCCTACCTGCTGCGCAACCCTGCCGACAAGGCCAAAGCGTGGGACGATCTCTGTCTGGCGATGGATACGGTGTCGTCCGCGCCTTCGAACCGATGAACGCCGCGGCGGGCGATCGGCGAGGACGCCTCATCCCTTGGTCGGGTTCTTGAGCGGGCGCTTCCAGCCCGTCAGACTGGTCTGTTTGGCGCGGGCCACGGTGAGCTGACCCGCCGGTGCGTCCTTGCCGATGGTCGACCCTGCGCCGATGGTGGCACCGGCGCCGATGGTCACAGGCGCCACCAGAACGCAATTGCTGCCCACATGGGCATCGTCTTCGATCACCGTGTGGTGCTTGTGGGCACCGTCGTAATTGGCCGTGATGCTGCCCGCCCCAAAGTTCACCCTTTGGCCCACGGTACTGTCTCCGAGATAGGCCAGGTGGTTGGCCTTTGCGCCCTGGGCCAATCGACTGTTCTTGACCTCGACAAAGTTGCCGATGTGCACCTCAGCACCCAACTCTGCCCCCGGACGAAGGCGAGCGTAGGGCCCGATCCGGGCATCCGGTCCTACCCGGACCGGGTGGCCCTCACCATCGATGTGGCTGAAGGGGTGGATGACGGCGCCGTTTCCGATCACGGCGTCTCGGATGACGCAATGGCTGCCGATGCGCACACCATCGCCCAGTTGGACATCGCCTTCGAAGAGGCAGTTGATGTCGATTTCCACGTCACGGCCACACCGCAGTTGCCCGCGCACATCCAGCCGCGCAGGGTCGGCCAGTCGCACGCCAGCTTCCATCAGCGCCTGTGCCCTGTCTTGCTGACAGCGACGCTCAAGATCGGCCAATTGCGAGGGGCTGTTGACACCCAAGACCTCGGTCTGGTTCGCCGCTTGGGTGTGCACGACGCTGATGCCGTCGCGAACCGCTTGGGCGACCACATCGGTCAGGTAGTACTCGGCCTGGGCGTTGTCGTTGCGCAGCCCCATCACCGCGCTTTTGAGCCAAGCCGTTGGGGCGGCCATCACGCCGGTGTAGACCTCGCGGATGCGGCGTTGGTCTTCGCTGGCGTCCTTGTGCTCCACGATGCCCGTGATCGCGCCATCGGCGTTGCGGATGATGCGCCCGTAGCCCGTGGCATCGTCCAGCGGGATCGTCAGCAGGGCCAGATGGCGGCCATTGCTGGCCTGCACAAGGGCCGCGGCCGTCTCGTTTCGAATCAGGGGGACGTCACCGTTGAGGATGAGCGTGGTGCCGGAATCGGGCAACAGGGGAACGGCTTGCTGCACAGCATGGCCGGTGCCGAGTTGGGGCATTTGCCGCACGCAGTGCGCGGTCGACGCGCATTGCGCCACGTAGGCTTCAACCGCCGCGGCGCCGTAGCCGGTGATCACGACCGTGTGGACGGTGTTGCGGTCACCGAGTTGGGCTGCGGCCCCCAGGACATGCCCGATCAGCGGCTGCCCCGCCAGACGGTGCAGGACCTTGGGCAAAGAGGATTTCATGCGGGTGCCCTTGCCCGCGGCCATGATGACGATCGACAGTGACATGCGTGTTCCTGGGACCCGCTGGTGGTCCAGCCGGCATTATCGGCGCCTGCCGAACCGCGCGGCCGCAGACCGCTGTCGGCTCAGCTCCGCGGCACCAGGGTGACCGACACGCTTCTCGGTTGCGGTTGCGCAGCAGGGAAGCCCGACAGGGCGGCGCTGAACATGGCTTGGAAGACGGCCCCGTCCGTACTCACACCCGAAGACAAGGCACGCGCCTCCCACAGCGGGACGGTGCTGGCCCGGTCGCGCAGGAGGATGGCCACTTCACGGTCTGGTGGGGGGGCGTAGCGCCATGCCGGCGCGGGGCTGTAGATGCGGTAGCCCGCGGGCCAGGTGGGCCCGCGCCAGTAACGGGGCCCCCAGCGCCACCACAGCGGATCGGCCCAAGGTGAAGCCTCGTAGCGGGTGACGCGAGCGCCGATCTGGACGACGACATCTGCGGTGTCCAAGGTCGCGGCGGGTTTGAATCCCGCCGCCTGGAGCGCTGCATGCGCCGCCTGCTCGATCGGGCTGAGTGCGACGGGGGTGGACGCTGGGCTCGCGGGTGCAGCTTGTGCCGCCTGCGAAGGCAGGCGCTCGATGAAGTAGCTGCCGGGCGCGCGGCCGCTGGGCCACTGGCCAAAGCTGGTGACTTCGCTGGTGAGTTGGTTCAAAGCGGCACAGCCCGATAGCGAGCCGATGGCCGCCAGCGCCGCCGCAGTGGCCACGAAGCCGAGTTGACGCCTTTTCATGCTTCTTCTCCGGATTCCAAACGCTTGTGCAGAAGGATGGTGGCGGCGCTGCCGCCGTTGGGCCTTGTGCTGCCGCAATCCTCGTCCTCATCGAAGGCCTTGTCGCCCAGGGGATCGGGCCTTCCGTGCGCTTGGAGCGTGGTGAACGGGTAAAGGTTCCGGTCCATCATGTGCGAGGGCACGATGCTGCCCATGGCTGTGAACATGTTGTCGATGCGTCCCGGGTAGTCTCGATCCCATTGGCGAATCATGGCCTTGATCTGCGCCCGCTGCAGGTTCTCCTGACTGCCGCACAAGCTGCACGGGATGATGGGGTACTGACGCACCAGCGCCCAGCGCTCCAGATCGGTTTCCGCCACATAGGCCAGTGGGCGGATGATGATGTGCTGTCCGTTGTCGCTCACGAGCTTGGGCGGCATGCCCTTCATCTTGCTACCGAAGAACATGTTCATCAGCAGGGTGACCACCATGTCGTCGCGGTGATGACCCAAGGCGATCTTGGTGCAGCCGAGTTCGGCTGCCACGCGGTAGAGGATGCCCCGGCGCAGACGAGAGCACAGGCTGCACAGCGTCTTGCCCTCGGGGATGAGGCGCTTGACGATGGAATAGGTGTCCTGGTTCTCGATGTGGAAGGGCACGCCGACGCGGGTGAGGTACTCGGGCAGTACATGCTCGGGGAAGCCGGGCTGCTTTTGGTCCAGGTTGACGGCAATCAGATCGAATTCGATGGGCGCACGCTGGCGCAGGTTCATCAGGATGTCCAGCAGAGCGTAACTGTCCTTGCCACCGGACAGGCACACCATGACCTTGTCGCCCGGCTCGATCATGTTGAAGTCGGCAATGGCCTGCCCCACCTGACGGTGCAGGCGTTTGCTGAGCTTGTTGGCTTCGAACTCGGCCTTGGCAGCGGTATTCACTGCTTGTCCTTCATGCCGAAGACCTCGACACCCACGGCGTCACAGTCGGGATAGACATCCGGTTTCTCGGTGCTCACGCGGGCCGCGCGCACATGGGGATGCGCGAGCATCAGTTGGAGGACCTCGTCCACCAGCGTTTCCTGCAGATGCACATGGCCTTGTGCGACCCGCTGCGCGATGGACCGGCGGATGAAATCGTAGTCGACGACTTCATTGAGCTGGTCACGCTGCGGCGTGGACAGGGCCAAGGGCACATAGAGCTCGACATTGATGAGGACGCGCTGTTCGCCGCGCTTCTCAAAATCGTGCACGCCGATGTTGATCCACACCTCATAGTTGCGCAGGAACAGGCGGCGGCAGTCCATCAGCGCGGGGTGGGACAGCAGGGTTTGCATGGGAGGCCTTGTGGGAGGTCAGGAGTGATCCGGCGCCGCACGCAGTGGAGGCGGGGCGGGTGTGAGAAACAGGACGTCTCGTGCCTGGGCAGACAGGTGCTGACCGCCATCCACCAACAGCGTGGTGCCGGTGATGGCCGGAGACTGCAGGAGGAAGTCCACGGCGCGTGCGATGTCCTCGGGCGTTGACGAGCGGCCCAATGGGGTCATGGTGTGCGCTTGCTCAAATCCCTGCTCGCTCATGGGACCCGACACCAGGGTCACGCCTGGCGCCACCCCACACACCCGCACCAAGGGGGCCAGCGCCTGGGCCAGCAGGGTATTGGCGGCTTCTAGAGCCGCCTTGCTCAGCGTGTAGGACAGGTAATCGGGATTTGGATTCCAGAGTTTCTGGTCCAGTAGGTTGACCACACAAGCCGGTGTTTGCACGGCGCCCGGATGAGCGGATCGCCGGTGGGCGTGGAGCGCCTGCGCCAGCACCACCGGGGCGGCGGTGTTGGCCCGCAGGTGCTGCTCCAGTCGGGCATAGGTGAAGGTACCGACCTCGTCATATTCGAAGAGCGAGGCGTTGTTGACCACGGCGTCCCATCGCCCGAAGCGCTGCAGCACCTGGGTACCCAGGTTGCGCGTCTGTTCTTCGCTGTCGAGGTCGGCCTGGACGATCGCCACGGAGGCACCGCGGGCCTCCAGTGATCTGCAAAGGGCGCTGATGTCTTCTGCCGACCGGCGGTGGTGCAACGCCAGGCGCCAGCCCTTGGAGGCCAGTTCTTCAGCGATGGCGCGCCCGATGCGGCGTGCCGCACCGGTGACCAGGGCCACGGGGCGGTCGGCAGCGATGGCAGCGGATGGAGCCGGTGAAGCGGTCATGGGGCGGTTGGGTGCGCTTGGAGGTCGATGCGGGCGTTGTCGTCCGGGGGATTCCTACAATCCTGGACATGCTGCTGCCCGAGCCTGACGCCGACAACCGCCAATTATCGGCCTTGGGTGTCCCGGCGCTTGTTGAGGCTATTCGGGCACGGATGGCCGCAGAGGGCCGATGGTGGCCTTTCGACCGCTACATGGCAGCGGCGCTCTACACGCCCGGCCTGGGTTATTACAGCGGTGGGAAGCTGCCCCTGGGCATGATGCCCGGCGGTGGCAGCGATTTTGTGACCGCTCCCGAGCTCTCACCCTTGTTCGGTCAGACGCTGGCCGTGCAGCTGCAACAAGCCCTGCAGGCCACGGGTACCCACACCCTGTGCGAATTCGGCGCAGGCACCGGCGCACTGGCCGAACAGCTGCTGGAGGCGCTGGATGCGAGGGGTGTGCGCGTGGCGCACTACCTGATCGTCGACCTCAGCGGCACTTTGCGCCAGCGGCAGGCCCAGCGCTTGGCGCGGTTCGGCGACCGCGTGCAGTGGCTGGATCGTTGGCCCGATCGCCTGGAGGCGGTGGTCGTGGCCAATGAGATGTTGGATGCGCTGCCGGTCAATCTGCTGCACTGGGACGGGCAGCAGTGGTGGGAGCGCGGGGTGTGTTGGGCCGGTGAGGGCTTCGCCTGGAGCGACCGCCCGACGCGGCTTCGGCCGCCGGTGGAGGGCGTGAGCCCGACCGATGATGGCGACGACCGGATGGATTGGTCGCAGCGGTTCTCGGCGGGCACGGTCATCGAGATCCACCCACAGGGCGAGGCCTTCCTGCGCAGCCTTGCAGGCTGCCTGACCCGCGGCGCGGCCTTCCTCATCGATTACGGATTTCCGGAGCGGGAGTACTACCATCCGCAGCGCACGGGCGGGACCTTGATGTGCCATCGGGGACACCGTGCGGACACCGATCCCCTGATCGACGTGGGCCTGAAGGACATCACGGCACATGTGAACTTCACCGCGATGGCGCTGACGGCGCAGGAGGCCGGAATGGCGGTGCTGGGCTACACGAGCCAGGCGCGCTTTCTGATGAACTGTGGGATCGTGGAACGCATGGCCGAGCTCGATGAATTGCGGCGCGGCATGGCAGCACGGCTGATCACCGAGCATGAGATGGGCGAACTCTTCAAGGTCTTGGGGCTGGCGGCCGGCTCGGGCTTCGAGGCGATCGGGTTTGCGGCGGGCGACCGCTCGCACACCCTGTAGGAGAGCTGCGATGCTGCGCTGGATGTTGGTGATCTTGCTGGCGCTGGTGTTGATCAGCTGGGCACAGCCGCTGCTGCATCGGCTGGGGCTGGGCCGGTTGCCAGGAGATTTCCGTTTCCGGCTGTTCGGGCGCGAGTGGTACCTGCCCTTGGCGTCCACCCTGTTGTTGAGTTTCGTGGTGTCCCTTGTGATGAAGGCCTTTTGAGCGCCGGCGCTATTCCTCGATGCGCCAGGTGGCCTTGCAACGGCGACACAACACGGTGATGTCCTGCTGTTCCGGGTGCTCCTCGACCACCTGGAGGCGGCCGTAGGTGCCGCAGCTCGGGCAATTGGCCTGATGCGCGATGGACTCGGCACGCATCAACAAAAACAGATACCGCCGCAGGGCCCAGGCGCCAGCTGCCGCGCACAGCACGGCATAGAAGGCATTGAGCAGACGCTCGCCGCTGTGCAGCGTGGACATCACCTCCAGACAGCCGATGAATCCCACGGTGCTCAAGATGAGCAGCACGAGTTGCGCATGCCCGGACAGCAGTTCGCGTTGGTACCAGCGCTTGAAACCCACTTCGCGGATCCCATCGGCCAAGGTGCGGTTGAGCGGGTTGGGCGTGTCGAACTTCATGCCAGGGCCGCGATGCGCGCTTCGTGAATGTGGCGACCGATCTCCGGGCCGCGAGCCCCCGCAGCCGCCGCCTTGCGGGCCACCTCGGCGGAGTCCACCGCGGCGGCGCGGGCATAGGCCTGCATGAGCCGCTCGGCCTGCGGATAGGCGAACCCTTCGCGGCCCAGGCGACCTTGGGCATCGCAGCGGCATGCCTGGAGAATCAAGGGGATTCGATCGGGCCGACGCCAGGCGTCCAAGCGGTCCAGCAGGCGTACGGTGGCTGCGGCAGAGAAGCCCAGACTGCCGTGGATGTTGCCGTGTTCCCGGGCCACCGTCTCGGCCAGCTCGCGACAGTCCTGCGGAACGCGCAGGCGCTGGCAAATGCCATGCAGCATGTGCACGCTGCGGGCTTCATGGCCGAGATGACGGGGCCACTGATCCTGCGGTGTGGTGCCCTTGCCCAAGTCATGGCACAGCGCGGCAAAGCGCACGGCCAGCGGGGACTGTTCGGCTGCTGTCGCATCCAGCACCATCATCAGGTGCAGGCCGGTATCGACCTCGGGGTGGTGTTCGACCGGTTGCGGCACGCCCCACAGGCGATCCACTTCGGGCAGCAGTCGCTTCAATGCGCCACAAGCGCGCAGCACTTCGAACAATCGGCTCGGGCGTGCTTCCATCAACCCCCGCGAGATCTCCTGCCAGACGCGCTCAGGCACCAGTGCATCCACTTCGCCTTCATCCACCATTCGCCTGCACAAGAGGAGTGTGTCGTCCGCAACAGTGAATGTGGGCCAGCGCGCGGCAAAGCGCGCAAGCCTGAGGATGCGGACGGGATCTTCGGCGAATGCTTCGCTGACGTGGCGCAGGATGCCGGCCCGAAGGTCCGCCTGACCGCCCCAAGGATCGATGAGTTGGCCGTCCTCGTCCTGCGCCATGGCGTTGATGGTGAGGTCGCGCCGGCGCAGGTCCTCCTCCAGGGTCACCGACGGTTCGGCATGGAATGCGAAGCCGTGGTAGCCCTTGGCCGTCTTGCGTTCGGTGCGTGCCAGTGCGACCTCTTCGCCGGATTGCGGGTGAAGGAAGACCGGGAAGTCTCGGCCGACAGGGACATAGCCCAAGGTGGCGAGGTCATCGGCGCGTGCCCCCACGGCCACCCAATCGCGGTCGCCGGGCGTGACGCCCATCAGTTGGTCGCGCACGGCCCCGCCCACCAAGTACAGGCGCCATCGGCGGGTTGGGCTGGTCGGGGCGTTCATGCGAGGCGTCAGGCCGCAAGCCTAACGCCGCCCGGCACGCGCCCGCAAGGTGTCCAGGCGCGCGCACCCCTGGCCTGTTGCGAGGTAGGTCGGTCCGATTGAGCGCAGGCTGGCAGCGGTGATGCCGACCGCCGACAAACCGGGGACGGCACCGCTGGCCACATTGGGCACCTCCATCGACGCCAGGTTGTCGCGCGACATCAGCGGTTCGCCGGGGAGGGCTTCCATCATCAGGGCTTGCAAGCGGGCCACTGGGGCCGGGAGGCCGAAAACGGGTCGCGGATGGCCGCTCCACTGTCCGGCCAGACGAACCAGATCAGCCAGGGAAAACACGTCCGGCCCGGCACATTCCAGTACGGGTGGGGTGGCTGTCGGCTTCAGCAAGGCATGCACGATGGCGCGAGCCACATCCTCCACCCAAACCGGTTGGAAGGTGGCGGCCGCACCGGCCAGCGGGACCACAGGCGCCACTGCCAGCAGCGCAGCGAAGGTGTTCAGGAAGCGGTCCCGCGCACCGAAGATGACCGAGGGACGGAGGATGGCCAGCACCGGCCCCAAGACCTGCAAGGCGGCTTCTCCTGCAGCCTTGCTGCGCAGGTAGTTCGAGGGCGCATCGGACGCAACGCCCAGTGCGCTGACATGCACGACGCGCGCCGTGCCGGCGTCCCGGCAGGCCTGCGCCAATTGCCGGGGCAACTCGGCGTGTACCCGTTCGAAGGCGAGTGGACTGCCCTGCAGGATGGCCACGAGGTTGACGACCGCATCGCATGGGGCGACCAGCGCCTGCAAGACGGCTGGGTCCATCACATCGGCCTGCACCACTTGGACACCGGGCAGATGCTGGATCGCTTTGGCGCGTGAGAGGCGGCGCGTCGGCACCACGAGCATGCTGTTGCCCGGCACCGCGCGGGTCCACTGCTCGCAAAAGGATTGCCCGACGAATCCGGTACCGCCCAGCACCAGGATGCGCCGCGGCACGGGACTGCCGGAGGCGGTGTCGGGTAGGGCCTGGTCTCGGCTGGCTGCGGTTGGGGACGTCGGGTCGTTGGGGGGTAGGGCGTTCATATATCAGGCGACGAGGGGCACAGCATGGGTGCGCGTGCCTCAAGGAATCTCTCGGTCCGGTGCGGGCGCGCTGTGGTCTCGGGGGCCGATGGAGCCGGCCAATCGTGCCTTCAGTGAGGCCTGGCCCTGGCCGAGCAGTGCCGCGTACAACGTGGCATTGGACAGCACCTTCTTGACGTAATCCCGGGTTTCGTTGAACGGGATGGACTCTGCCCAGGCTGCGGCCTCCACCACCGGCCCTTCGCGCCAGCGGCGGGGACGGCTGGGGCCCGCGTTGTAGGCCGCAGCGGCCATCGCTTGCGATCCACCGAAGTCGTCCAGCACGATCTTGAGGTAGGCGGTTCCGATGCGCAGGTTCGCATCGCGGTCGGTGATCATCTCCGGCTTGAAGGGCAGCCCGATCCGCTTGGCGGTCCACTTGGCCGTCGCGGGCATCACCTGCATGAGACCCGAGGCGCCCACATGGGAGCGGGCGTCGGTGATGAAGCGCGACTCCTGCCGAATGAGCCCGTAGACATAGGCGGGGTCGAGGCCGATTTCGCCAGCCTTGGCCATCACATCGCGGCGAAACGGCGTGGGAAAACGCTGCTCCAGGTCGACTTCCTGTCGCGTGCGGTCACTGGTGTTGATGCAGCGGTCCCAAACCTCTCGCTCGCAAGCGCGTTCGGCGGCAGCCAGCAGCTCGCGATCGTTCATGCCGCGCAGACTGAAATTCCATTCCCGTACACCCTCGCTGCGCAGCCCCAGCGCCAAGAGGCGCAGGGCGCGCGTGAGCCCGGGGTGTTGATGCGCGGTCTCTCGTTCGCCGTTGCTGGGGCTGGCAGGCCGAGGCGGCAGGCTCAGCGGTTGACCGAGCTCTTCCAAGGCCAGCTTTCCGTAGAAATGCAGGGGCGAGGCGATGCCTTGCAGGGACTGCCGGGCTTGCTCGGCTTGTGCCTGTCCCTCGAGACCGCCGCGGGCGGTCTTCATCAATGCGCGAGCGCGCCAGAACTGCCAGGCGGGGTCTTTCTGTTCCCGCTCGCTCATGGCATCGATGGATCGAAGAATCAGACGTTCGGAGACGGCATCGCCGGCACGCAGCGCGGTGCGGACGCCCCAAGCGAGGGTTTCGTCCGACCAAGCGATGGGCCGGTTGCTGCGGTCGGCAGACTCCCATGCCCGACGGTAGTGGGCCGTGGCTTCAAACTGGCCCTTGAAACCCGCTTGCCGACCGATCTGGGCCCAAGCCCATGCTTGCCAGTGGGCGGGCATGCTGCGTTCCCAGCGATCGGCCATCCGTTTGGCTGCATCTTCCGGGGCGTCTTGAGCACGCCGAGCCAGTGCGAGCGCCGCCAGGGGCCCGGCATGCGCGGCCGGCCAGGCCCGTTTGGCGTCCAGCGCACGGGCAGCGTTGTCGGTGATTTCGGCGATGGCCTTGTCGACCGGGGCGCCCAGGAGTTCGGCGGTTTGTCGTGCCACCCGTGGTCGGTTGGTCTCGATGGCCGCTTGCAGCTTGGCCCAGACGGCATCGTTGTTCAGGACTTTGGCCTGAACCAAGGTGCGCCCCATCAGGCGGCAGCCGTCGTCAGCCTCGCGTTGCGCCAGCCACGCCTGCAGCGCACGCTCCTTGAGTTCGGGCTGTGCACGGCCGAGTTCGTGTTCGGCCAGCAGCGAGTAGCAGGTGACCTCTCGGTCGTCGTTCATCTTGAATCGCGGCATGTCCCGGGCAAAGTCGGCCCATGCGCGGCGCCGTCCCAATTCGAGCAGCCAGTCGTTGCGCAGACGGTCTTCCACATAGCTGCCCGGCCACCGCTGATAGAACTGTTCCACTTCAGCCGTGCCCGCCTCAGCCAGACGCAGCCCGAGATGCCAATAGTCGAACCATGGCGCCAACGGATGGCCCTGGCGCTGGGCCTGCTGGCGCAGCGTGTCCAGGCGGGTGCGGTCCTTGCGCTTGAGGGCGTCCCGGGCTTCTTGGACCAGGGCATCCTGGCTGGGGTAGGCCGCGGGTGTGGCTGGCGTGGTGGGCTGGGCCTGAAGGTCAAGCGCCCCGCCAGCCAGGAGGATCAACAGACAGCCCGCACCCAAGCGGCGCTTGATCGCGGACAATCTTGTGTTGGGCTGGTCCGCAGAGGACCTGATGGTTCGAAACGGCATGGTCCTCAAGTTTGCACGAGGAAGTGGGTGAACCGCCAATGGATTTCAAACTCGACCCTACGCGCGACAAGTCTCTGCTGCGCAGACAGCTGCAGATGGAGCGTCAAACGATGGTGGATCGCCCGCGTCGCGCCGAGCAACTGCAGGAAGTGCTGATGGTGTGGCTTCTGGGTCGCCCGGAAGTGGCGCTCGGCGCGTACTGGCCCATCAAGGGGGAGTTCGATGCGCTGCCCGCCCTCTACCGCTGGAGCGAGAGCGACAGCCAGCGCATCATCGGCCTGCCCGTGATCCTGCGTTCGAACCAGCAACTGCGTTTTCATGCCTGGTGGCCGGGATGCCCCATGGAGGAGGATGCCTACGGCATTCCCAAGCCCAAGGACACGCCGCAGTTCGAACCGCAGCTCCTGCTGGTGCCCTGCGTGGGTTTTGGCCCCCGTGGCTACCGCTTGGGGTACGGGGGCGGCTTTTATGACCGCACCTTGGCCGAACTGCGGCCCCAGCCGCTCACGGTGGGCCTGGCCTACTCGATGGGCCATGTCCCCTGGCTACAACCGGAGCCACACGACGTGCCGCTGGACGTGATCCTCACGGAAGAGGGCGTGGCCTGGCAGCGATCCGATCTCCCGTGAGGTGGGCGGCCTGCGCTGCAAAGGCCCTCGACGGTGACGGTTGCTTAGCGAGCACCCAGCCGCGCGCAGATGTCGCTGACGGCTGCGCTCTGGTTCATCGTGTAGAAGTGCAGCGATGGCACGCCTGCGGTTCGCAACTGGTCGCACAGATCGGTGATGACGTCCAAGCCGAATGCGCGGATGCTGGCCGTGTCGTCGCCGAAGGACTGCAGGCGCAGCCGTATCCAGCGTGGGATCTCGGTGCCACAGTTGTCGGCGAAGCGGATGATCCCGCTGCTGTTGGTGATGGGCATGATGCCCGGAACGATCGGGATGTCCACACCCATCGCGTAGGCATCGTCGACGAAGCGGAAATAGGCGTCGGTGTTGAAGAACATCTGCGTGATGGCCGAGTTCGCACCGGCTTTCACCTTGGTGGCGAAGGCCTTGAGATCGTCCTGAGGCGAACGCGCCTGAGGATGCATCTCCGGGTAGGCTCCGACTTCGATGTGGAAGTGGGTGCCGGTTTCCTCGCGTATGAAACCCACGAGATCGCTGGCATAGCGGAATTCGCCAAAGCTGCCATAGCCGCTGGGCAGGTCTCCCCGCAGGGCCACGATGCGCCGGATACCGCTGGCCTTGAACTGCTCGAGCTTCTCGCGGATCGAGGCGCGGCTGGCCCCGATGCAACTGAAGTGGGGCGCGGCCTCGTGGCCTTCGGCCATGATGGCTTGCACCGTCTGAAGCGTGCCGTCCTGTGTGGAGCCGCCGGCGCCATAGGTCACCGAACAGAAGGCGGGCTGCAGGGCATAGAGCTGCTGCCGGACGGCGCGGAGCTTGCCAACCCCCTCCTCGGTCTTGGGCGGGAAGAACTCCAGACTCAGGGGAACGCCGATGGAATGCGAGTTGCTGCTCATGGCTGGGCTTGGAGAAGAATGAAGAACTCACGATTGCCGCTCCCGCCGGCAACCGGACTGTCCAGCCACCGCCGAACCGACAGGCCGCAGGCCTGGGCGGCCGCATGAAGACGCTCCCGCATGGCCGGAAGCGGCGCATTGGGCTTGACGAGTCCACCCTTGCCGATGTGCTGCGGCTGCAGTTCGAAGGGCGGCTTGACCAGCATCAGCAGCATGCCGTCTCGCGCCAACAGTGGGGCCAGCGCCGGCCACACCAGGGTCTGAGAAATGAAGGACAGGTCGCCCACGATGAAGCCAAAACCCGTTTCGGGACAGGCCCGACCGAGCTGTGCGCGATGGAGCTCGCGGGCATTGATACCTTCCAAGGCGGTCACACGAGGATCTCGACGCAGGCGATCGAGCAGTTGACCATGACCGACATCGATCCCCACCACATGCCCTGCACCATGGTGCAGCAGGACATCGGTGAAGCCGCCGGTGCTTTGTCCCACATCCAAGACCGTCTGCCCCATGATCGGCAGCGAGATGTCCGCAGACAAGGCCTCAATCGCGCCCGCGAGCTTGAGACCCGCCCGAGAGGCCCAGCGCAATTCGGCATCGTCGGTGATCTGGACCTCGCAGTCCTCGGGCAGCTCGTCACCGGCCTTGCTCGGCTGAGACCACTGTGGTGACCGCGCGCTGGACCAGCGCACCGCACCCTGCGCGATCAGGCGCTGCGCGGCCGAGCGCGTAGGCGCCAGGCCACGTTCGACAAGCATCCGATCGGCACGCATGGGCGTTTCACCTAAGGGCAGCCGCCCAGGGCTGCCCCGTCAGTTGTCGAATGCCCGATCAATAGCGATAAGTGTCGGCCTTGTAGGGCCCTTCCTTCTTCACGCCGATGTAGGCCGCCTGCTCATCAGTGAGTTCGGTGAGCATGGCGCCGACCTTCTTGAGGTGCAGGCGAGCGACCTTTTCGTCGAGGTGCTTGGGCAGCACATAGACCTTGCCGTTTTCATAGTTCTCCTTCTTGGTGAAGAGCTCGATCTGGGCAATGGTCTGGTTGGCGAATGAAGACGACATCACGAAGGAGGGATGTCCCGTGGCGCAACCCAGGTTCACCAGGCGGCCCTTGGCCAGGAGCGTGATCTTCTTGCCGTCGGGGAAGATGACATGGTCGACCTGGGGCTTGATCTCGTCCCACTGCAGCTTCTCAAGCGACGCCACGTCGATCTCGTTGTCGAAGTGACCGATGTTGCAGACGATGGCCTCGTCTTTCATGGCGGCCATGTGCTCGTAGCGGATCACGTTCTTGTTGCCGGTGGCCGAGACGAAGATGTCGGCCTTGTCGGCGGCGTATTCCATCGTCACGACCTTGTAGCCTTCCATCGCGGCCTGCAGGGCGTTGATCGGGTCGATCTCGGTCACCCACACCTGGGCGCTGAGCGCGCGCAGGGCCTGGGCCGAGCCCTTGCCCACGTCGCCGTAGCCGGCCACCACCGCCAC